>NZ_JAUBQX010000020.1:96752-103415 GCF_036701505.1 Microcoleus sp. Pol11C2
CGATCGCACCCGACGGTAAAACCGCGATTTCCGCTTCAGACGATTCAACCCTGAAAATCTGGGACACCGAGACAGGCCGGGAACTGAAAACTCTTACTGGTCCTCATCACTCGGTAACAGCAGTGGCGATCGCACCAGACGGCAAAACCGCGATTTCCGCTTCAGACGGTTCAACCCTGAAAATCTGGGACACCGAGACAGGCAGGGAACTGAAAACTCTTACTGGTCATAATGACTGGGTAACAGCAGTGACGATCGCACCCGACGGCAAAACCGCGATTTCCGCTTCAATGGATAAAACCCTGAAAATCTGGGACACCCAGACAGGCAGGGAACTGAAAACTCTTACTGGTCATAATCACCGGGTAACGGCAGTGGCGATCGCACCGGACGGCAAAACAGCGATTTCCGCTTCAATGGATAATACCCTGAAAGTCTGGGATTTGTTTAGCGGTGAAGAGGTTGGTACTTTCAGCGGAGAACATGGGTTTAATTGCTGTGCGATCGCCCCTGATGGAGTGACAGTTGTAGCGGGCGATAGATCGGGCCGGGTGCATTTCCTGCGATTGGAGGGAGTTAGCGGCGGGCGATAATCGGATTTTTGGGTCGATTTGGGCGATCTAATTTGAAAACCTCGGCGGTTGAAATCCCGGCGGTTGGAAACCGCGTCTAAACAAACGATGTCCGCCTACGCGGACGAAGAGGATATTCGGAGATTGAAAATCATCGGCTGAAATCTTCAACCCGCGAAGGCGGGTTTTGTCTGTGTAGCCGCGGTTTCAACCGCCGGGGTTTTTGGGTTTCAACCGCCGGGTTTTTTGTGGATGGGCGATCAGGTTTTTTGTGGATGGGCGATCAAATTTGAGAGAAATGTGCGATCGGGCAATAAGTTGTTAACCAATAAGTGATTAATGGGAACTCGATTAGTGCGATCGTTACTTGTTTCTCCGATTGTATCAGGTTCAAAAAGATTGTGAGTAAAATAAACGGGTTTTGCATCATTTGTTTTTGTAAATGAGTCTGGTCAAATGTTGGTAACATATTTTTTTGGATGCAAGCGTGTAACAATTATGCTGCCTATCTTTTTTTGCCACCACACAGATCAATTGTTACCCCGTCTGGATTTGGGGATGGTTCTCACCCCCGTAGCACACTACCAATCCTATTTTTTAAGAGTCGCTTGCAAATAAAGCAGCGGGTCTTCAGCAACCCAACCCAAACCCGAATTGTACCGAACTTCAAAATGCAAATGAGATGGCGGAATGTCTCTTTTTCCAGTCATCCCCACAGTTCCCAAAACTTCTCCAGACTGCACTTTTTGACCGACTTTTACCGCAATATCTTTCAAATGAGCGTAACGCGTTTGCTTCCCCGCTTGATGGTTCACCACCACTAAATTCCCGTAATCCCCCTGCGACCCGGCAAAGGCGACAGTCCCTTCGCCCGCCGCCAAAACCTGCGTACCCTCCGACGCCAAAAAATCTACGCCACTGTGGAAAAAAAATTCGCGCCGCGCCGGATGCAATTGCCGCCCGTAACGCAAAGCTTCCACTGCTGGGGCGGGCAGCGGAAATCCTTGCACCGATGGCGTTGCATCGGGATTGATAGAAGGCCCGATCGACCTGTTCACCGCAGGCACAAACACCGTTTTCCCCAAAGGCCCGCACCCATTCGCCTCAAATAGCAAATCTGCGGGCACTTTGTAAGCTTCTGCCAGTTTTTGCCAATTCGAGCCTGCAGGCACTTCTACCTCGACGCCACTGTACGGAGGAATGACGATCGCACTTCCAGCAGATACTTCACCGCCCCGCAACGTCGGATTTATCCCGATCAGCGCCGCAGGAATCACATTGTACTGCCGCGCGATGCTTTCTATGGTTTCGCCCTGGGCCACAGTGTGGCGGCGCAACCGAGACATAGCCGGACTCGGGCAATCGCGGGCGGGGTCAGGGTTTTCTACAGGTATACCTGAAGGAAGATTTGCAGGTGGGATCTCGGTATTTGCGGCCGTTTTCCCAACCGGTGCGATCGACCAAATTAGTGCAGAAATCAGCGGAAATAAGCGTTTAAACCTCATTATCTACAGACAAAAGTATTCATTTGGGACAGTTGACAATTTTAAAATCCTGTGAAGCTTCATATTTACAACCTTTAGCCACCCCCCAGACTGTAAATCCCAGGCTAAGCCAAGTTAGGATGAGAATTATTAGTTTGAGTCGCTCTTGGCAAATCCGGCAAAATTGCCTGTGAAGCCCATCAGCGCCTGCTTGTTAACAGCTATGTTCTTGAGGAAGCGGTACGCCCCGCCCCGCTTTCTTCCCGTCGCCAAGACAAAAATGCTTGATTCCGAACGTGTCTGCGGGGATAAGGTATCTAGCGGGAGTTATTAAATGAGTTTATCTTTTAAGCAAACGACCCTTTATGTGACTTTGCTGTCAATCGGCGGAGGTATGGGATGGTTGGGAAATCGCTATCTGCAAGGCTCAAACAATCTGGAAACCGGATTGGTTTTGCCAGTAGTGCGCCAGCAAATCCCCCCCTATGCGTCTCCTCCAGTTCTGGAAAATCGGGCGGTCGATCGCAGCAATCCCAATTTTATTGCTGAAGCAGCCGAAAAAGTCGGCCCGGCTGTAGTTCGGATTGACGCATCAACCAAGGTGGCAAATCAAGTACCGGAAGCTTTCAAAAATCCGTTGTTTCGCCGATTTTTTGGGGAAAATTTGCCGCAGCCGGAAGAACGAGTCAAGAGAGGTACGGGTTCGGGGTTTATTCTCACTTCTGACGGCCGCATCGTTACTAATGCTCACGTTGTATCCGGGACGGATACTGTCAAGGTGACGCTCAAAGACGGCCGCGAGTTTGAGGGTAAGGTGCAGGGAGTCGATCCGCTGACGGATGTCGCTGTGGTTAAGATTAATGCTAAGGAACTGCCGCAGGTGGCTTTGGGCCGATCGGACAATATTGTACCGGGACAGTGGGCGATCGCGATCGGCAATCCTTTAGGTCTCGACAATACCGTGACTGTGGGCATTATCAGCGCTACAGGTCGATCGAGTTCTCAAGTCGGCATCCCCGACAAGCGAGTTCGCTTCATCCAAACCGACGCCGCCATCAACCCCGGCAATTCTGGTGGCCCCCTACTCAATGACCAAGGCGAAGTAATTGGCATCAATACCGCCATTCGCGCCGACGCTCAGGGCTTGGGATTTGCAATTCCGATCGAAACCGCCAAACGAGTTTCCGATCAGCTATTCGCCAAAGGTAAAGCCGAACATCCCTATCTCGGCATTCAAATGGTCAGCTTGACTGCCGCCACCAAGGCGGAACTCAACAAACAGCTCGATAATAATAAAATTACCCTCGATCAAGGCGTAGCAGTGACGCGAGTCGTGGAAAATTCCCCCGCTCAAAAAGCCGACTTGCGGCCCGGAGATGTCATTCAAAAAGTTGACGGAATTGCGGTTAACACTCCTGGGGACGTGCAAGAACGGGTGGAAAACACTGCTGTGGGCAAAGAACTCGAACTGGAAATTAACCGTGTGGGTCAAGTTCAGAATATAAAAGTACGTCCGGGTGCTTTTCCCCTATCGGGTAGCTCTGCCGGTGGGTAATACCATTTGAGATTTTAGATTACAGAATTGGCAATGACTTACGGGATAAGGATTTGAAGCTTACCTAGAGTTGCTTTCTTTTGGGAAACTGCTATTAGTGGCAAACGGTGGAGGATGAAAGATCAATCTGATGCTTTATAGTCCTGGACGCAGCAACCGGGTTTTTTCACCAAAATCCTTCGTGTAGGGCGAGGGATACCCGGTTAACAGCCCGGTTTCTTAATTCCCTGTGCCTTCATGATTCAGGATTATGGATTTTTCTGAACAACGTTCATCTTTCTGGCTTCCCCAACCCGTTGATATTTTTACTTGTCTTTGGGCGAGTTTGGTTGAATCGAGCTGGTGCTTGCTAAATTTTCTTCTAGGTGCATCCTCTGCTCCATTTGCCTCAAAAAATAGCCTGTCATCATCGCTGAAGCTAGCAAACCTGCTAAGTTTTCGCGGTCAGTGGTAATTTCGACGTTAAAATTTTCTGAAGGCAAAACGCCGACCAGTCCTTGAACGTTATGAGAGATAATTTCTCTGATGTCGGGGCTGACGGACTTGGCGACGCGGGCTAGAACCTCCGGGGATTGGTGTTGGAGGTACTTCAGCAGTGGATTGACTGCGGTTTGTTGAGCATTGGATGTGTCAAAGTCAGGGTGAAAAACCATTTGGCGATTCTTAATTTCTGGCTGGTTACATTCTACTTCAAACTACTCGTCATTGCTTGGGTACAAATTTGCCTGAAAGTCAATTTGCAATTGTTTTGGCAGTTGGTCTACTTGAAAGTACCGATGAAATTTCTCGGTAACTTGTAACCAATACGACCGCCCCTCAGCCGGCCGCCGTTTGCGGACGAAACCCATTTCTACAAGTTCCTGCACTTGTTGGTAAGCTCCTGAACCTCGCAAGTTAACTAAATCTGGCTGAGCGATGCCGCCTTTGAGGGCGATCGCAGCCAGCGTCCGCAAAGCTCCCACACCTAATTCTGGAGGTATTAAAGTTTGCATTAAACTGGCAAACTCTTCTCTGAGTTGCAGGCTGTATCCCGTGGGGGTTTCTACGACTTCTAATGCACTGTCGCGGTGGGACGAGTCAGACATAAGTTCGATGATGGCGTCTTCGGCTTCGGCTCGATCGCACTTGGCAATCTCGGCAATTTCTGCGATCGACACTGGCTGACCTTTTAGGTAAAGTATGGCTTCTATTGTTGTGGCTAAACGAGTCATTTGGGAATTAGTAACGAGGAATTGGGACGTTGAAAGAAAGAGGAAGAAGCAAGGAAGAAGAAGGACTCAGGAAAACAACAGTTATCCGTATTTCCGTAGCTTCCGTGTCGTGAATAATGAGAGTTAGGAATAAGCATTCCCCTTACACAAATTATTAATAGTGTAGGTTAGGTTGAGAAACAAAACCTACACTATTAATTTTATTTTTTTATATCAGTCCGAGACGCAGAAATATATAACGTTTCTGGCTCTCCTGAGCTTACTGTAAAATATATCAACCAATACAGATGACGGGGTTATGACCGATTTTTGGAAAAAAAAGATGGGGTCAGTATTGTTAAGAAGCCCCATCTTTTAAAAATGTTACCTCAATCAGACCAAATTTGTTTCCAACAGCAGCTCAAAAACTAAAATACTTGACTCTGACTATTTTAGTTTTTCTGCTCCCAACCCATAAACAAGTGAGTATTGAGTTATTGGCGAAATTGATGCCATCCCCTATCATGTTTGAGAGCCGACGACGTTCTATTCAACGATTTCTCAAGGTACCTATCCTCAAGATTGAAAAGCTTTGGTTTCTTCTGCTTGAATATATCTGCAGAACTCAATTTAAAAATAAACAAGAGTTGAAGGTCGCGATTGATAAAACGCAGTGGCCAGATAAAAATCTGTTGATGATTAGCCTGATTGGGGACAAGAGAGCTTTACCGTTGTACTGGCAGATATTGCCTTTGGTGTGGCTGTAGCAACCTCCGAGAACAACAAAGCTTAATCTGCCCCATTCTTGGTCTGCTAAAAATTTATAAAATTGTCCTTTTAGGAGACGCCTGAATTTCCGAGCGTAAAGCTTGCAAGTGGGCTGTGTGAAAAGAACATAAGGTTTGTTTTGAGAGTAAAACAGGGACGCTATATTCAAGAAGAAGGAGAGGAATTTAAGCGGTTAAGTGAGTGTGGTTTAGTACCAGGTACGAGCTTTTATTTGACCGGAGTTAAAATGAGCAGCAAGTATTGGGCTGTTTTGATGTCGCTGGTTATGGGCAACGAAAATATTGAAATAGTGGCGAAGATGAAGGCTGGTATTTACTCACCAATATCGGCAAATTGAAACTAGCTGTAACAGCGTTTAAATGTCGCAGTCGTATCGAAGCAATGTTTAAGGACTGTCAAACAGTCTGCTATAATTTTCAAAAAAGTTACCCTTGTGACGACCGCCTAAAAACTTTAATATTCTTAATAGCTTTAGCTTATAGTTGTAGGATTTTACAAAGACACAAGCTCAAGCTTATGGGAAGTCAGAAATATATCAGTCGCCTTACTGAGGCGAGGCGAGCGCAACAACCTCATAGTAGCTTTTGGATTGGATGATACAGCCAATCGTGGGCGGAGCGAAGCGGAGGGAGTAGAGATGGAGCTTTGCCATGAAACTATTGCGGAATTGATGAAAATTAGATTAGACGCAATGGCGTTGGTGATTTACGGTATGAAAGGCTAAATATGCCAGTCATAGAAACCACTATCCACAAAAATTGGGGATTTTCCACTTATTTTTTTCACACCCTGATTAAGCAACGCAGACAGAATAAGCTCTCCTTATGTCAGAGAGGTTTAATGGATATTTCATTAATTTTATCGAGCTTTTGAATTTTCTTGTCACCCCGTCAGGGGGTTTTGTTTAAAAGTAGTTTCAGGGATTGAGATATTTTCTATCTACAACAGCAGCTTTTAACAACCGAGAAAGGAAGAGTATCGCAGTGGTATAACTGCATTATAGAAAGACCCAAAAGTTATGAGGGAGAAAAACGCTGAAGACTGCACAGAATTAAGTCATCATGATTACCATG
>NZ_JAUBQX010000021.1:0-68611 GCF_036701505.1 Microcoleus sp. Pol11C2
GCTTTGGGTATCTCCACGATGGCTTTCAACTTGAACGGTTTCAACTTCAACCAATCGATTATCGACTCTCAAGGTCGCGTTATCAATACTTGGGCTGATGTGATCAACCGCGCTAACTTGGGTATGGAAGTAATGCACGAGCGCAATGCTCACAACTTCCCGCTTGACTTGGCTGCTGGTGAAACAACTCCCGTAGCTTTGGTTGCTCCTTCTATCAATGGCTAAGTTTTAGCTGTTGATTGACAAAAAGCGCTCCTAGAAATAGGGGCGCTTTTTGTTTGGGGAAAAAGATTTTTACTGCGGGGATGGGAAGTATAGCAGCCGCTAAGGCAGTTATGACGCTTGACCTAAGACGTCTTCAATTGCCAGAACGTAAACAATCAAACTGTTCCAGTTGTGGGCGGGTTCAACTCTTTAACTAAGACTATTCTTGGCTAAATCTTGTTTAGGTAGACGAGAATATGGTGGTAAGTACACTAATGTTTCAAAAAAAATTTTGTTCACTAAATAACCATCAATAGCTGTGCGATCGAGCTTTTTAATTTTCCCATCCCTGAACTGCTACGAAGCTACTGCAAAATCTGTGTACTGCCGCATCCCAGGCTCGTGAAATGCCAACACAATGTCTTCCTTGGGAACTCCAGCGCGCACCAAATCCGTTGCAATCCCATCTTCTGTCCAGACTTCCTCAATCCAGAATTTGCGATCGCCATGAGGCCAGCCTAGGTTCATCCAGATGTAATGACCGTTTTGCTCGTCTGCAATCAAGAATGTCTCGATGTCTTGTTGGGAAGAGCGATCACACAATTCTATATACTCGGTCAAAATACGCTTAATTAGTTTGGGATACTCGATTAGTTTATCCATTGCACAATTTCCTCTACTTCTGTATTTACGATAATTAGCGGAAGTTGATGTCTGTTTACAATTAATTGAATTACATCTTGAGTGAAGAAACTTTTATATGCGATCGCACTAACTGCGACGTAAAGTTTGCGATCGGCGCTGTTTCTTCTAAAAGGTAAAGAGAAATGTCATACTCACCAAGAGCTTCTTTTAAATCTTGGATTTTCGAGGCACCGATAAAGCTTTTCACTTCAACTACAAGTTTCTGTCCCGGCCGTTCAGCAGCAATGGGTTGTTCCGCACCGAGATTGGCGTACAGCGTTTTTCTGCGATACTGAATTACATACGGATCGTCAGTAATCGTCCAGCCGTATTTGATCGGTACGTTTTTGACAGCGTAGTGGATGATGTCAAGCTGGGGCATAGGCTTATTATAGAATAAAATAAACGCATATTATAACTGAGTTGCAACAGGAAATTTTTAAATTGAAAAGAGATTTTTGTCGAACACTAGGTTTCACACTTTAGCAAACTTGTTTGTGTTCTCAATGAACTTCCCGGTAACCTGGTAGATACTGGCAAATCCTAATTTTTTTTTGAGTTGCTCTTGACAGGAAATAAAAGCTGCAATAATTTAGGAAAAGATCGGTTTTTGGGTCGCATCATATGCAAGTCAATATCTAGTTAAACTGCAAAGTTATTTGTTTGGGAATTATTGCTAATTTGGTTGTATGGTGGTAATATCTTATTTCCCTAGAGCCTTGCTAAGGATACTGGCAACCGCTGAACATGAACGTTATATTTATTGCGAAAGAAAGCCATGAATCAAACGTTGACTAAATCGGCAGCGGTGAGTTCAGGAGAGGCTTATAGGAGTTCTGCTTAGAATATAAAACCAATCATAAAATTAATGACCACAACTGACTACACTCAACTGCATCACTTCCTGACTCGGAAAGATTGGAAAGATGCCGACATTGAAACCAGACAACTAATGCTGCAAATTGCCGGGGCAGATTCCAGACAAGATCGCCTACTCACAGCCAACGACATTCAAAATTTTCCATGTCCCGAGTTAAAAAAGATAGATCGACTCTGGGTTAAAGCGAGTCGTGGACGTTTCGGATTTAGTGCGATATCAAATCTCTATCAAGCAGTGGATGAGGATTATTTTGTACTGGCTGAGCGAGTGGGTTGGCATAGTGAAAAAAATTGGATCGATTACAATAAAATTAATTTTACTATTGATGCTCCTGTTGGGCATTTACCGATAACTTGGCTTGTCCCTACTTCATTTTGGATGTACTGGAATGCTCGCTTTGCTAGTGCTGGATGGAGGTTAATTCTCAAGCGAGTAGCTGAATGTAACTTGTAAGATTTGCTCCTAGCCTATGCTTTCCAGTTCCTATCGACATCAATTATAAATTCTTCGGAATGGTATTAACTACAGCTTTTTTGGGCGCTTCGGTATTACGAGTTCTTGGCGGTGACTTGACAAATCCTGTTTGTGAAGATTTGCTGGCTAAATTGGGCGATCAACCAAACAAGTTATAATTTTCAGGATGTAAAAAATTTAATAAATTATCTAAACAGGTATTAGAAGCTAGTTATAAATTTACAGGAAAAGACGCAGCAACAGTTAAAAAATTTTTACAGCTAAATTTCATTATGTTTCAACTGCGATTCTTGTGTTGTTGATAGGAACCAGTCGAGTAGGGTGCGTTAGGCGGTAGCCGTAACGCACCCATACTAATACTAACTGCCGCCAATCCGAGCGACATCGCGAGCGTTTTCTTCAAACGCAGCCGTCAGCGCATCATCACCGCTTAAACCCGATGCGATCGCCCTTTCAATAGCCTGCAACACGCGCTTATAATCCCTCGGCATCACCTTCACAAACACCGGCACCATCTCATCCCACGCAGCCAGAACCTTCGATGCCTTCGCACTTCCAGTCAAATCAAAGTGAGTCTGAATTAACTGCCGCAAATCGCTAATTTCCTCAACATCCTCCAATTTTTCCAAATCCACCATCGACATATTGCAGCGAGTAGCAAAATCGCCCGCTTCATCCAAAATGTAAGCAACACCGCCACTCATACCCGCTGCAAAATTGCGCCCGGTTTCGCCCAAAACTACAACTTTGCCGCCAGTCATGTACTCGCAACCGTGATCGCCCACACCTTCAACTACTGCGTTAACGCCGGAGTTACGCACCCCAAAACGTTCGCCCGCCATCCCTCGGATGAAAACCTCGCCGGATGTCGCGCCGTAAAGCACTACGTTACCGACAATCACGTTTTCTTCCGCGACAAAGGTAGAAGCTGGCGACGGATACAGGATAATCTTGCCGCCGCTGAGCCCTTTGCCCAAATAGTCGTTAGCTTCGCCTTCGAGCTCCAGGGTGACTCCCTTGGGCACAAATGCCCCAAAGCTTTGTCCGGCGCTGCCTTGGAAGTGCAGGTGCACCGTGTCCTCCGGCAAACCTTCCCAGTGGCGTTTGGTGATTTCGTTGCCGAGAATTGTGCCGACAACGCGGTTGACATTGGTAATCGGCAGTTTGGCGTGTACTTTTTCGCCATTTTCGATCGCACCTTTGCACAAATCCAACAACACAGTCATGTCGAGAGACTTTTCTAAACCGTGATCCTGCGCCATCTGACAGTAGCGCCCGACATCCGCCCCAACTTCCGGCTGATAAAGGATTTTCGAGAAATCCAAACCCTTAGCCTTCCAGTGTTCCACAGCTTGTTTTGCTTCCAAAACATCAGTCCGCCCCACCATTTCATTCAGCGTGCGGAAGCCCAACTGCGCCATAATTTCCCGGACTTCCTGGGCGACGTAGGTCATAAAGTTTACCGTGTGCTCGGGGTCGCCGGTAAAGTTATTCCGCAACAGCGGGTCTTGCGTCGCCACGCCCACCGGGCAAGTGTTGAGGTGGCAAACGCGCATCATGATGCAGCCCAATGTCACCAGCGGCGCGGTCGCAAAACCGAATTCCTCAGCGCCAAGCAAGGCAGCAATTACTACATCGCGGCCGGTTTTCATTTGACCGTCAGTTTCCACGACAATCCGGCTGCGGAGATTATTGAGTACCAAAGTTTGGTGAGTTTCAGCCAGTCCCAATTCCCAAGGTAATCCCGCGTGTTTGATCGAAGTCTGTGGCGAAGCGCCGGTTCCGCCGTCGTAGCCGGAAATCAACACGACATCGGCGTGGGCCTTAGCAACACCCGCCGCGATCGTCCCGACTCCAACTTCCGACACGAGTTTGACGCTAATCCGCGCTTCCCGGTTGGAATTTTTCAAGTCGTGAATCAATTCGGCCAAATCTTCGATCGAATAAATGTCGTGGTGAGGAGGAGGCGAAATCAAACCCACACCCGGAGTCGAGTTCCGCACCTTCGCAATCCACGGGTATAC
Source organism: Microcoleus sp. Pol11C2 (assembly GCF_036701505.1). NCBI lineage: Bacteria > Bacillati > Cyanobacteriota > Cyanophyceae > Oscillatoriales > Microcoleaceae > Microcoleus > Microcoleus sp. Pol11C2. Next base: position 4,267 of record NZ_JAUBQX010000021.1, read on the forward strand.
TTTTTTACCGGGCAACTGTCCGCCTTCACCGGGTTTCGCGCCTTGCGCCATCTTGATTTGCAGTTCCCGCGCTTGGGAAAGATACAAGCTGGTAACGCCGAAACGCCCGGAAGCAACTTGTTTGATCGCGCTGTTTTTCGAGTCGCCGCGATCGTTCGTCCAAGTGTAGCGATCGGGATCTTCGCCGCCTTCACCCGTGTTCGATTTGCCACCAATGCGGTTCATCGCTACTGCTAGCGATTCGTGGGCTTCTTTAGAAATCGAACCGTAACTCATCGCCCCAGTTTTAAAGCGTTTGAGAATTGATTCTATCGGCTCAACTTCCTCAATGGGTATCGATTCCCGCTGCTTGAATTGCAACAAACCGCGCAAGGTAAAATGCTGCTGGTTTTGTTCGTTTACCAGGCCCGAATACTGTTTGAAAAGCGTATAACTGCCCTCGCGCACTGACTTTTGCAGCGCGTGAATTGTCTGCGGACTAAACAAATGCGCCTCGCCTTCTTTCCGCCACTGATATTCGCCGCCAACATCGAGAGTATGTCCGCTGGATGGGCGATCGGGGAATGCGTGATTGTGGCGCAAAATTGCTTCTTGGGCGATGACTTCGAGGTCTACACCTTCAATCCGCGAGGCTGTCCAAGCAAAGTATTTATCGACTACGGATTTGTTTAAGCCGATCGCCTCAAAAATCTGCGCGCCGCGATAACTTTGAATTGTGGAAATCCCAATTTTCGAGGCAACTTTCGTCACACCTTTAGTTGCGGCTTTGATGTAGTTTTTGCAAGCTGTTTTGTACTCGACATTTAGCAGCAATCCTTCGCGAATCGAATCGGCGATCGTCTCAAAGGCCAAATACGGATTAATCGCGCCGCAACCATATCCAATAAGTGTCGCAAAGTGATGCACTTCGCGCGGTTCACCGGATTCGAGAACGAGTCCCGCCCGCGTGCGCGTACCTTTACGGATCAAGTGGTGGTGCAAGCCCGCAACTGCCAGCAGCGCTGGAATTGGGGCTTTGTCTGGACTGATACCCCGATCGCTCAAAATGATGATATTCACCCCGGAGGCGATCGCGCTGTCTGCTGCTGCAAAAACCTCTTCTAACGCTTGTTCTAGACCTTTCACGCCGCTTTTGGGGTCAAACAAAATCGGCACGGTGACGGACTTGAAATTGCCCTCATTTACGTGTTGGAGCTTAGCTAATTCTTCATTGCTGAGAATTGGCGTTTTCAGTTCTATCAAATGACAGCTTTCTGGTTCCGGTTTGAGCAAATTGCGTTCAGCGCCGATCGTAGTTTCGGCAGAAGTTACAATTTCTTCCCGGATAGAATCAATTGGCGGATTGGTAACTTGAGCAAACAACTGCTGGAAGTATTCATAAAGCAGTTTTGGCCGATTGGAAAGCACCGCCAGCGGCGTATCCGCACCCATCGCGCCGACAGCTTCCACGCCATCTTTCGCCATCGGCGCTAACAGCAACCGCAGTTCTTCAAAGGTGTAGCCAAAGGCCATTTGCCGCTGCAATAATGTTTCGGGATGAGATTCTGCTACTGCCGGCGCATCTTTCAGTTTGGCGATTTCGACCATGTGCTGGTCGATCCACTGGCGGTACGGGTGTTCTGTGGCGATTTTGGTTTTAATTTCCTCGTCAGAGACGATGCGGCCTTCCTCGGTATTGACCAGGAACATCCGCCCCGGTTGCAAGCGACCTTTTGATACAATTCGTTCTGGGGCGATCGGCAAAACTCCGGCTTCCGATGCCATAATTACCAAGTCGTCTTTGGTGACGCAGTAGCGGGAAGGGCGCAAACCGTTGCGATCGAGCACGGCCCCGATCGAAGTACCATCGGTAAAGGCGATCGAAGCTGGGCCGTCCCAAGGTTCCATCAAGCAAGAATGGTATTCGTAGAAAGCTTTTTTCTCGTCACTCATGGACTCGTGGGCTGTCCAAGGTTCCGGAATCATCATCATTACAGCGTGCGGCAAAGAACGCCCGGCCAAAGTCAGCAATTCCAAAGCATTGTCAAAAATCGTCGAGTCGCTGCCTTCGATATTGATTAAATTGGGGATTTTCTTTAAGTCATCGCCGAATAGTTCCGACTCGAACAGCGATTGCCGCGCGTGCATCCAGTTAATGTTGCCGCGCATCGTGTTAATTTCGCCGTTGTGAGCGATGTAGCGGTAAGGGTGCGATCGTTCCCAGCTCGGAAAAGTATTCGTGCTGAAGCGCGAGTGAACTAGGGCTAGAGCGCTTTCCATGTCTGGATCGTGCAGTTCGGGATAGTAATCGCCGACTTGCACGGGCATTAACATACCCTTGTAGACGATCGTCCGGCAGGAGAGAGTGGAATTGTACCAGTAGGGGTCTGTGTTAGTCCTGCGGATGGCATTGTGAGCTCGTTTGCGGATGACGTACAGTTTCCGCTCGAAAGCCGCCTCATCAATACCTGCGGCGCGCCGGAGGAACACTTGCTGCATGAAGGGTTCGCTAGATTTTGCGGTGTCGCCGAGGGACGAGTTGTCGGTGGGCACATCGCGCCAGCCCAGCACTTCCTGGCCTTCTTCTGCCGCGATTTCCTCAAAAATGCGTTTGCCGTTTTCGCGTTCAGTTTGATTTGGCGACGAGTAAATCGCGCCAACGCCGTACTCGCCTGCTTCGGGAAGTTCGATGTTTAGGGCCGCGGTTACTTTCTTGAGAAACTTGTGGGGCACCTGCATCAAAATCCCCGCCCCGTCTCCGGTGTTGGGTTCGCAGCCGCACGCGCCCCGGTGGTCGAGGTTCAATAGGATTGTCAGTGCCTGCTCGACAATTTCGTGGGATTTGTTACCCTTCATGTGTACGATGAATCCGACTCCGCAAGCGTCGTGCTCGAACTGCGGATCGTACAGACCTTGCTTTTGTGGCAGTCCGTTGCTGTTCATTTTGATGCTCCTGTCAAAGTGGCGAAAAGATGTTGATCTAGAGTAGAGGATGGGATGCCGATCGCTCTAGTATCATGTATTATATGTGGATCTACTCAATTGGGTAGATGTACCCAAAAATCAAAGCTTATTCGATCAAGCGTAAAAAAATAGTTAAAGCCGATAACTTAACTAGGGAACCCGGAGGTTAAACATTTATGCTTAAAGACTCTTCGATTATGTGAATTATTAAACCGCAGAGGCCGCAGAGAGCGCAGAAGAAGAGAAGAGAGATGAGTAATTCCGATACCAACTCACATCTTGCACCTTGTTAATAAGCTTTTCAAGGGCGGGCTTTCCGGCCGGGCCCACAAAATTTACTCTCTGTGGAACAGGCCCGAAAGCCTGTTCTTGAGAAATGAGTTTATAGCATTGTTAATGCGACTGTATCCTCAGCGTGTGGGTGACATTCTCCACCAGCATTTTGCCTTCTCAACAGCAATGAGTATTTCTGAAAAATTGCAAAAAGTCGATCGACTCAAAGCCAGGTTAGATAGCTTTCGGCCGCTTTCTCCCACCCTAGTTGCAGAATTGAAAAAACTCTATAGCAATCCTTGCAGGAGTCGTAAATTTTTTACCCCACCCCAACCCTCCCCTTATCAAGGGGAGGGAGTAAGAAATTCACAAAGGATGCCAGGATCGCTATATGACGTTCGGTTTACTTATCACTGCTTTACAGAAATTATCCAAACTTATTCAAGTCTAACTATTCTACCAGGTTTCATCCCAGAGGGTCTCTAACCAGATGCTAGAAGTTTTGCAGCAGCAGTCTCAAGAGCTGGATTAGGATTCACCTTTAATCAATATTCAAGAACCAGCGCCCTTTCTATGAAGATTTGATGTAGATTGGGGCGATCGATCTAATAACAGGTGACAACAGCTATGTTGGTTTTGCTATGGTTGTTAAGGCAAGTCGATCGGGCTGAGCACAACTCTTGCAAAACTCTACAGTCGGCTAACCAGTCCCCGCAGGTGGACTTCGGTTTTAACTATAGATTAGTTAATCTCAAAAAACAACGTCGTTTACCAAAGGATTCCGCAAGCAATCCTCAAGGAGTGAAAATCATGGTTCAGATTCAAGAAATTTCTCAAGTATCTACCCTGCACGCACCTGCAGCACCCAATGGAATAGCCGCTACAGAATTGCGGCCTTGGGGATCCTTTACGACTTTAGAAGAAGGCCCAGGATATAAAATTAAGCGGATCGAAGTTAAGTCGGGACACCGCCTCAGCCTGCAAATGCACCACCACCGCAGCGAACACTGGATTGTGGTTTCTGGTACTGCAAAAGTTACTTGTGGCGACACTGAACAAGTTCTGTTTACAAATCAGTCTACCTACGTTCCTCAGTGCACTTCTCACCGCCTGGAAAATCCGGGAGTTATCCCCCTGGTTTTAATTGAGGTGCAGAATGGCGAATATCTCGGAGAAGATGATATTATCCGCTTTCAAGACGATTATGCTCGTAATGAAAAGGCTAAGTAACTCAAGTTGCTAAAAATATAGGGGTAAGGTGCGCGGTTCGGCGCACTTTACATTCTCCGGGTAAGTTACACGCCTAGGCACATTCTAGATTTTCAAAACTCAACATTACTTCCCAATTACCAATTACCAATTACTCATAATGATTCATCTGAGCAAAACAGCAGCAACAGAAGTAACGCGCCTCAAGTCGAAGCATCCGAACCCCAATGCTTTATTTCGTCTGGGCGTGGAATCGAGCGGCTGCTCCGGTTTGTCTTATACAATGGCATTTGACGATGCGCCAGCCCCAGAAGACGCTGTATGCGAGTCGGAGGGAATTGAAGTTGCGATCTACCCCCAGCACTTAAAATATCTCAATGAGCTCACCTTGGATTATTCAGAAGACTTGATGGGCGGAGGTTTCCGATTTCACAATCCCAATGCCGCCCAAAGCTGTAGCTGCGGCAACTCCTTTTCTGCCAAGGAATAATCTATAGGATGACACTCAAAGACTTATAAAAAGTCCAAAAAACCTTCAAATAAGCCGATCGAGACTACCAATCTCGACGCCTATTCAGGATTAGGAATTGACGGCAATATCGAACTCAGAAATCCCGATACTTATCCCATTTGGACTAAAGCCAACTGTCACAAATAGGGGTTGAAATTTAGGTATGTAGTTGCGCTTCAGCGCTCTTAACTTAGAGAAGAGCGCTGAAGCGCAACTACATACCTTTGTTTAATGTGCCAGTTGCGTAAGTCCTATATACCTAGGTTCCTAGAAAACCAGTAGGGTAAGGTGTGTCGCACGAAACAATCTGCAAGTGTCATCGAACATCTAACAATTTCGCACCTACAGATCAGCATCACATAATATACCCTTGATGAGTACAATTAGGTGTATCTCACCTCCGTGAAAAGCGCTATAGATAGTTGGTAAAATCTGCTTTTACGAACGCGCAAATTATACTATCACGAATCAACCACAAATGACATAAAAGCTCGATCGACTATCAACACAATCAAGCTGGCGTACCGAGAATAGTCCACTGCATTAACTGCTGCCACTCGGAAGATTGAGCTAATAAATCAGCATCGAATTCATTTCCCGCATCCTGCGAAAACTCGGCGAAAGCTTCCGCCCAATTAATTACTGTTTCCACAGGCAAATAAGGCGTATAATTCCAAGAACGCTGCAAAAACTCTACCATCTCAACAGCATGACCGGTGCGGTACAAATACCAAGCAATCCAAACTAAGGTACTGTACTTGATTTGCTTTTCCAACAAACGTATTTTATCCGGCAACTCGGGGCGGGCAAAAAAATTGTCCATGACTGCGGCGAGGGATTTAGCCTGCGGTAAACCTTTGTACATGGCGCTTTGTTCGTGCTGGCGGTAGCAAACAGTTACTTGCTGCAACCACTCTGCTTCGCATCCCATTAAGGCTAAACGCAGCACTAAATCTGTATCTTCCGCCGGGGGAAATCGAGGATCAAATCCGCCGGCGCGCTTTAACCACTGACGGCGAAATACCATCGCGCTGGGTAATACTGGTTTCCACCGCAGCCACATTTCTAAGTCTAATTTAGGGACATTTTGCCAGGGTTTGACATCTTTTAGCGGTTCACCTATACTATTAACCAGACGCCAGCCGCTGTGAACTATTCCGAGATTTGGTCGCGCTGCAAATACAGCCATTTGTGCTGCTAATTTGTCGGGAAAAAAGTAGTCGTCAGCATCGAGAAAGGCGATGAATTCTCCTCGCGATAGCTCGATGCCGTGATTTCGGGCAATCGAAACTCCTTGATTTTGTTGGTAAATGTAGCGAATTCGATCGCCATATTTCTCTAAAACTAACTTGGTATCGTCTCGGGAGCCGTCGTCTACGACAATAATTTCCCAGTTAGTATAGGTTTGGTGCAGAACGCTATCTACGGCTTGGCCGACGTAAGCAGCACAGTTGTAAGCCGGAATTACTACGCTCACCTGCGGGGTGCGATCGCTCATAATTAATATCAAGTTTTATGGATTATACCATTTTAGATTTTAGATTTTAGATTTTAGATTAAAAAACTGGAAATGACTGATGAGCCTCTGGCTGGAAACTTGCCTACAGTTGCATTCTTTTTGTGAAGAGGTTGGAACAGATATTAAAATCAATACCCGCTGAGCAGGTTTAGGGAAATCTTGGCTTTGAAATCAAGAAAAACCATGCAACCCCCCCTACAAGATTTATTGGTAAAATTCGGTAGCGTCTTTATTTTACAATACTTATCGGGTGCCCCGGAGGCTCACGCGCCCGATAAGTGACGCTTGATCTTGATCAGCATAATTTGGGTTCAAGAATTTGCCAGGGTAAGTTGTCGTGAATGGAGTATATCTTGGGGGTGAATTGCTGAAGGGTGGCGATCGCCTTTTACCTTCAAATACTTGTCAACTATTTGCAAAACCTGTTCGGGATTGGCTGGCTTCCTCAAAAAATCGGAAGCACCTGTCAATTTCGCTCGCGTGCGGTCAATTATACTGTCTTGACTGGTCAAAAACACGATCGGAGTTTCACGAAAAGCAGGTGTTTTTCGCAAAAAATTGCACAAAGCAAAGCCGCTTGTCTTCGGCATCACCACGTCCATAAAAATTAAAGCAGGCTTTTGTTTTGCGAGGAGGCCCACTCCCTGCATGGGGTCTTGAATTTTTAGGACTCGATACCCCTCCGGCAATAAAATTTGTTCTAAAAATTCGCAAACTGTCGGACTGTCATCGATACAGGCAATTAAAGGGCGACCCGCCCCGGCCATCGCTGCGGCAAGGCGCCACTGTTCTATAGGCGACGGTAAGTCTGGTACTGTTCGGAAATTTACTAAACCCTGTTTGATGTAATTAACTAAAGCGCGAGTTGCCACTGTCACGCACTGCTTTTTCTTAAATGCAATATCCCAAAGAGTATTCTCGCCGTTGAATACGTTACCCAAAGCGATCAAAGAATTAGAGCTAAATCGATTTTGCTGCAACTGGGCTGATGCTTTTAAAAGTGGTGCTTGTTCTGGATCTACCAGCCACAAACCCATTGCTTTCCACTTCTGCCAAATTTCTTCTGTACAACACAGAATTTTCTCTACTTCTGTTAAAGACAGCAGCAAAGAAGAGGTAATTGTAGAAAAATATTTCTGGGACGGACGCCACTCCCGGCGCAAACCCGATTGACCGATCAGAGCAAATAACACTTCGGAAAGGCTGGTGTGGACGATCGCCCTAGCTTGTTCCAGGCTCATTTCGCTGGCTGCTATCCCTCGCTGAAGCAGTTGATATTCCCACAGTTCTCCAGCATCGAGGTCTCTGAGATCCACTTGAAAGTTTCGACAGTGTTGCCCAATCGCCCTGTACCAGCGTCTCGCTCTGTGCGCTCCTCCCGTGGCATACACCAAACTACCCTGAAAAAAGTAAAGTTGCCACTGTTGTTCCCCTTGCTCTAACACCAGTTTCCCTGTTGCTTGTTTCTGGCTGAGTACAGCCAGAGTATGGGACAACATTTTGTATCCGATTGCGGTAGCAGACATATCAACTCGCATCCCCTGTACTCTGTTTGTACCATTATATAGCTGCTGAGTTTTGAAAGATAACAGTAATATTACTGAAGTTGGGTTAACAAACACCAGTAATTGTGCGAATTTAACCCTCTTAGGGAGTGATTCCCCTCGGTAGTTTTAGCCATGAGGATGAAACACCTAATTGCACTCTTAACTAATAACTAAAATCCGGCTTCTAACTAATAACTAATTCCCCTCGTTATTTTTAGGAGGTACTGGATCGTAACCGCCTGGATGAAAAGGATGACAGCGCAAAATCCGCTTAACTGCCATTGAGGTGCCGCGGGCCGATCCAAATCTTTCTATTGCTTCGATCGCGTATTGCGAACAAGTTGGCTGAAATCTACAGGCGTTAGGCAGGTAAGGAGAAATCCCCATTTTGTAGCCTCGGATTAATCCTATCAGCAATATCTTCACAATTTTTACCTCAGCGATTGATTAGATTTATAGGCCAATCTCGTTTCGTACCGCTGTAAGCTAGGTGCATCGAGAGCATTCCCAGCGGTTAGAGTTCCGCAAACTTTTCCTGTACCAATTATACCTATTTTCATTTTTATTTTAGATACTTAAAGCACAATTTGAGGAGATAATATGGTACTTGTCTCTGAGTTCGCTACTTGACCGATACCTAAAAAATTACCGTCTCGATCGTACACCTGCAAGGGATAGGGATGTTCGGGTATTGGGTTGTGGGGGGGATGGTTGCTACTTTCCTCCTCTGGCCCGATCGGCGTTTCGGGAATCGGGAGGCGCTGTCCTTGAAACCAGCGTTTGGTATATTCAGGGGAAAGGACGATCGCACCTAAATGTCCCAAAACCGCCGATGGCAAAATCGGGCAGAATTTATTCTCCTGCAATTGCAGTTCCAATTGTTCAAAACTGAGACTTTCCTCGATCAAAAAACCGCTACTTTCGGTGCGAGTCAAACAAGCCAAAGTACCGCCTGTATTTAACACCGCACCCAAATCCCGCGCGATCGCCCGAATGTAAGTACCCGCCCCGCAGGCGATCGCCAAATCCAATTCAGGAAAATCCCCCGGTCGCCAATCCAAGATTTCCAGCCGAAAAACCTCGACCTTCCTAGCAGTAACTTCCACAGTTTCGCCTTTTCTAGCTAACTCATAAAGGCGTTTTCCTCCCACCTGAACCGCACTAAAACTCGGTGGCAACTGCTCAATTTTTCCTATAAATTTTGGCAGTGCAGCTTGCACTTTTTCCAAACTCAACTCTGGCACCGGTCGAGAATGGATAATTTCTCCATCTAAATCGTCAGTAGCAGTAGTTAAGCCAAATCGAATCGTGCCTCGGTAAGCTTTATTGTGTTGAAGATATTGCAGCAGTCTGGTTGCTTTGCCCAGGGCGATCGGTAAAACGCCAGTCACAGCAGGATCGAGGGTTCCTCCGTGTCCGACTCGCTTGAGTTTCAATAGCCGGCGCACTCGCCCCACGCAGTCGTGAGATGTCATGCCCGCAGGTTTGTTGAGATTGAGAAAACCGTCAGTAGTCATTAGGAAGTTCGGAAACTGATTTTGTAACGGATGTAACGGATATAACGGATGTCAGGAAGAGGGAAGAAGGAAGCAGGAAAAAAGAAGATGAAAAGTTGTGAGATTGCTTTCCTTCGCATCGCGAAAGCTAACGTTATTCGCAACGGGAAAGCAGTTTTGAGTTAAAAAGTTCAACATTCAAAACTTAAAACTACAAAGTATCCGCCAACCCAATTCCCAATTCCCTATTACCCATTAAAGAATAAAGTCTGCCTGACTGATAGAAGCGCGGGCAACTCCGAATAAAGTAGCGAGAGTTTCCTTGGTGTTTGTAAGCTGAATAATTGTACTCGGGGAAGTTCCGGCCCCAGCGGAAATGGTGAGTTCGCCAAAGGTGAGGCCGGCAGTCAAGCGAATTTGATCCGTACCATCAGTAAAATCTGTAATCACATCCCCGTCTGCCAAACGCCCGATCGCAAAAGTATCGTTTCCGGTGCCGCCAGTTAAAGTATCTAGGCCGCGATCGCCCGATAAACAGTCATTGCCGATGCCACCAAACAGCGAGTCATCGCCGGCACCCCCAAAAAGCGAGTCATCGCCCGCGCCTCCCAACAAAGTATCGGTGTCTTGGTTGCCAAACAGCAAATCATTACCCTCGTCGCCCAGCATGGAGTCAGAACCTTTGCCGCCGTAGAAAGTATCGCCGCCGGCGCCGCCCAAAACGCTGTCGCGACCGGCACCGCCGAAGAGCAAATCATTGCCAACGTCGCCCAGCAGTGAGTCATCGCCGTCGCCGCCGTAGAGGGAATCGTCTGCGCCTAAGCCCAAAATGCTGTCAGGGCCACCCAAACCAAATATCAAGTTAGCGCCTGCAGTACCTCTGAGGGAGTCGGGGCCGGTGGTGCCGCGAGTGCCGCCAGGTGCCCCTCCGGGACTGGTACCGCCGCCGGTGGGGGTTGGGGTGGTGACGGGAATTGGTCGAATTGGCACTGATGATGGCATGATTCTGAAGATGGGTAGAAATTTGCCATTCTAACTTAGCTTAAAACCGGAAGTTATAAGCTCGCCAACCGCCGAGATCAGAAATATCGATCGCATCCGCCACAGCATAAGGTTCGCACAAAAAGCCCTGCACCGTCGAGCCGTCCTCCAACACCAGCGTACCAATTCCCAGCGGCGGGGGAATTTTAGCGACAAATCCGCCGAAAGCGGAGATCGACAACTCCCAAACTTCCACCTCGATCGCGCTACCGCCCTCTATCTGACGCACCAATCCCGGCTTGCCCAGAGCAGTACCCGTCAAAGCGTACAGCTTGTAAATCGGGCTGGTACGGCAGGCGCGAACTAAAACGCCTCCCCCCTCGATTAGTTGATAATTCAGCGGCTCACCGCTCAAATGAGCGCCAACAACGGCTATTTTGACTCGTTCTTCTGAGGCAGGTTTGGCTGGGATGGCGGGTTCCGGGAGGGTTGGCAGCGGCAGGCCGGTTGCGCCCAAAGTTCCCCCCAAGCGATCGTGGAAAGCAGATCCCAGGTGGCAGAGGGATAAATCGTGCCACGCAGGAGCCATCAGTGTCAATCCTGCGGGCAATCCGCTGCTTTGAAACCCGCTGGGAACTGCGATCGCACACAAATCGAGCAAATTCGCAAAGTTCGTGTAGCGTCCGAGATTAGTGTTGAGCGCGATCGGCTCGGCTGCAACTTCTGCGACAGTATAAATCGTGCCTGTCGTGGGAACAGCCAACACATCCATTGACTGCCACTGAATTTCTGCCTGCTGGCGGAGTTCGGCCAACCGGTACGACGCGCGGTAGGCAGAGACGGCATCGTAGCGTTTGCCGCCGCTGATAATTTCGTAGACGATCGGATCGATATCCTCTGGGTGCGCGTCGAGGAAATCGCCGATCGCGGCCAACCTTTCTGCTACCCAAGGGCCGCCGTAGAGCAGTTCGGCAGCATCCGCAAACGGCTTGAAGTCAATATGTGCGATCGTGCAGCCCAATGATTGCAAGCGCGCGATCGCCTCCCGGTAGCGGTGTTCAGCTTCTGCATTTCCGAAAAATTCGAGTTCGCCGTCTCCGGGAACTCCCACCCGCAAGCGAGATAAATCCGGCAAAACTTTCGTTTCAGGGTGGCGAGAAAACGCATCCTCAGCGTCAAAACCGCTGGCTACTTGCAGCACAGAGGCTGCATCCGCACAGGTGAGAGCGAACACAGAAACGCAATCGAGCGATCGCACCGCCGGTAGTAGGCCGCGAGTGCCGATCGAGCCGCAACTTGGCTTCAGCCCGACAATGTTGGTAAAAGCAGCGGGAACCCGCCCCGATCCTGCGGTATCGGTACCCAGAGCAAAACTCACCAATCCGGCCGAGACTGCTGCGGCGGAACCGGAACTCGATCCGCCCGGAATGTAGCGCGAATCGAACGGATTGCGACAAACTCCATAAGGCGTGCGGGTTCCCACTAATCCGGTGGCAAATTGATCCATGTTTGTTTTGCCGATCGCGATCGCACCTGCAGCGAACAGGCGCTCTACGACGGAGGCCGATCGCGCTGGAGTGCGAGCAAACGGAGGACATCCCGCCGTAGTGGGAACGCCCGCCCAATCGAGATTATCTTTGATCGCAAAAGGTATTCCGTAGAGCGGCAATTGTTGCGGGTCTAGGTTTTCCAAGGCTTTGGCGCGTTCGAGGGTTTCCGCCTGCGGTGCTAAATAAATCCATACTGCCGGATCTGCATAGCGCTCGATCCGATCGTACACGCTCGCCATTACATCTGCGGGCGCGATCGAGTCGGTGCGGTAGCGATCGAGCAGCGAATGAATGTCGAGACTGTTGCTGTAGTTAAATTTTTCCATAATGCACCTTCAGTTGACAGTTGACAGTTGACAGTTGACAGTTGACAGCGACCTCTACCTGGAAGTCCGAGGATTGGAGTAATGAATAGTCTTCTTTTAATTTCTCCCGATCAGGGAGAGGCTTTAAACCAATTTTCTCTGGTAAGTCGATTTTAGATTTTAGATTTTAGATTGAAGAGTTGACTTCACAGGCTGTGTTTGGCGATCGTTATTAAAAATAGCAGGTTACTTTACCGCATTGTCGATCGTACTTGCATCTAGTCTAGGGGTCGAAGTATTCCTCAATAAATATTCAACCCTGACCTTGCGGGTTTCGTCTTTTTGTGCAGCTAAACTTCCCGATTTCCCATCGCCCCATCTCATCGCCCCGTTTAATCTTCCAAAAAATTTAATTTTACAAATTCCAGAAAAACTGTTTTTTGTAACATCTTACACATTTTCGTATCAAGTTTGCTGTTACCGTTTGAAACGTAGCAATCTAGTAAGATTGCAAACTACAGTATGCTTACCTTACAAAAAGCTAAGTGCATTGCTGTTACCAAAAGTCTCGAATAAGTCCATGGGTTGCAAACAGGACTTATACAGAGAAAAAACTAAAAATTTAACCGCTTCTAGGGTTCCGATTTGAATCAGTTTCTAAGTCAGCTTAGAAAGTTCAAGTGCTGGTCCGAGAGAAGCAGACTGGTTCTCGCAATATTTTATTAATTTGAGGGAAACACTAACCAGTTACACGGCGGGATAAAAGCCCGGGAGAAACGCGATCGGTCAGCAAGACTCGGTTCGTTAGCTCTCGGGCTTTATCCTTGTATATCAGGGGGGTTTGCGGAAGCTAAGGAAGCCAAAGAAGGTGCAAAAGCTCGATCGACATATTCACCTCTAACCAGCAACCAGAATATGCTATGAATATCCGATATTGCTCCCCCAAAATAACGCGATCGCCCTTATCTTACTTCGCCCTATTTTTCATCACCTTGTTTTTCGCTGTCGGCTGCGTCAACCCGGCAATTTATATCAAAACCACGACAGAAACCGAAGCAGCTTCTTCAGTAAGTGCTAACGCAGTTCGCCTCGGATTCAGCGCGTGGCCAGGCTGGTTTCCTTGGCAAATTGCCAAAGAACAAAAGATATTTGAAGCCAACAATGTTCCTGTAGACTTAAAATGGTTTGACGGCTACTTAGAATCCATCAGCACCCTCACAGCAGGACAGATAGATGCTAACAGCCAAACCCTCGGCGATACAGTAAACTCTATATCCGGCGGCGCCGACCAAGTAATTGTTTTAGTCAACGACAACTCGACGGGAAATGACAAAGTGATTGTCGCCGAAGGCATCAATTCCGTTGCCGATTTGAAAGGTAAAAAAGTCGCAGCAGAGGAAGGTACAGTCGATCACTTTCTCTTATTGTTAGGGCTGAGAAAAGCAGGCTTATCAGTGCAGGACATTCAATTTGTACCGCTGGAAACCGGCAAAGCTGCGGCGGCTTTCGTCGGAGGACAAGTCGATGCGGTGGCAGTATTTGCGCCGTTTACCACCCAGGCATTAAAACGATCGAACAGCAAAGAACTGTTTAGTTCCAAAGATTTTCCGGGGGCGATTTCCGACCATTTGGTATTCACCCGAAAGTTTATTAACCAACACCCAGATCGAGTGCAAGCGCTGGTCAATTCATGGTTTGCGACATGGGAATACATGAAAGCAAATAAAGAAAAATCTTACGAAATTCTAGCCAACCGCGCCGGAGTTAGCGTTGAAGAATACAAAGAATATGAAAATGGCACTAAAATATTTACGATTGAGGAAAACTTGAAAGCCTTTCAACCGGGAAATGACATGACATCATTGCAGTTTGCGGCGGCAGAAATGACTAAATTTCTCGTCGATGTAAATTTAGCCAAAACCCAACCAGATCTCAGCAAATTATTTGACGATCGCTTTATCAAAGCTTATGCCGAAGGTAAAAGCTAGGAGGTCAAATCTACGATTTTGCAGACACAACAAAGTTTCAACCTTATTATTTATACCAAAAAGCTACTAAAATTACTCGCTCAACAATTCTGCAATTAAATCATGCCACCAAATCCCGAACCCCGATCGATCCAATCCCACCTCAAGCAAAAAAGCCTAAATCCCACCGTTTTCTGGCGGATTGCGGAAGAGATACCACAACCCCTCAATATTGGGTTAACGGTAACATCGATCGCACTGCCGGTGCTGCTGTGGTGGCTAGTAACAACCTTCGCCAACGTAGACCCCAAATTTTTGCCTTCCCCCGGCAAAGTTTTAGAGGCATTTGGTCGGCTGTGGAACACTCGCGAACTTTTGAAAGACACGGTAGCGAGTTTGTGGCGGGTGGGAGTGGGCTTTCTGTTCGCCTTGGTTTTTTCCATACCAATTGGCGTGCTGATGGGCAGTTTTTCCAGTATTCGTGCCTTGCTTGAACCCATGTTCGGCTTGATGCGATATATGCCCGCACCAGCATTCATTCCCCTACTAATTCTTTACTTGGGCATCGGCGAAGAACCCAAAATAATGCTGATATTTATCGGCGTCTTTTTCTTCAATTCGCTGATGGTGATGGATACAGTCAAGTTTGTTCCAAAAGACTTGATCGAATCTACTTATATGTTGGGCGGAAATCGCTGGGAAATCTTAACTCAAGTTATTTTTCCCCACGTTTTGCCGGGAATTCTTGATGCAAGCCGCATCAACCTAGCTGCGGCTTGGCAATTGGTAATCGTTTCGGAATTGATTGCCGCAACCGAAGGCTTAGGCCGCCGGATCAGCGTCGCAGGTCGATTTCTCCGAACCGATGAAATTTTTGTGGGGCTGATTGTCATTGGGGCGATCGGACTGACTTTTGACTTGCTTTTTCAATATCTGCTGCGGGTTTCTTGTAAATGGTCAATTCAGAAACAGTAAGCAGATGTTGAAGGAAGAGGGAAGAAGGAAGAAGGAAGAGGGAAGAGGGAAGAAGGTCGTGGTGTAAAATAAAATTGAAACCCACGCTAGATATCGTTTTTAGGCCTAAAATCTACATATTTTGGGAATGAAAAAATCAATTTTTTACTTACAATACAGAGGATAAACTCATGTTTCTACAAATCAACAACCTGCACAAAAACTTTGAAACGAAAAACGGTAAATTAGTTGTCCTCAAGGACATCAATATGAGCATTAAGCAAGGCGAATTTATCTGCGCGGTAGGCGCATCCGGTTCGGGCAAATCAACTCTGTTGAGGCAGATTGCGGGATTAGACAAGCCGACAAAAGGGGAAGTGAAAATTGATGGCAAAGAAGTTGTTTCGCCTGGGCCGGATCGAGGTATGGTATTTCAGCATTACACTCTTTATCCTTGGATGAACGTGCAGGAAAATGCCGAGTTTGGCCTCAAACTTCAAGGCGTGTCCAAGAAAAAGCGGCGCGAACAAGCGAGCTATTATTTGAATGTGGTAGGATTGACGCAGTTTGCTTCGTCGCTGCCGAAGGAATTGTCGGGCGGGATGAAACAGCGGGTGGCAATCGCCCGCGCCCTCGCTTCTGAACCTAAAGTGTTATTAATGGATGAACCTTTCGGCGCCTTGGACATCCACACTAAAGAATCGATGCACGAATTCATGCTCGATTTGTGGCGCCGCACTCAGATTACAATCTTTATGATTACCCACGATGTCGAAGAAGCGGTGTTTCTTTCCAATCGGATTTATGCTTTGGGCGCTCGTCCCGGTACAGTGAGAAAGGAAATGTCGATTAATTTGCCCGATCGCACTCCCAGCGTTAAACGCCACGCCAAATTCCACGATTACCGCGACGAACTCATGGATTTGATGCGGAAACACGGACAAGAAGCAGTTGCAATGGCTGCTTAAATAGAAATAGGTTTGTATTTGCACTTTTTGGGCGGGCAGGATGCCCACCCCACAAGAAAACTCACTCTTTGTGGAACGGGCATCTTGCCTGTTCTTGAGAATGGTGCCAAATATAAACGGACAGGAAGCAGTTGCAATGGCTGCTTAAATAGAAATAGGTTTGTATTTGCACTTTTTGCACCCGCGCCAAGAGTTTAACTGCCAACTTAAGTAAGTGGAAACTTAACATCTTGCACCATTGTCAATTACCTATTTAGGAACGGGCAAGATGCCCGTTCCACAAAACTCAATTTTATTGTGGAACGAGCATCTTGCCCGTTCTTGAGAATGGTGCAAGATATCAGTGGAGATAAATATTACTTTGGGACAGGGTGAGTTTGGCCACTACAAAATACTATTGTTTTGTTTCGCTGACCCCCCCAAATACATCAAGAGGAACTTATGGTGCAACTATCATCGATCGACACAAACTCAGAAATTGATTCTGACCTCGTATTAATGCAAGAAACCGTACCTGGCGGCGCGTACTGGTCGGGAGTCATCAAGCGGGGAAACACCCTGCGAATCACCGATCTAGAAGGCTCTCGCGGTGTTTCCATGCTGTGCTACAACGCCGACAATGCGATCGAACGTTTCAACGCAGCAGACACCGCCAAAATTCAATTCAACGCCTTTCTCAAACAAGGCATGGTGATCTACACAGACATGGGGCGCATCCTATTTTCCATCACCCAAGACACCTCCGGCTGTCACGATTTGCTAGGAGGATGCAGCAACGCCATTAGCAATGCCAAAAAATACGGCGAAGGAGACTGGAAAAACTCCCGCGACAACTTCCTCAAAGCCCTAAGTCGGTGGGGTTTAGGCAAAAAAGATATCATGCCCAACATCAACTTATTTACTCGCATTGCCGTCAAACCAGACGGCACGATGGAGTTTCGCGAAGGCTGCGAAAAACCGGGTAGTTTTATCGATTTGCGAGCAGAAATGAACGTATTGACCGTTATCTCTAACTGCCCCCACATCCTGCATCCTGGGTCAATTTACGATCCAAAACCCATCCAAATTCAGATTGTGAAATCCCCCGCAGCCGCACCAGACGACTTGTGCCGCACCGCCAACCCGGAAGCCGTGCGCGGGTTCATCAACACCGATGCTTTGTTCGTGCAATAAACTAGATTCCCCAACTCAATCTTATCCGCATCAATCTGCGGTGAAATATTCTACAATTTCCTCACAAAAAGTGAACCATGACTGCAACTACCCAACAACTTCTCGATCCAAAAACTGCAATTTATAACGAAGTTTTACCAGCCACATATCCCTGGGCTCGTGTCATCAAAAAAGGACAGATTCTCCGCATTGTAGATTTAGGCGGAAATCAAGCAGTAGATTTTTTAGTTTACAATGCCGATGACCCTTCCGAACGCTACAGCGCCCCCGATACGATCGTCAACCAAGGCAACATCTTTGTCACTACAAACAGCCAACTCATTTCCAATGAAGGGCGAGCCATGATGACCATAATTTCTGACTCCTGCGGGCGGCACGATACCTCCGGCGGCGCCTGTAGCTGCGAGAGCAATTCGGTGCGGTTTGGACTCGATAAAAAATACCAGCACGCCTGCGTTGAAAATTTCCTCGCCGCAATTCTTCCCTACGGTTTGGGCAAGCGAGATTTAGTCAGCAATATCAACTTCTTTATGAATGTTCCGGTTAGCGAAGATGGCACGCTTGAAATTGTTGACGGCATCTCTGATCCGGGAAGTACAGTTGATTTGCGAGCCGAAATGAACGCGCTGGTTGCTATTTCTAACTGCCCGCAAATGAACAATCCTTGCAATGCTTACAATCCTACACCGATTCAGTTGATTGTTTGGGATGCGGTATAGGTTGTAGCTGCATATCCGCCAGAAACCGCCAGGGGTTTAAACCCCTGGCTAATAGCGAAAGTCCTCTTGCATAGGACTGAAGAATCGATTGCCCATTAGCAATTATCAATTATCAATTATCAATTAGCAATTACCTAAATGTTTAACAAAGTTTTGATTGCAAATCGCGGTGAAATTGCCTGCCGAATTATCCGCACGCTCGATCGCCTCGGAATTGCTTCAGTAGCAGTATATTCTGAAGCCGACGCCCGCGCCAAGCACGTTTTCGCCGCCAGCGAAGCCGTTTGTATCGGTGCAGCCGCCGCAGCCGAGAGTTATTTGCGGTTCGATCGCATTCTCGAAGTTGCGCGCCAAACAAAAGCTCAAGCTATCCATCCGGGTTACGGCTTTTTGAGCGAAAATGCTGAATTTGCCGAAGCTTGTGCCAGCGAAAATATTGCATTTATCGGCCCGACTCCGAGTCAGTTGCGCTGCTTTGGATTGAAGCACACCGCGCGGGAAATAGCCGCTGCAAATCAAGTGCCGCTAACCCCCGGAAGCGAACTTTTAGCAAGTTTAGAAGATGCCCAAAAAGCGGCTGGGGCGATCGGCTATCCGGTGATGCTCAAAAGTACCGCAGGCGGCGGCGGCATCGGTTTGCAGGCTTGTTTTAGCGATCGAGATTTGGCAGAAGCATTTGAAAAAGTACAGCGTTTGAGTCAAAGCAATTTTAAACAAAGCGGCGTTTTTTTAGAAAAATACATTCAAACAGCCAGGCACATTGAAGTCCAAATCTTTGGAGATGGCAAAGGCAATGTCATCGCCTTGGGCGAGCGAGATTGTTCCGTGCAGCGGCGCAATCAAAAAGTAATAGAAGAAACCCCCGCCCCTGCTATTAGCGACGAACAGCGAAATCAGTTGTACGGTGCAGCAGTGCGGTTGGGAAAAGCGGTAAATTACCAGTCAGCAGGTACTGTTGAATTTGTATTTGATGTCGATGCGAAACAGTTTTATTTTTTGGAAGTCAACACGCGCTTGCAAGTTGAACACGGCGTTACTGAAGCTGTCAACAACATCGACCTCGTTGAGTGGATGGTAAAACAGGCTTCTGGGGATTTGTTCCCCCTGGAAGAGTACCGCTATCGGCCGCAGGGACACTCAATTGAGGTGCGAATTTATGCCGAAGATGCCGGCAAGAATTTTCAGCCGAGTTCCGGGTTGCTGAATCAAGTTGCGTTTCCCGAAAACGTCCGCTGCGACAGTTGGATAGAAACCGGCACGGAGGTTACTCCTTTTTACGATCCGCTGCTAGCCAAAGTAATCGTTTGCGGGGATAATAGAACCCAGGCGATCGCTCAACTTAAAGCTGCTTTAGATGCCAGTGAAATAGCGGGAATTGAAACTAATTTAGATTACCTCCGCCAGATTTTGGACGACTCCCGATTCAGCCGGGGCGAACTGAGCACGCGCTTTTTAAACTCTTTTGAATACGCACCTTTAAAGATCGATGTATTGGATGGGGGAACCTACAGCAGCATTCAGGATTATCCGGGGCGGATTGGCTATTGGGATGTTGGCGTGCCGCCTTCTGGGCCGATGGATCATCTGGCATTTCGATCGGCAAATCGTTTAGTAGGAAATCCCGAATCGACAGCAGGATTGGAATTCACAGCTACAGGTCCAACTCTGCGCTTTAATGCCGATACAGTTATTAGTTTGACTGGGGCAATTATGAAGGGAACGCTAAACGGCGAACCGGTGCCGTTTTGGACGGCAATTCCCGTAAAAGCTGGCAGCATTCTCAAGTTAAAAGCTATTCAAGGCGGCGGCTACCGCACTTATTTAGCAGTCAAACACGGCTTTAATGTCCCCGATTATTTGGGCAGCAAATCAACTTTTGTACTGGGCAAATTTGGCGGACACGCGGGCCGCACGCTGCGTCCGGGAGATGTGTTAAAACTCAACCAAACTGCAACTCTGGAAGCGGAAATATCTTTGCCTCCGGAACTAATTCCCGCCTACAGCAATAATTGGGAAATCGGCGTTTTATACGGGCCTCACGGCGCGCCGGATTTCTTTACGGAGTCAGACATCGAAATGTTTTTCTCCACAGACTGGCAGGTGCATTACAACTCGACGCGGACGGGCATTCGGCTGATCGGCCCGAAGCCCACCTGGGCGCGTCAAGACGGAGGAGAAGCGGGTTTGCACCCGTCTAACATTCACGATAATGCTTACGCGATCGGCACGATCGATTTTACGGGCGATATGCCTGTAATTCTCGGTCTTGACGGCCCGAGTTTGGGAGGTTTTGTCTGTCCTGCTACTATTGTGCAGTCGGAATTGTGGAAAATCGGGCAACTAAAACCCGGGGACAGCATTCGCTTTCACTGTTTGAGTTTTGCTGAAGCTTTGCAGCGGGAATTAGCACAAGATAAGCAAATTGCTAATTTTTGCTTGCCTGTTTTTGAGGAAAATGCGGAGGAATTGCCCGCAGTTCCCGCTTCTCCCATTTTGCACGAAATTCCCGAATCTACGGGACAGGTTGCTGTTACTTACCGTCAAGCTGGGGATAAATATATTCTAGTTGAATACGGCCCCTTGGTGCTGGATTTAAATTTGCGTTTTCGGGCGCACGCATTGATGGAACAGTTGAAAGCAAATCCGTTGCCGGGTGTTATCGAATTAGTGCCGGGAATGCGATCGCTCCAAATTCACTTTGACAGCCGCCAGATTTCGCAACAGCAGCTAATGCAGGCGCTGATTGCGGCGGAGGCGGAACTTCCAGCGATCGAGGATTTGGAAGTGCCGGCACGAATTGTACACTTGCCTTTATCTTGGGAAGATGAATCGACGCTGTTGGCAATTGAAAAATATATGCAGTCTGTGCGATCGGATGCACCTTGGTGTCCCAGCAATATTGAGTTTATTCGCCGCATAAACGGGCTTGACAGCATCGAACAAGTCAGAGAAATTGTATTTAATGCTAGCTATTTAGTGATGGGTTTGGGAGACGTTTATTTAGGCGCGCCCGTCGCAACTCCCCTCGATCCGCGCCACCGTTTGGTTACTACTAAATACAATCCCGCCCGCACTTGGACTCCTGAAAATGCAGTGGGCATTGGCGGCGCGTATTTGTGCGTTTACGGGATGGAAGGGCCCGGAGGTTATCAATTTGTCGGCCGCACGGTGCAAATGTGGAATCGGTTCAAACAAACGGCGGATTTCCAGTCTGGTAAACCTTGGCTTTTGCGCTTTTTTGATCAAATGAGATTTTATCCGGTTTCTCATGAGGAATTGCACCGCTGTCGGGAAGAATTTATTGAAGGAAAGTTTAAATTAAAGGTTGAGGAAATCACTTTTAATTTGAGAGAATACAATGAGTTTTTGCATTCTATTGCGGGCAGTGCGGCTGAGTTTAAAGCGCAGCAGCAGGCCGCATTTAATGCAGAGCGCGATCGCTGGGCCGCATCCGGGGAATTTGACGCTGAAGCGGCCGCAGAAGCCTCGGCGGATGTAGCTTCTGAAACGGTGGCGGAGGTTACTTTGCCGATCGGCTGTGAGGCGGTTGTCGCTCACGTTTCGGCCAATGTTTGGCAGGTGCTGGTTAATGTTGGAGATGCGGTTGCTGAGGGCGATCGCCTGTTAATTTTGGAAGCGATGAAAATGGAAATTGCTATTACTGCTGATGTTGCGGGTACTGTCGCCCAATTGTTTTGTGAAAAGGGGCAAACGGTGACAGCCGGACAAATTCTAGCGGCTGTTCAACCGAATTAATCCCTCTGTTGTCAGTTCGGGGACAGTCGGAAGCTAGGCAGCAACCAAATCTGTAACTACTCGGCGTTGCATAATTGCGGGATGATTTTGATTGTTTTGTGGGATGGGATATCGTAGCCCGAAGGCGTGTATTTTCACAGCAGGCGGGACACCCCACAAGAATCATCCTCAAATTGTGCAACGCCCGCTCATTTAATGAAGATTTAGCAGCAGTTAGCGCTTTAAAAGGGTGGGGATATATCAATCAAGCAGACCAGTGGGCGATCGCCCCGCAATTTTCGGCGGCGGGCAGTTTTTCGGAAGGCTTAGCCACTGTCAAGCGCGATGGCAAATCTGGCTTTATCAATCAAACTCGAAAGCCGGTCATTTAGCAGGTTGGGGCTTTGTTTAGGCTTTAAATTTGTTTAAGTCTCGTTAGCTTAACTCCAACAGCCCAGAATTGACTGGCCAACCATCCTGAAATACCAGCAATTCTCCCGGCTGAATTTGCGTCCAAACTTCGTTATCTGTCAGCGGAAAAGTGGCAATAACAGCCACGCGATCGTCCTCCTTGGTCAATTCCCGAAAATCGACTGTTATATCTTCGTCGATCGAGTGAGCGCTAGCAAAAGGTGCTTGTCGCACAATATAATGCAAATTAGTAGAACAGTGGGTAAACAAGTGTTCTCCATCGGAAAGTAAATAATTAAAAATTCCGTGTTCTGCCAAAGTTTTAGTAATTTCCTCCAGTACCGGGTAAATTTCCGCTAAAGCAGGCTTACTTTGAGGAAAAGTAGAGCGCAGCTTTTCTAATATTAAACAGAATGCTTTTTCACTGTCAGTTTTGCCAACCGGTTTGTAAACTCCGGCACATTCTGGATAAAAGTTTTCGAGATTTCCGTTGTGAGCAAACACCCAATAACGTCCCCAAAGTTCCCGAATAAAAGGGTGGCAGTTTTCCAGAGCAATTTCGCCTTGGGTAGCTTTGCGGATGTGAGCAATGACGTTAGTGGAATGAATGGGATAGCGACGCACTACTTCTGCAACCGGAGAAGCAATCGCAGGTTTAGAGTCTATAAAGAGGCGACATCCCAAACCTTCAAAGAAAGCAATTCCCCAACCGTCTTGATGAACGTCCGTTTTGCCCCCCCTTGCAGAAAAACCCTCAAAAGAAAAGCAAATATCTGTCGGAACATTGCAGTTCATTCCCAGTAATTGGCACATAGCTTTTAAGTCTCTGGAGTGTGGATCGATCGCGCAGCTATTGGCAGCTACAGATTTGCGGTGATAATATTATAGTATTAACGGGTTAAATACACTTAATATTGGGCTTAACCAACCTTAATAATACTGAAGTTAAAAAGTTGGCAAGCTAAAACAATCGATTGTGTTTCTGTCGGAACGATGTTACACGCTCACTCGCTCCGCACCTTTTACGTGCATACAGCGAGGATAAAGTATTAGCGTCCTGGAAAAAATGATATAATTTTTATTGTTTTGTGACCTAGTGTGAAGGGAAATAATAACCGTCCGTAAATTCCAAAGATAAAAAAATATTAATTTACTCAAGCTTTTAAAGATCACTAAGTTATCTGTCTATATAGTTTTATAGTTGTTAAAAAAATTAAGTGACCACAAAAACCACAAAAATAAATTTTTATCGATTATAGGCCAGGCTCAATTATTAGTGTTACTACTTTTTGGGGTTGAAATCGATAGGTTTTGATTAAACTCAAGGACAATAGCAGAGGAAGATATGAGGGAAAAATATCACATATTTTTGACTCTTCATTTATTACAAAATCTGTTAAAAAAAACGGGAACCGGATTGTCAATCAGCCGTCACATATTGGAAGAAAGCGAGGGTGGCAGTTTGACTTGTTCGTCGGTTTTGGGAGAAGGAATGCAATTTACGATCGCCCTTCATCTCGAATAGTACGCGCGTGCGTAGCTATTCCGTAGGAAATAACGCTTTTTCTCACTTTTTTAGCTTTTTACTCACAAAGTATAAATAATATGAAAAATCATAAGTGCGATCGACCAATTTGGAAAATCCTTAGCAGCTTAATACTAGGATTCGGATTGCAGGCATTATTCAGCATTCCAGCCTTAGCAGAAACGACTGATCCGGAAACAACAGCAAATAGTGCAAATTCGGAAGATCCAGTTAATGAATGGTATCAATTACCCGCACCGACCAATAATCTAGCGGGTAATTTCGATCGTAATCCCGATCGCAAATTAGTCGAAAAAGCTGACAATGTAGATGAAACTTCACCGATAAACCCCACATCGGAGCCACCCGTACCTATCGCGAGTGAGATAGAAACTCACGTATCCGAAGCCAGCGAAACCCAGCCCGCCCCAATACCCGCATTAGTTGAAGAAAATAAATTAGAAAATCCCCCATTAGTTTACCCTGGTGACAACTCACTAGAACAAGTTACATCAGTTTCCCAACTCAGCGACGTACAGCCCACAGACTGGGCATTTCAAGCACTGCAATCCTTAGTAGAAAGATACGGCTGCATAGCTGGATACCCCGACGGAACCTATCGCGGAAACCGCGCTATAACGCGCTATGAATTTGCAGCCGGAGTCAATGCTTGTTTAGATACAATCCGCGAGTCCATCGCCAAATCAACTGAAAGTCTAGCTAAGCGAGACGACTTAATAAAACTACAAAAATTGCAAGAAGAATTTGCCGCCGAAATTGCCACAATTCGAGGCAAAGTGGATGTGCTAGAAGCGCGAACTAGCGAACTAGAAGCCAATCAATTTTCGACCACAACTAAGCTGTCGGGATTCACAATTTTTGGAATACAAGGGCGCACGCCCAACCGTGCGGATCGGACTCCCAGAGACGGCAAAAGAGATACCAAAGACCCGGGTACAAATGTCAACACCATTAACCTCAATCAATTCTACTTAACCACTCAATTTAGTCCTCGCAGTAACTTATTAATCGGTTTTTACAACCAGAACGGAAGCAATTCACCACAATTAACCGAAGACGTAAACGTTGCTTATAATGTAGCCGAAACTTCTGGATTAACTGTCAGCGACCTCAACTACCGCTTTCTGGTCGGTGACAAATTGGCAGTGTTTGCAGGAACAGCAGGAGTTAACATGATTACCGCTTTTCGAGGGCCGAATCGGGCAGAAAGTGCAGCTTCTGGCCCCATTTCTGCCTTCGCCCAAAGAAACCCTATTTTGAACACTGGTTTGGGTTTAGGCGGCATCGGCATTGACTGGCAATTTGCGAAGCGAGCCAGTTTGCAAGCAGTTTATTCAACTAACATTTCTGGATTTTTTGTCAGTTCTAACGGGTCTAGAGGACACAATACATTGGGTGTACAACTAACTCTGACACCAGCCGATCCCGTTGATTTTACTATCTATTACGTTAACGATTATTCGCCTGACGGTAATCTGATTACTTTGGCAGGCGATAGCCAATTAACAGCTATCAATTCTAACACAAATAAGTCCGCTTCTCTGCAAACCCATGCAGTTGGAGCAAGTTTAAATTGGCGCATTTCATCGCGAGTTTCTCTGGGAGGTTGGGCTGGTTATACTAATTCTCGGATTCCTAGTAAATCGGGTACGGTAGCCACTACAAATTATATGGTTTTTGTAAATTTCCCCGATTTGTTTAAAGCTGGAAATTTAGGAGGGATTTATATCGGACAACCGCCTAAAATTGTCAGCAGCAATTTACCTACAGGCAATAACGTTCCTGATTTTTTAGATACGGGTTTAGGGCGATCGGGCGGGCAACCCGGAACGACTACTCATGTAGAGGTATTCTACCGCTGGCAGGTGAATGATAATATCAGCGTCACCCCTGGATTGATCTGGATTTTTCAACCCGGTCACACTCGCGATAGCGACCCGATCTCAGTTGGTGTATTGAGAACTTCATTCTCCTTTTAAGAGTTTAATCCTGTGGGGCTGGGTTTAGTAGAGCGATCGCCAATTGCAAACAATTTTGGTGAACTCGGTCCCGAGGAAGGGCCCACAAGAAAATTTTATTTTGTGGAACAGGCATCCTTCCTGTTAAGCGAGAAAGGTGTTCTTCCGTCAGCAGACAGTGATTAAAACTCCAGCGGGATTTCCTAAAATTTTTTCTCAGTAAAAACCCGCTATCTTTACTGCAACTTTACATTTAGTAGTAATTTCCCCGTTTTTATCTTTTTTTCCTACATACAAATACCTAATTATTAAGTTTAAAAAAATACGCATAAACACGCTTGAAACATAAGTTTTCCTAACTTAATCTATTATTAGGAGCATTACTAATAGTTCTTTAAGTTTAGGTTTAGATAAATATGATTAAATCAACGGGCTATATTGGATGTCTGAGCTTTGCTGTAATTTCTGCTATGATTGCCTATCCGTGTCAGGCACAAACCACTGTCAAATCGCAGACAAATGTAAATGCAACACAAAAGATTACAATTACCGAGTCACCAAATCTTGCTAACACTTCTGCCAGCAATCTCGGGAAAAATCCTAACATTTCTAAATCTTTTACCGTCTCAGAATTGAATACCACACCTCCTAACTCTAGTCTTCCTATAACAACTCCTCAAAATCAATCTGCACGCACAAATCCATTAGGATGCCGATTTTTTGATATTCCTTCAATGCAGCAATAAATGTTTCTGCATCTCTTGATAAATAGAATATCATGGCTGAATAGAGGGCGATCGTTTTTTAGCAACGCCCTCTATTTTTGCGATCTTACTTCCTCAGAAAATTATATATAGTAAAAAGGATTGATAAAATTCACTCTAGTTAAAATATTATCTGGGAAAGTCTGAAAGTTGTTTGATATCCTTCAAAACTATTTGAGGCTTCCCTTTGTACAGTTCTACTTTCCCACTGACATACACATATCCCCGTCCCAGGCCCGCATAACGCTTCTCGATTAGCCGCTTCAAGGGAGCTCTTTCATCAGTTTCAGCATCTGGTATCCACAAATCTAATTTATGATACACTGAACCAGCATAAATTAGAGCGCTCCCGCCGATCCATTTAGTAATTCCCGCCTGCAAATCGCAGAAAATAGTAATAGATTTAGCTCTCTCAGAAGCCGCTAATATTTTTGGGTAGTGCAACCTCAAAGAAAGCGCTCCTCCTGTTGCTTCCGACAACCGAAACTCTTCAACAATTGAGGCTCGCATCGACCACCAAGGCAGTAAATTAGCATAGTTGCGAGAGGGAATTTTGGCATTGATAATCGGATTCCAAATCATCAGATTGTAAGCTTTAGCTGCCGATTCTGCCTCAGTCATTGGGCGGTGATACAATCTGGAGCGCCCGTATTTCACAAAGTAGGGACTCCAGCCTTCGGCAATCAGTTTCAAATTGTAATTTTCTCCGTCTTTATGCACGTAACATAGTAGACGCCCGTAGTTATCGCGGTGTTTTTCCACCGCAATTTCTATCGGGTCATCTGTATCAAATTCTATGTCAACTGTAGCAAATCCGCCCTCTGCTGTGGCGAAATATTTTTTAGCCATTTCCGAAGCTGCTTTTCCCGCCGCAGTTATAGGTTTGGAGCCTCCTGAATGACTTTCTTCTGTATCGACGCAAATCAGGCGCAGAGACTCGGTTTTTCCGTTGAGAAAAATTTTGATGCTGTCGCCATCAACTACTTTAGTTATTTGCAGGTTCGGAATTCTGGTTGCCATATTTTGAACCCTGTTGCATTTGAGATTTCATGCAGTTATGGCTTGGATTATACACGAGTTCGTTATCGCGAGCAACTGGAATTTTTGTTTTTTATATTAAAATTTGCCAACAGTCGCGTATCTTATCAAATCGGGAAAAAAATCACGAAAATCCGATTCTAATCGTTGATAGTTAGCTGTCAAATCTTCTATGCCGCTTGCCAAGTTATTTGTGCGTTTTAGTCGCGCCGACATTCTTGTAAGAGTGATGCCGATTTCGGCAATTTCCTGATAAGATGAAAGCAAGTCGCGGGCGATTATTGTGGGCAGCACCCGCTGGAGAGAGTCAGGTAATATATCGCGGTTGTCTTGCAGGATTTTATAGACATCCTGAGAAAAATCCCGGAGCGGAATTTCTGAATATTCCAGCCAATTTTTAGCTAAGAAGTGGTCGTAAAACACGTCAATCAAAACTCCAGCAAACCTTCGTCTGTGGGAAGAAACAAGGCTTTTACTCGATCGCACTATTGCGTGAGAGTCCGTGTAGCTATCTACTTTGCGGTGCAAATCGATGCCCTTTCTAATTTCCTCGGGATAAAGGTTGACGGCCGAACCTTTGACAAAATCTCCTAAGAGGTTGCCAATCAGGGATTCTGGTGTGCCTTTTGATAAGAATAGATGAGCCAAATAATTCATTGCTACAGTAAAAATATCTAACATAGCATAAGGAGAAAGAGTAAGGTGCGCCGGGCAGTGCACCCTACTGCTATTAAGAACCTGCCCTGAAAAAAATCCCCTTACGAACCGCCGCGCAATTTATCCAAAACCGTCCGGTCTTCCAAGGTCGAAGTATCTCCAGAAACCTCTTCTCCCGCAGCTAAAGAACGCAGCAACCGGCGCATGATTTTGCCGCTTCGCGTTTTCGGCAAAGCATCGGTAAATCGAATTTCGCCGGGACGGGCGATCGCCCCAATTTCCTTAACAACGTGCTGCTTCAATTCCTTAGCCAATTCATCGCTAGGTTGCTGCGAGTTGTCCAGCGTGACAAAAGCCACAATGTCCTCACCTTTAATCTCATCCGGTTTACCAACAACCGCAGCTTCCGCCACCGCTGGATGCGATACCAAAGCCGACTCGACTTCCATTGTGCCGAGTCGGTGTCCTGCCACATTAATTACATCGTCAACGCGGCCCATTACCCAGAAATAACCGTCTTTGTCCTTGTGCGCGCCGTCCCCTGCAAAGTACACAAATTCGCCATCTTTCGGGTGCAAATATTCCCAATAGGTGCGGCGAAAACGGTCTGGATCGTTGTAAAGTGTACGCATCATTCCCGGCCAAGGATGTTTCACCACTAAATAACCGCCGCTTTCGTTAGTGACTGGTTCGCCATCTTGGTCAACAACATCGACCACAATTCCGGGGAACGGTAGGGTGGCAGAACCGGGTTTTGTAGGAATTGCACCGGGCAAAGCGGTAATCATAATTCCCCCGGTTTCTGTTTGCCACCAAGTATCGACGATCGGACAATTCGAGTTGCCAATTACGCGCTGATACCACATCCAAGCTTCGGGATTGATCGGTTCGCCGACGGTTCCTAACAATCGTAAAGATGACAAATTGCGCGCATTCGGCAAGTGTTCACCCATTTTCATGAATGTTCTGATCGCAGTGGGTGCAGTGTAGAAAACTGTGACGCCGTATTTTTCGATCACATCCCAAAAACAGCCTGGGTTGGACGCGCGGGGTGCACCTTCGTACATGATTGTGGTCGCGCCGTTGGAAAGCGGGCCGTAGACTATGTAACTGTGGCCTGTAATCCAGCCTACGTCTGCGGTGCACCAGTAGACATCGGTATCTTGAAGGTCGAAGATCCACTTGGTGGTCATGTGGGTGTAAAGGTTGTAGCCACCTGTGGTGTGGACGACTCCTTTCGGTTTGCCGGTACTGCCGCTGGTGTAGAGTACGAACAGCATATCTTCGCTGTCCATCGGTTCGGCGGGGCAGTCGGCGGAAGCGTCTTTTTGCAACTCGTGCCACCAGTGATCGCGCCCGGGTTCCATGTGCAC
This sequence comes from Microcoleus sp. Pol11C2, assembly GCF_036701505.1. Lineage (NCBI taxonomy): Bacteria > Bacillati > Cyanobacteriota > Cyanophyceae > Oscillatoriales > Microcoleaceae > Microcoleus > Microcoleus sp. Pol11C2. The sequence continues at coordinate 33,864 of NZ_JAUBQX010000021.1, forward strand.
TTCCTGTTTGGTACGCTGGACGACGAGAACGTTGGTAACGCTGGGTGCGACGTTGTTGGCGAGGGCTTTGTCTACTTGTGCTTTGAGGCCAACTGCTGCATCTTTGCGGAAGCCACCGTCTGCGGTGATGACGAGTTTTGCTTCGCCATCGTTTAGCCGATCGCGCAAAGCTTCTGCACTAAATCCGCCAAAAACAACGCTGTGTACTGCACCGATTCTGGCGCAGGCTAGCATGGCGATCGCAGCTTCGGGAATCATCGGCATATAAATGCCGACGCGATCGCCCTTTTGAACTCCCAATTCTTTGATGACGTTCGCCATTTGGCAGACTTCGCGGTGGAGTTGCGCGTAGGTGAGGGTGCGAGAGTCTCCGGGTTCGCCTTCCCAAATCAGGGCGGCTTTATTTTTGCGCCAAGTGGTTAAGTGGCGATCGAGACAATTGTAAGAAATGTTAATTTTGCCGTTGACAAACCATTTAGCAAAAGGCGGCTGCCAGTCGAGCACGGTATCCCAGTTTTGGAACCAGTGCAATTCTTGGGCGGCAAGTTCTGCCCAGAATGCTTGGGGGTCAGCTTTGGCTTTATCGTAGAGGGCTTGGTACTCTTCTAAGCTTTTGATGTGTGCTTTTTCTGAGAATTCAGCGGGCGGGTGAAATAGGCGTTTTTCATGAAGAATTGATTCGATGGTATCTTGTGACATTGCTTTTTCTGTAACTGCATCTACTTCTTTAAACTATTTTGTACGCAATTGACCGCAAAAATATCTTTAGTTTCGTTAAGAATTTTGGTGATTGTGTAAATGTTGGGGCGGTGGCTGTTTATTTGAAAATTATAATGGCATCGAATCTTGAGGCTAAATAAAGTTCGATAGAGCTTCGTTTCGGGTAAAGTTTTCATATAAAATATTGTACAAGTTTTAGTTTAATAGTATAATGATGTGAAGCTGCTTGAAAAGAATTATTCAACCTAAATGATAGGGAAAAGCATAACCCAAAATTTAGAAGCAAGCCAACTGTCGCTAAATGACGTTTGCCGCCTTCTCAAACTGGAAGAGCGAGAAGGAGATGCCTTCACCGATTTTTTCTCTTTGGAACCGCTGTCAGAATTAGAACAGCAGGAAATATTAAAAATTAGAACTGACTTTCGACGCTACTTATCCGCCGGAAAAGTTTCAGAAGAACTTGTTAAATTTTTAGTGCTTTCACCGTTAATGAGATTAGCAGGATTTTTTGATATTCCGATCGTGCTGACAATGGGAGATAGCATCCCGATCCAGGTTGAGGATGGGGATACTTTAATTAAAGGGCGGTTGGATGTCTTAGCCGTAAATCAGCCGGATGCAGAGCTCGCGGTGGCACAGTTTTGGATTTTGGTAGTCGAGGCGCAAAATAGTGCGATCGATCCTTGGGCCGGTTTGCCGCAATTGCTGACTTATGCTTATAAAAGTTTGCAGCAGCAATCGTCTGTTTGGGGATTGACAACGAATGGCGAAAGTTATCGGTTTTTGCGGGTGACGCGCGGAAATCCTTGCACTTATCAGATTTTACCGGAATTGAACTTGATTTACAAAGAGCGACCGCTCTTGTTAGTGCAAGTGTTGAAAGCTATTTGCAAGTTGCAGAATGTGCAGTTGCAGTTGGCTTAATCTCTGCAATTAAAATCTGTGCTTGCCTGTACTGCCTAGACAGATATTCTGTAAGATCGCGAGCAACCACTGTAGTCCCTACTCGCCCTCTTTCCTCGATGCCAACTGTTGTTAACTTTTGTTGGGAAACGGCTGGGAAAATTAGAAATCAAGATTTGTTAAAAAATTGCAATAGGGAATGACAACATACAAATTTTTCTATACAATAATAAACGGTTAAGCCCTACAAGTGAAGGTAAAAAAGTGTCTGAACTTAGACAAAATTTAATTACCAGAGATTGGGTAATCATCGCCACCGAACGGGCGACAAGACCAGATCAATTTGCTAACAAAAAAAAGTGCGAAATATTAGTGCCACCGCACCGTGCCGATTGCCCCTTTTGCGTGGGAAATGAGGAAGACGGAACCTTAGAAACTTGCCGTTTGGGCGATCGCGCTGGCTGGAAAGTCAGGGCAATTTATAACAAATATCCCGCCCTCTCCCCGACAGCAGAATGGATGAGGATATCATCGGGAATTCACCGCACGATGGCGGGAATCGGCGTTCACGAGGTAATTGTCGAACACCCGCGGCACGATTTGACGACAGCTTTGTTGAGCGTTGAAGAAGTTGCAAACATACTTTTAGTATACCGCCAGCGCTATGTAGAAATTAGAAAAAATCCCCACATTGAAACAATTATTATCTTCAAAAATCACGGCGAAACTGCCGGAACTTCTCTCGAACACCCCCACTCGCAGATAGCAGCGACGCCCGTTGTACCCAGCCAATTTCGCAGCCGCATTGACGAAGCTATTAGATATTTTGATGACACGGGAGAATGTCTGTTTTGCCGGACTTTGGAAGATGAATTAGCCGCGCGAGAAAGAGTGATTTGTGAGAGTGAACATTTTGTGGCTTTTATCCCTTACGCTGCACTTTCACCGTTTCACACTTGGATTTTTCCGCGCCGCCATTCCTCTTCGTTTGATGAGATTACTGATGCGGAACTTACGGATCTTGCCTATACTTTAAAAACTGTACTGGCTAAGTTTTATTACGGATTGAACAATCCCGATTACAACTATAATATTCGATCGGTGCCGATCGCCCAACGGGCAACAAAATACTTTCACTGGTATATCGCCATTATTCCCAGAGTCACCAAGCAAGCAGGGTTTGAGTTGGGCAGCGGGATGTTTATCAATACTGCTTTGCCTGAAGAAAGTGCGGCGTTTTTGCGATCGATCGAAATTCCTAGTGACAGTAATTTCCCCCCCATCTAAAGTATCCTACATCACAATAGGTCAAATTTACTTCAAATTGGGGTGGAAATGCACGCAGGCAGTCTGAATTGCGAGTCTGTCTTGGGGGAGGAAAGTGATATTATTTGAGATTTGATATTTGAGATTAAAAAATTGGGGATAACGAATGATCTAAGGGTTTAGATCACCCGGCTACAGTTGCATTCTTTTGTGAAACTGGTATCATTTACGAGCTCAAGTTATGAAGGTACAAATACTTAGGCATTGTACCAAACTCACAATAAACTTTCGACATACTGCCAGCCGTCGTCGCTAAAAGTAGCTCTCAACATATCTCTAATTTTGGCATCGATCGATAATATCCCCTCGCCAGACTCACCATTCTCGCCGATTTCGCAACTGTCTTCAGACATATGTTCTTGGATGTGGGCCAGAGTATGGGCGAAATTAGCCAGAAAATAATGTTCGTGCACCCACGCTGTCGGATCTGGTATTTCTGCACTCCCAAAAGCTCGATCGACTAAATCTTTTTTGGCAACATCGTCAGTCTGGTTTTTCATGTTGAGTTCGATTTAGGTAGAACTGGTAACTTATCCTATTTTAAGCTTAATTGTCAACAGGATGGCGATCCCGATCGACCACAGCAGTGACAAATTTGTGTATTGTGTGCGATCGCGATCGTAATTTTTTTGTCGATCGCGTGTTATCATTTTACCTCAAACTCGGTGGTCAATAATGTTCACATCGGGCAAAATACACTTGGGCATCATTCCGTGAACTCCTTTCTGAGGATTGTTGACAGCCTGCGTAACCCGAAAATTTACGGCAATGGAACACAAAACATAAGCATCTTCCTCTTTGAAACCCGCAAACTTTTGCAACCAATAAACCGTCTGTTTGACCGCCATCTCAAACGCTTCATCTAATGTTCTACCGAATCCCATAATTACAATATGAGTGGGCGTTTCTGCAAACGGAAACATCAAAATAAAATCTTTGCGTAAGATGATTTGAATAGTCCCGTTCATCGAAGTTTCTATAGCAGTACCGTCAACTTCACCGTCTCCTTGTGCCGAATGTCCGTCACCGATGGACAGTAAACCGCCGCGCAGAAAAACAGGTAAAAATAACCGCGTTCCTGCTTGGAGTTCCTGATTGTCCATATTGCCGCCGTAGCGCTCTGGAGGAATAGAAGAACGGTTGATTTCGGCATTGGCGACGCCGATAATTCCAAAAAAAGGACGCAGGGGAATCCCAAGGCGGCTACCTGGGGGAAATTCCGCAGTTTTTTGCTGTAAATCTAGCGGAATAAACCGCAATTTAGGTTCGGAAAAATAGTCAGGTAATGCTCCCCATCCGGCACGAATTGCATTAAATCCGACTGGCAAACTTGGGTAAACATCCTCAATGTGAATTTCTAAAACGTCTGCCGGTTCGGCATTATTAACATAAATCGGGCCTGTTAGCAAGTGGGGCCCGGGGCCAACTTTGCGGTGGGGAGGCAAATTCTGACAAATATCTAAAAATTCCGGCGTCAGAAATTCGGGCGGGGCCTTGTCAGCAACATAATATCCTGAATAGGTTTCGATGTCGATGCGATCGCCCGAATCCACCCTTAAAGCAGGTTCGATATTCGGAGAGAAACCGCCCAAGTGTACGGTGTTGCAGTTAGCCTTGAGAAGGTGGCGAGTCATGGGATTTTAGATTTTAGATTTTAGATTGAAGGAAGGGTGTTAAAAATGTTATATCGCAAGTCTCAAGCATTTTTGAGAAAGATTTTTTTTAATGAACCGCAGAGGGCGCAGAGGGCGCAGAGAAAGAGAATTGAGAGATAAGAAGATGTCAAAAAAGGGTTGAGGTTTCTTATATCTGAGATATTCTACTAATTTCTTAACTTTTTGATAACCTTGGCAGTTTAAAATTTCGAGTCGAGAATCTACAATCGATTGCTTTTTTTTCTGCTTACTAATGACTTATGGCTAATGAATTATGTTGACACCATTGCCAGATCAATTAGAAAATTCTAGAGATTTACCCCGCAATCCCTGGTTTTTTGCCGTCCTCTTTCTGATTGTCCTATTGCTAGGTTTCATTATGCAATCTTACCTCAACCAACCTCAACTTTTAACCGATCCATTTCTGCAACTCCCAACAGCAAACTCGGTGCGAGTTGTCTGGTTCACCGAGTTTGCCGGTACTCGCAACACGGTTGCTTACGGCGAAAATCTGAATGAAATTGCGGCTGCAAATACTACGAAGCTAAGCCGCACTCGCGAAGACAAAGACTCGCGCATCTCCGATGAAATCAAACAAAGCATAATTGACAGCAATCCAATTCTCCGCGACATCTGGCGCCACGAAGCAGAAGTCTCCAATTTAATGCCCGGTGTTCGCATTCCTTATCGAGTCACCAGCGAAAGGAAAGACGGCGCATCTGTCAGCAGCAAAGTTTTCACTCTTTCTCCAACACCAGCAGCAGGAAGGGCGCTCAAAATTCTCCTCACTTCCGACCATCAATTGATGCCTATGACAGCAGCAAATCTCCAGAAAGTAGCCGAAACAATTGGGAGAGTTGACGCGGTTTTTATGGCAGGGGATTTAATTAATATACCCGATCGCGCTTCTGAATGGTTTGACGACTACCAAGGCCGCGCCTTCTTTCCCGCGCTGCAAGGTCGGGCATTTTCCGCACTCGACAAAAACGGCATCAAAACCGTTTACAGCGGCGGCGAACTGATCCAACACGCGCCTTTATTTCCCGCCATTGGCAATCACGAAATCATGGGTAGGTATTCAAATAGCAGCACACTCTACGAGCAGTTTCACGATCCTTTTCCCCGCGCCGCTGCCGAGAAAATATACGCTCAACGTGCTGTATCTTTGAATCCCAATAATGACCCTTCAGTGCGCGAAATTTGGCTAAAAAACAATACTTTTAATAGCGATACATATGACGAAATTTTTAATTTAGGGGGTAACAAAAAATACTATGCGGTGACTTTTGGGGACGTGCGGTTAGTAACTTTGTATGTTACGAATATCTGGCGGACTCCGAATTTAGATCCGGGTGCCAGAGGCAGGTATCGCGAACGAGACGAAGATTTTAATAAGCCTGAAAAATGGGGATACGGACAGCATATTTTTGAGCCGATTGTCAAGGGTAGCGCTCAATATACTTGGCTGCAACAAGAGTTAAAGAGTTCGGAGTTCCAGCAGGCAAAATATAAAATTGTAATGTTTCACCACCCGCCGCATTCTCTGGGCGACAATATTGTACCTGCTTATACTGATCCAGTGCAAATAGTCGATCGCGCTCTCGATGGCGAGATTAAAATGGTGCGTTACGAGTATCCGAAACAGCAAGATTATCTGATTCGGGATGTAGTGCCGCTACTAGAAACAGCGGGGGTGCAGTTGGTATTTTACGGACATTCGCACTTGTGGAATCGGTTTGTAAGTTCCAGCGGAATGCACTTTTTGGAGACTTCTAATGTGGGCAACAGTTACGGTGCTTTTGCGGGGGAAAAGCGCCGATTTGTGCCGCCGGCATATCGGGAAGATTACAGCGCTATTGGAGACCCGAACGGATTGGAACCTGTGGTGCCGACTGTGGCGCCTTTGTTGGGAGAAGACGGGCGGCCGTTGCCGTATATTGATAGCAATGATATTACGGCTTTTACTATTTTTGATACGGGGGAGGGTATGGTTAGCAGCTACTATTTTGATACGCGCAAACCGGAGTCGCAAGTGGTGAAGTTTGATGAGTTTAAGTGCGAAAGGTAAGGGCACGGCAATGCCCTGTCCCTACAGATATCTGATTGAACTGAGATGTTGCACTATTCTCAATTAGCTGTTTAGGAACGGGCATCTTGCCGGTTCCACAATAATATTGAGTTGTGTGGAACTGGCAAGATGCCTGTTTTTGAGAATAATGCAAGATGTAATACCAAGTTGCATTCTGATGTAGAATCTAGTTGAGGGTGATAAATGTCAAATAATTTGAAATTTCCGAAAAAATTCGGCTTTTGACTCCACCGTCTTATACCCCCGAATTAATGCCCGTTGAACATCTGTGAGAAGATTTACGAGAAAAATACTTTATTTAATAACCGAATATTCAAGTCAATGTCTAAGGTAGTCGATGAACTTTGTCCTGGAGTTGTCAATCTAGCATCTAGTCCGGAACGCTTGCGTTCCATGACTTATTTCCCACATTTTAGAATAAGCTCATTGAACGCAACTTAGTATCAGCTTATACAACAGACCTACAAGGTTCGCTGGAAAAAAAGTCGAGCTAATCGCTCACTGAAAACGTGTTAATACTTTGTTCAAACGTGGGCCTGCGCTGTTCAAATTCCTCAGCACTGGTAGAGAATGCAACAATCCACATATTGCTCCCTTGCTTAATCGTGTACATTATCTGTTTGGCAGTTACACCCGAAATTGTTGCTTCTATCACGATCTGACCTGCCTGATAGCGGTCAAGCGACACCTTCTTCTGCTCCACGACACGAAATTCGCTGGGTAATTGTTTGGTAATCAGATCCAAGTATGTATCTATTGTCACTGTAGAGCCAACTGACTCTCTAGCAATAGCGACATTACTCAGAAAATTGGGTTTACCAACCTTCGAGTCAAAAGCCCAAATGACGAATGCGGATGGATTCTGTTTGAGAGACTGAGCTATCTGCTGATAGTAGGGCCCCAAAGATTCCAGCTTTTGAACCACCACGTCCAGATTTTGGCTGAGATCTCCGCCGCTATAACTCTCCGGTAACTGCAATTGTGCACCGCGTCCCTCAAATTTTTTCCAACCTGGGATGCTGGTGGTTTGTGTGGCGACAAACGGACTTGATGCCTGTTTTTGAGAGGTTTCTGGCTGCTTGCAGCCTATGACTAGGCTTGGTAGCAACAGACAGAGTATCAGCAAAAAGTTTTTCTTATTCATGGAATTACGGTTTATACCCCAACTTGGTATCACTCATGATTGTACGTCTGAACGCAACTTGGTATAAGATTAAACTGAGATGTTGCACCCTTCTTAATTACCTGTTTAGGAACGGGCAAGATGCCCGTTCCACAATAACATTGAGTTTTGGGGAACAGGCATCTTGCCTGTTCTTAACAAAGGTGCAAGATGTAAGATTAAACCTTGTCTTTCGCAGGCGGAACCAAACCGGTTTTATTCAAACCCGCATCAATTTGCCTGAGCAATTTAAAATCATCTTCGGGTAAGGAATTAACAGGCGAGTGTTTTTCCAGAAATGAGAATGCTTGGCGAAATTCACGCGGCCGGGAGTCGATCGCACCATCGAAGTGACAAGGTACAATCCTTTGAAAGTCCCAACTCACCACTGTATCCACCCAATCAAGAGTTTCCCTCGGGGCGCGGTTGAGAATCAATGTCTGCAAAATCGGCGCGACAAACAACCGCCCTCCTCCCCGCAAAGCCTCAAAAGATCGCTCCCAATGTGTTTTCCACTTGAATGGATACAACCCGAAATAAGCTTTCCTAGAGCGTTCTGGCGCTTGGCGCGCGCTGGCTAACACCTCCGACCACGGCGGCACTTCCAGCACGCTAGGCGTAAAATACATGGCAAATAAGGCGATTCTCTGCCACCCTTTGCGCCGATTTTCGTGGGTGTCTGCCACCGTGTCCAAGGCGCTGTCTTTGGCGTGAAACAGCAGCGGGTACGAGTCGAGTTGGACGATCGCGGGCGGATTTTCGGGAATCGAAACTATGGAATCTGTTAACATCAGCGTGCGCGATCGCCTGTGAAATAACGCAACTTCAGCAAATTTGCCCAAACCCAGGTTGAGGGGGCCGAGAATTGCCCAGTCAAATTGATCGGCTAACGGCGTGTTGCTGCTGTCAAGGGGCAGTACAGAGGTGCGTTTTGCGGGCAAACCCAGCCAACTCAGCGGCAAATTCACGGGGAAACTCCACTGCTGCGGGGCCACCAACACCTGCGCTTCGGGAAAACTCCTCGCAAAGGGGCCGACAAAAACTTTGTGCTCGATGCCGGAAACCGTTGTCAGCAGGATGTACTTCACCTCGCCGTGCTCTGCTACTAACTCTTTTACCAAGCGGATGCACTCAGGAGTCGGTGCAACGGGGGCGTAGACGAGAAGGCCTTCGGGTTCTAGTTTAATTACTGTCATCCGAATCGGGACGACAACGTAGAAAATGCCTTGTAGTTGGTCAAAAGTCCAGATTGTGTCCTTGACTATTTCCTTGCGGATGGTGCGCCGCTTGCTGTAGGGATAGAGGGGGACGACCGGCCAAAAGGCCCAAGAATAGTCCCGAGAATCAATCTGTGCTGATGTTGGTATGCCTTCGCCCTCTGTCACTGCGCGACTCCTTGCCGATTTTTTTGTACGTGCGTGCGATCGAACTATTGTTAGTTATAGATTAAGTTATCGTCTTTATCAATCGGCGGTTGAAACCGCTTAAGAGTCAAACGAAGTCTGCCTCTGCGGACTAAGAGATCGAGAATGAATTTTTAGCTAGCTTGTCCTGATACAATGATAAGCTCGCAAAAATTTCTCAACTTACTAGATATGACTCAAAACTACCGCATCACTCTTTTACCAGGAGACGGCATCGGCCCTGAAATTATCGCTGTGGCGGTAGATGTCCTGAAACTTGTCGGTCAACAATTGGACATCGGCTTTGAATTTCAAGAAGCTTTAATGGGCGGCGCTGCTATTGACGCAACAGGCAATCCGCTGCCAGAAGAAACACTGGAAAAATGCCGCAACTGCGATGCAGTATTGTTGGCAGCGATTGGCGGTTACAAGTGGGATAATTTGCCCCGCGAACAGCGCCCGGAAACGGGATTATTAGGACTGCGCGCCGGATTGGGATTGTTTGCAAATTTGCGTCCTGCGACTATTTTACCGCAATTGGTTGATGCTTCTAGTTTGAAACGGGAAGTTGTCGAAGGCGTGGATATTATGGTCATCCGCGAACTCACAGGCGGCATTTATTTCGGCAAACCGAAAGGTATTTTTGAGACGGAAACAGGCGAAAAACGCGGTGTTAATACGATGGCTTACACCGAGTCGGAAATTGACAGAATCGGGCGAGTCGCTTTTGAGACGGCCAGGAAGCGGGGAAAAAGGCTGTGTTCCGTTGATAAAGCGAATGTTTTGGATGTTTCGCAACTGTGGCGCGATCGTATTATTGCCCTTTCTTCAGAATACCCTGATGTCGAACTTTCTCATCTCTACGTTGACAACGCCGCCATGCAGTTAATTCGCTGGCCGAAACAGTTCGATACAATTGTCACCGGCAATTTATTCGGCGACATTCTTTCCGATGCGGCGGCGATGCTAACTGGTAGTATTGGGATGCTGCCTTCTGCTAGTTTGGGAGCAACCGGGCCGGGAGTTTTTGAACCCGTGCACGGTTCCGCACCAGACATCGCCGGACAAGATAAAGCAAATCCCATCGCCCAAGTTTTGAGTGCGGCAATGATGCTGCGCTACGCCTTAAATCAGCCGGAAGCTGCTAATAAAATTGAGCAAGCAGTTGTCGAAGTTTTGGATCGAGGTTATCGCACTGGTGATATCATGTCGGAAGGCATGAAACTCGTCGGCTGTCGGGCAATGGGCGATGCTTTAATTGAAGTTTTGCAAGCTTAATCTCGCTTGTTACTCGTTCCCAGGCTCTGCCTGGTAACGCATTTCAGGAGGCTCTGCCTCCATTAAAACAAGCCAAACGAGACAGAAATTTGGAGGCAGAGCCTCCGGATATTAATTACCAGGCAGAGCCTGGTAACTAGATTTTTTTTACTTTAATGTTCCGCTGTCAAAAGATTGAATTGATCGGTATCAATGCGATTTGCTTGATACAAAGTTTGAGCAATTTCCGAAAGCGCTAACACAGAATGTGCGCGATAACCGTTGGCTTTCATCTTATCTTTAACTCCCTGTTCGTGGTCGATTAATACCACGATATCTTCCACATTCAAGCCAGCCGATTTTAACTTAGCCGCGCCTTCCATCACGCTTTTGCCACTAATCAAAATGTCATCGACTACCACAATCGTTTCTCCTGCCTGAAAATGCCCCTCAATTAACTTGCCGGCACCGTAAGTTTTCACCTCCTTGCGCGGAAAAATCATCGGGCGTTCCATCCGCAATGCTAAACCGGTGGCTGTGGGTAAAGAACCGTAGGGAATTCCGGCAATGCGATCGAATTTTAAATCCTTGAGAATGTCTGCATAAGCGCTGACAATTTGATGGAAAATCTGAGGAATTGAGATAATTTTCCGCAAGTCGATGTAATATGGAAATACGGCGCCCGATGCTTGTACGTGGTCGCCAAAAACTACGCAGCCGATGTCATAAAGTTGTAAAATTAAATCGCGGTGAGGTTCGGGTTGCAAAAAGCAAACATCGGGCAACCACAATTCGCAAGTTGGACTACCTTCGATCGCCTTTAGCCTCAGTTGATTAATATTATCCCGCAATTTCTCAATTTCTCGGCGCGGCTCTTTCCCCGCTAATAAACTCGGGGGGACTGGCAGCAATAAACCTTCACCATTCTTGCTTAAACCGGCCGCCAGCAGTTGTGCGAGGTCGTTTTCTTCTGTGAGATCAATTTCTTCGGCGATGTCTCCTTCGACTAAAATTAGGCGTTCAGGAGCGGCTTGGCGGATGCGGGCTAACATATCCGGCATTACTCCTACTTCTAAACCGAGTTTTTCTGGAGTTCCCCAAGTTTGAGAAAGTCGGACTAATTGCAAGTACAAAGGATTTTCTGGCGTCGGGTATTCTTGCACAGCCTCGGCTGAGGGGTTGGCGGTGGCACAGAGTACAAAAACAGTTTTTCCGGCGTATAACAAAAAAGGCGCTACTTGGTCGAATCCGGCATAGGGACTTAAAGTAATAGCATCAACTCGCCAGTCTTGAAATACAATTTTGGCAAACACTGTGCTGGTATTTAAATCGCAGTGTTTGGCATCTAAAATTACTGGCAGGTGAGGGGGAATAATTGTTAAAATTTCTTGCAGCAATGCCCAACCGGGAATACCGAGAGATTGGTAAAAACCGAGGGTGATTTTGCAAGCACAAATTAAATCGGATGTTTGGTCGATCGCACTTTTTAGCTTTGCCAACAAATCAGTTACAAAACTTTGAGTTTCCTCCCCCGTCATGGAAACCAGCGGGGGCAAGGTTTCTGGGTCTGGATCGAGGGCTAAATACAGCAAACTTTGATTGTTTTCAACAGCGGCTAACAGTTTATCGAAAAAGTCGGTGCGATCGCTCATAGTGTGTTAGGAAGGTAAGGGGAATTAAAAAAATTGCAGATCAAAGCGGAATTGGTGTTGGGCCGGAAGAAACCGATCCCCGTTGAAATTGAAATTAAGAATCTTTTAAGATTGTAGAATGTAAAGAGCAGGAAATCTGTAACTTTGCGAGCAGTTTCATGGGGAATGATTTTCGGGTTGGCTACACAGGTGATTGCACCTAAGCCCCAGCAAGTCAATTAGTTGTGGTAAACTAACCAGTGTCCGGGCGGCGATTTCTCGGCATTTCCTGCGGCAGGCGAGTTTAGCAAATGCCCATTTGCAAGCGGCAGATTTGAGAGAAGCAAATTTTAGAGAAGCTAATTTATTGGGGGCAAATTTGAGCGGGGCTTGTTTGTGGCAAGCTAATTTACAAGGCGCTAATTTGACTCAAGTTAATTTAATCCAGAGCCCGTTTGACGGGGTTAATTTAAAAAATACTACCTTTGTAGGTGTTATTTCGGTTGACGGTAGTATTAAATAGAAGCATAAGTTAAAGCCATGCCCGCCTTATATTATGGATAGTAATAAATGATCGCTACGATCGACTTTACGATTTGGGACGAGTTGCTGCAACGCTACGTTGACGATTTGGGCCGCGTCAATTATCGGGGCTGGAAAGCTGAGGGGGCGGATGTTTTGAGGGCGTGGCTGGAAAGTTTGGCGGATGTGGATTTGGCGGATGGTACTGATGCGGATGCGCGGCTGGCGTTGTGGCTGAATGCGTACAATGCGATCGCAATTTCTCAAGTTCTCGAAGTATATCCGATCGCGTCGATCCGTCCCAAAGTTTTGGGAATTCCCAACTGGCTGAGTTTTTTGGATTTTTTCACTCGTTCAAATTCGATTATTGGCGGCAAAAAGTACAGTCTCAATCAAATCGAACACGCAATTTTGCGGCCGGAATTTGCCGAACCGCGCATCCATTTTGCATTAGTTTGCGCTTCTGTCGGGTGCCCGCTGCTGCGCCGGGGGGCTTATTTCCCGGAGTCGGTACGGACTCAACTAGAAGCGGATGCCAGCCGTTTTATTCACAATCCTGATAAGGTGCGATATGATGCCGAGAAAAAGACGCTTTATTTGAGCAAGATTTTTAAGTGGTACGGCGAGGATTTTGTAAAGGCGGCGGGTTCGGTGGCTGAGTATGTGGGCGGTTATTTGGGGCCCGAGGCGGCTGTGGGTGATGGATGGGCGATCGTTTTTTTGCCTTACGACTGGAATTTGAATCGGGTTGATGGATAAAATTTGCGCCTAGGGGTAGGTGTTTTTTTGAGGGGGTAATTTTTTTCGGCTGTATCAGTTGCGTAGTATGGGTTTAAGGCACTTTATGAAAAATCCGACGCAAATGCTGTATTGCTTGCTGTCAAAGGTTTTGAGGTTTGTTTAAAATTTTGCCTCTTGACAGGTCGGTATTGAAAAGGTACTTTTAGTACAGACGCAAACGAACCTGGAAAACTAAATACAGTAAGAGTGTCAGAAACCAACTGTTGCAATCAACCTAAATCCCTATCAGGGATTGAAACCTGTGCTTGCACCGATTATTGATAATGCTCACAATGTTGCAATCAACCTAAATCCCTATCAGGGATTGAAACATCCGGTTGAATCGGTTTTGATTTTGCAGATCACGTTGCAATCAACCTAAATCCCTATCAGGGATTGAAACCTGGCAACCGTGTTATTCGGGGGAACCTCGGTTAAAAAAGTTGCAATCAACCTAAATCCCTATCAGGGATTGAAACACTGGAACAGAAGCGCAATTGTACGCTCCGATATAGTTGCAATCAACCTAAATCCCTATCAGGGATTGAAACACGTATCCTTTAGCTATGAACGGCGACTCTTTGAGTTGCAATCAACCTAAATCCCTATTAGGGATTGAAACACAGCTTCCGCCCAACCAGTTGCTGAAAGATACGTTGCAATCAACCTAAATCCCTATTAGGGATTGAAACATACTATCGCTTATATATCTGTAATAATAATCATGTTGCAATCAACCTAAATCCCTATCAGGGATTGAAACCCATCGTATAACACTGAGAAAGATTCATACGATACACAGTTGCAATCAACCTAAATCCCTATCAGGGATTGAAACTTTTATTCGGGATATCTGCATTATCTGAGAAGAGTTGCAATTAACCTAAATCCCTATCAGGGATTGAAACGGCTGCACAATGTCGATCGGGAATTTTTGCGAAACTGTTGCAATCAACCTAAATCCCTATCAGGGATTGAAACTAAAAAAGCTCTATGCCACGCTTTCTACACTGATTAAAGCCGCAATCAAACTAAAACCCTATTAGGGATTGAAACGCAACCTCACCCGGCTCAAAATAATAAGGCAGTCTGGTTGCAATCCAGCTAAATCCCTATCCGGGATTGAAACTCCCTATGCGGCTATTGATAAACCCCTCTACGGTTGCAATCAACCTAAATCCCTATCAGGGATTGAAACTCGGTGGAGTGTGGGCGATCGTAAGTGGTCGCTAGTTGCAATCAACCTAAATCCCTATCAGGGATTGAAACCAGTTGTAATAATCTGCGATTTATGGGCAGCTTTTGTTGCAATCAACCTAAATCCCTATCAGGGATTGAAACATCAATCGGCTAACAACTTGAATGAAATAATTGATAGCGTTGCAATCAACCTAAATCCCTATCAGGGATTGAAACGACGATTTCCAGGATACGATCAATACAATGGATGTTGCAATCAACCTAAATCCCTATTAGGGATTGAAACACGCCAGCAGTTACGCTCAGCGTTTAGCGTCTCGTGTTGCAATCAACCTAAATCCCTATCAGGGATTGAAACAATTTCCCAATCCCAGAACCCTTACATTTTCCCGGTGGCAATCAACCTAAATCCCTATCAGGGATTGAAACAAAGATTTTACACGCACCATCAAAAATAAATCAATCGTTGCAATCAAACTAAACCCCTATTAGGGATTGAAACTAACCTCAAAACCCAAAAAAGACTTTTGTGCTAGTTCAGCAGGTGTCCCAGCCTCCATCGACAATCAACCCACAAGTGACATATTAAAAACTATCACAGTTCAAATCCTCTGGAATATCAACAATGATTTCAGATAAATTTCGGCGCGAGTTGCGAGAACAAGCCAAACTCTGGCAAGCAGAAGGACTCATCGACACTTCATTCTACCAACAACTTTCCGAACGCTACCAATTCAACACACTTGAAACCGCCTCCCGCAACCGATTCCTCAGCATTCTGATGAGTCTCGGCGGCATTCTCCTCGGTATAGGAGTCATCACCTTTGTAGCGGCCAACTGGCAAGTTTGGTCGCGAGAAGTGAGAGTCGCGCTGCTGCTAAGTCTTTTCGTAGCAGTCAATGCAGCAGGTTTCTATCTGTGGCGAATTCCCCCATCCCGAAGCCAAAACTCCAATCTCAATTTGCCCATAACAATAGGGCGAAACAAACTCCTAGGTGAAGGATTGTTGCTGTTAGGAGCTCTGATTTTAGGAACCAATATGGCATTGATGGCGCAAATGTTCCACATTGGCGGTTCTTCCTACGGACTTTACCTTGCTTGGGGAATCGGCGTGCTCGGAATGGCTTACAGTTTGCGGTTGACTTCCTTGGGCGTTTTGTCCGCACTTTTAGTCGGTTTAGGCTATTGGCTTGCCGTGTTAGATTGGTCTTCCAAAGTCGAGTTTTCTTGGCTGGAAGTTTTGGTGCGGCAAATGCCGATCGCAGCCAGTATAATGTTTGTGCCGCTGGCTTATTGGTGTCGATCGCGTGCTATTTTTGCCATAGGTGCGATCGCGATAATTTTCTCCCTACAAGTTTCTATCGTCCAAGGGTTAAATCCAAGCTGGGGTGCTGCAATTTTTTGTGCTTTACCGCCCGCTTTGCTGTGGGGATACGACGATGAAATCTGGCCGAAGGTACACAGGAAGCTGTTTCAACCTACCGCCCGCAGTTTAGCATTGCTATTTCTCGCCAGTGTATTTTATGTTCTTTCTTTCCACTGGTTGTGGCAAGATTCGCCGAATCCTGCCACAACTGAGCCCGATTGGGTTTTGCTGGCAAATGTGGCTGTTGTGGGCGGTTTCACGGTGTTTGAGTGGCTGCGTTTGGGACGTTTGGAACTGCGGCGGCCAAAACAAAAAGCAGTGGATTTGACTACAAGTGCGATCGGCATTTTAATCCTCGCCAGCGCCTTTATACCACTTCTTCACCTCAGTTTTACTCCCATTCCTCAATTAGCGACTTTTCTGTTCAATGTTTTATCATTTCTGCTCGCTGTCGGCTTAATCCGAGAAGGTTTAGCATTAGGAAAGCGCAAGACTTTTTGGGGAGGCATGGTATTAATCACCCTGCAAATTATCAGCCGAGTATTTGAATATAACACAGGATTGTTGCTCAAATCTTTTGTCTTTGTATTATGCGGAATTGGCGTAATTGCTGCTGGTTTGTGGTTCGAGCGCCACTTCGCAACAATCCCCGATGAATAGAAATTATTCATCTCTCTCTTCTCTAACTCAGCGGCCTCTGCGGTCTCTGTGGTTTAATCATTCCGAAACAACCCTAAACAATATAACCCATACCTAATATGAACAGCGACAACATTGACTTATTAGTTGAAAATCCAGATACAACAAATCTGTTTCAGCTTCCCCCAGAAGCAAAACGCCTTCCCGCGTGGAGGCTGTGGGTTCCTTTACTCTTGCAAATCGGACTAATTGCCGCCGTACCCGCTCCCGCAGTTTACACTTTTATGACTGGCAAAACAGTTGTCCTGCAAACAGCACCAGTAGATCCTTACGACTTTTTGCGCGGATATTACCAAGTTTTGAGCTATGATATTTCCGAGCGCACAAATCTGCAAAAACTCCCCGGCTGGAAAGATTTACCTGCAGAAAAAATATATTGTCCGCCCGGAGTTGTTTGTCCACAAAATACACAGAAGGTCAAGCCACAAACCAGTTTTTATGTAATATTAGAAGCGCCAAAAACCGCGCCTAATCCCGGCCGCCCCCAAGCTTGGAAACCCGTCCGCGTCAGTCTAGAAAATCCCACCAATTTGCCCGCCAATCAAATCGCAATTAAGGGCAAATATAACGGTTGGCAGATGGAATACGGCTTAGAAACTTATTATATGCCAGAGGATGAAAGGGAAAAAGTCAATCAGGAGATTAGCGAAGCTCAAAGGCAGCAGCGACAATCATTTTTGGTAGAAGTAAAGGTTGACAAAACAGGCCATGCTGTGCCTGTGAGTTTGTGGGTGCGCGATCGCAATTATCGATTTTAGCTGATATTTTGCACCATTGTCAGCAACAGGCTTTTGGACCTGTTCCACAAAATATAAATTTTCTTGTGGAACAGACCCAAAAGCCTGTTCCTAAACAAGTAATTGAGAATGGTGCAAGATATGAGTTTTAGCCAATCACGCCAAAAGGTCGATCGGGCTTTTGGTCTAGCTTTGAGTATTTTAGCTTAGGGATGGGGCGGCTGGTGGGCGATTCCCTACCGCAACGAGCTCGCACCCGCGTTCGGGATAGCTTCGCTCGCGCGGACATTTCAATTGCCGATAACCCAAGAGAATCTATTAAGATATATAAGACTTGTGCAAATCTTGCCAATTCAAGGGCGCAAGTCATGACTCTACTGGAGCTTCTCATGTTAGCCGAGCTAATCTCTGCCAGACGAATACTCAAGACCAAACTCCTCGACTTCTTAGGACTTCCCGAAAATTGCCAAGACCAAACCGATCATCTCGTCAACCGAATTGTATCCCTGCTAGAAGCAAATCCAGCCGAACAAGAAAGATTTTGGGAGACATTCAAAAGTGAATTAGCGGTCGATCCCGTTGAATTAGAAGCAATGCTCAAGTGTTCGCCAGCAGAACGCCAGCAGTGGATTGAACAAGACA
Source organism: Microcoleus sp. Pol11C2 (assembly GCF_036701505.1). Taxonomy (NCBI): domain Bacteria; kingdom Bacillati; phylum Cyanobacteriota; class Cyanophyceae; order Oscillatoriales; family Microcoleaceae; genus Microcoleus; species Microcoleus sp. Pol11C2. The sequence goes on from NZ_JAUBQX010000021.1 coordinate 51,956, forward strand.
AACTCCCTATTTTAGAATACCGCTCTTTCCGCAAATCAGGAATCCATTTAGAATATCCCGTTCACGACAGAAGATTCATCTTAAGTCTAACGCCAACCGATATTAATAATTGGCGCAAAGAACCCAAAGGGCTGATTAAAAATAATCACCAAATACCCACCCCAATCAATACAGAAAAGCCAGAAGAAAACGAACAATCGCGATTAGCTTTTAGTTCAGCTTGGGAAAAAATCATTGCCGACTGGAAAGAACAAGGTTCGGCGGAAATTTCAGCAACCTTCCAGCTAGCTTACTGGACAGTTTGGGCGTCGCGCTGGGCCAAAGAAAATCAGCTCAACAGCTTTAAAGCAATTAAATATAAGGAAGTATACGAAACTCACCAGCAGGAATGGTACCAGCGAAAAAATCAAGCTGTCAAGTTACTGATTGAAATGCCTTACGCCATGCTTTACTTCTACCGTCCGGCGGATGCTGACAAATTATATCTCGAACTGTGCGACGACCACGAGGAAATGATGAAAGATGCCTACTATTGGGACAAGTGGGATTTTTTCTATCAGAACCGCAAATTGGTAAATAAGTGCCGCGAATGCGTGTACTCAGAAACCAAAGATTATTACTCGCTTTACTATCTCGAAATCAAAAGCGACAAGTTTCCCGATTTTAGTTTTTCTTTCCACACGCCGTACCCAATCGGCAGAAAATTTTTGCCGCATCCAGAAACGCTGCCTTATGTAGATCACGTAGAGCAGGACGGCATTTTTCGCTTTGGCCGCCCGCTCCTGGAACAAGAGAAAGCTATTCACACAGAAAAGGATGTATTGCTCAAGTTTGAGGCGGCTTTGGCAGAAGCAAAAAAGTTTGTTTAGTTAGGAGTCATGAGTCATTAGTAGACTTATTGCCGATTTTTTTTGAGAGGGAAACCGCAGATAAACGCAGATGCTTTTCCCGATTGTTTACAAGGAAAGGCAATTGTGTCTACCAATGATTGTTGACGAATGATATCAAATTTGTTACGCTTGTAATTATTCAAATATCTCTTCTATTTATCTGCGTGAATCAGCGTCAATTCATTGTCATTTGCGGTGAATACATTCTCTCTTTTTGACCGCAGATGAGAGCAGATAAACACAGATTAACGCAGATTAATTAATTAGATAAATTCCGGTTGCACCATCGGGAAGTGTTGACTATTGACTGGATTTGACGCCCGACGATGCTACCGGATTTGATATGACTTTTGAACTTGGATTACTTGAATGCTGCCGCCAGCATAAAGTTTGGGTTGTTGAGTTTTTTCGGAATTGTACGATCGCAATCCCACCTCTGCCAACAAACTCCCTAATTCAGTTTCAGTCTCAAACAACCACAAAAATACAGCCAACCCTCGCCTAAATACCGGATTTGTATGCCGATGAAAATCTACCAAAATGAATAGACCACCGGGCTTGATCACGCGGTATACTTCCTGAAAGATTTGTCGCAATTGCGCCCGTTGCATTTCGTGCATCGCAACGCTGCTGTTTACTTCGGTCAAACTGACAGTCGGCAAAAGCTTCTAAATAATAATTGGCTGATGGTAGATTTTTCCTTGCCCGTTGTGACCCAAACGAGTATGGCCGCCTACGCTCAAAGCAGCCAGACGCGCGATCGCAATCCTAGAGACACTGATACCGATAACTTAAATCTCTAAAAATTGTTGCCATAGTCAAAATTATGTATACCTTGCTATCGACTTAAGATATTATTAAGTTATATGATAAAGATAAGTAACAGAACTGAGACGATGGGAGAGCTGTAACCGCTATGGGTCGTGTGGGAGTATTGCTATTAAACTTGGGCGGGCCAGATCAAATCGAGGATGTCCGTCCTTTCCTGTTCAACTTGTTTGCTGACCCGGAAATCATTCGCATTCCGTTTCCGTGGATGCAAAAACCGCTCGCCTGGTTGATTTCGACCCTGCGCTTTCAAAAATCCCAGGAAAACTACCGCCAAATCGGGGGCGGCTCTCCTTTGCGGCGAATTACCGAGGAACAAGCCCTAGCCCTGCAAGAACTCTTGCAAGAAAAGGGACAGGACGCTCGAGTATACGTCGGGATGCGCTACTGGCATCCTTTTACCGAAGAGGCGATCGCCAAAATTAAGCGCGATCGCATTGAACATTTGACAATCTTGCCGCTGTATCCTCAATTTTCCATCAGCACCAGCGGTTCTAGCTTCCGGCAGCTAGAAGAAATGTGGGGCAAAGATTCTGCCCTCAAGGATATACAATATACCGCGATTCCTTCTTGGTATCAGCGGCCTGGTTACATTCAGGCAATGTCGGAACTGATAGCCCAACAACTAGACCACAATCCAAATCCCGATCGAGTTCACATCTTTTTCAGCGCTCACGGCGTCCCCCTCAGCTACGTAGAAGAGGCTGGAGACCCCTATCAGCGCGAGATTGAAGATTGCACTCGTCTGATTATGGAACATTTGAATCGATCAAACGAACACACTCTAGCTTATCAAAGTCGGGTTGGCCCAGTGGAATGGCTCAAGCCTTACACCGAAGACGCCATTACCGAATTGGCAGAGAATGGAGTCCAAGATTTGTTGGTAGTTCCGATTAGTTTTGTTTCCGAACACATCGAGACTCTGCAAGAAATTGACATGGAGTATCGAGAATTAGCAGAAGAATCGGGGATTAAAAATTTCTACCGAGTGCCCGCCCTGAATACTCATCCGGTGTTTATTGAAGCCTTGGCCGATTTAGTCATCGAGTCGATCGAATCTCCCAGCGTTAAATTCTCTGATGTTATACGCCCTTCCAAGATAGTGAAAATGTACCCTCAAGAGCAGTGGGAGTGGGGTTTGACCACGGGGGCGGAAGTCTGGAACGGTCGTGTGGCAATGATTGGTTTTGTGGCACTATTGCTGGAGTTAATTACGGGTCAGGGCCCGCTACACTCGATCGGATTGCTTTAAATTGCCAGTTGACAGTTGACTGTTGACAGTTGACTGTTGACTGTTGTTACACATGACTAATGATATCCAATCCGTTGGGATCGGAATTCTTCATCTCTCTCTTCTCTTCCTCAGCGCCCTCTGCGGTCTCTGCGGTTAAATCATTCCGAAACAACCGTAAACGATATCACTAATCACCAATAACTAATCACTAATTAATCAGGATCGCGCTTGCGGCGGCGGGGGTTTCCCCTATCGCCCGGTATTCCCTGACTTTTGTACCAGCGATACCACTCTTTAGAACTGCGAATTGCCAGCCACAGCAGCATCATCGCCACTAACCCTCCCTGCCGTGGTGCGTCAAAGGCAAACAAAACCAAGGAAATGCACAGAACATCTTGGAGGAAAATCACCCAAATCGGCAAACCCCGCAGCCGGTAAAACCATCCTGCTTGTACCAGTTGCAGCACTAAAGCCAACAAACCTCCGACAATACCAATTATCCACAGCATCCAAGGGTGAGCAATAATTTCGTCGATCGAACTTACTTGAGCGATCGAAATTCCCATAATTGCTCCTACAATAGGGCTGAAAATAATTTGCACAATTTGCAGTACCCGCTGTCCTACAAAGGTTTTAGAAGCAAATAACTCTAACAGCGACCAACTCACCAAGATGGTGATAGCCACCTGGGGGGGAACCCCCGACAATAGAGGTATTTCCGACCAAAGTTTGTCAATCCGCAACAAACCAATTAACAGCAGGGGCAGGGCAATTCTCATACCCCCTGCCGCAGACGCAGAGAGTGCGGCTAGGAGTCCAACCATAATAATAATTCAGTTTCTAACGTCAGCTACAGCCTCGATCTATTTCAGAATTTAATTCCCCTGATGGCTGCCAGTGATTTGAGCGATCGAACTCAAATTGCGGCTTGAGCTTAAATATCACTCTCTATTGTAAGTGTATCTGCTTAATGGCTGCTTGGCACTGCGATATTGTCGAGCGACACAAGGCAGTTTGTGAAGAGTTGACCCTTGACAGTTGACAGCATTCAACCAGGATTGTGATTAAATTAGCTTAAGCACTCGAAGCCTTCTTCTCTCTGACAACAGTCAACACTCAACTAACTTCTTATGTCTGAATCATTATTTGCCGATGCCAGCCGCCGATTAGAACGAGCCTTAAAATATGTGTCCCTTTCTGAGGATACGATCGAAAGGCTGAAACACCCCAAATCCAGTTTAATTGTATCGATTCCCGTGCGGATGGATGACGGTTCCCTGCGAATTTTTCAAGGTTATCGGGTGCGCTACGACAATACCAGAGGCCCGTCTAAAGGAGGAGTGCGCTATCATCCGGGAGTATCCCTTGATGAAGTGCAATCCTTAGCATTTTGGATGACTTTTAAATGTGCAGTTTTGAACTTGCCTTTTGGAGGAGCAAAGGGCGGAATTACTCTCAATCCCAAGGAATTGTCTAAACTGGAATTGGAACGGTTGAGCCGGGGCTATGTGGATGCGATCGCAGATTTCATCGGCCCCGATGTCGATATTCCCGCCCCGGATGTGTACACCAATCCCATGATTATGGGTTGGATGATGGATCAGTACAATATTATTAAGCGTCAGCTTTCTCCAGCGGTGGTGACTGGAAAACCAGTGACAATTGGCGGCAGTTTGGGCAGAGATACGGCAACAGCAATGGGTGCTTTTTTTGTAGTAGAAACTATCTTACCCAAATTTGAGCTAAATCCTCCAGATACGACTGTAGCAGTACAAGGTTTTGGCAATGCAGGTGCCGAAATAGCTGAACTGCTGTGGAAAGCAGGTTACAAAGTTGTTGCTGTCAGCGATTCCCAAGGGGGAATTTATGCTAAACAAGGGCTGGATATCCCCAGTATTCGAGGCTTTAAAGATTCTAACAAAGGTATCAAAGCCCTTTACTGCGAAGGTTCTGTTTGCAATATTATCGAACACGAAATCTTGACAAATGAGCAACTTTTAGCATTAGATGTAGACGTGCTGGTTCCAGCCGCTTTGGAGAATCAAATAACAGAAGCCAATGTTAATGATGTTAAGGCTAAGTTTATTTTTGAAGTAGCTAACGGGCCGATTGATTCTGCTGCTGATTTGATTTTAGAAGCAAGGGGAATTCAGGTAATCCCTGATATTTTAGTCAATGCCGGAGGCGTAACGGTTAGTTATTTTGAGTGGGTGCAAAACCGCAGCGGACTTTATTGGACGCTGGAGGAAGTCAATCAGCGGTTGAAGCATAAAATGGTCGAAGAAACTGAGGCAATTTGGAAAAAATCTCAGGAATTTTCAATTTCCATGAGAACTGCGGCTTACGTGTACGGGTTAAATCGACTCGGAGAAGCGATGAATGCGAAGGGAACGCGGGATTATTATGTGAACGGTTGAGAAAAGTGCGGTAAGATTGCCCCATCGCACAATCTTGCCGCACTTATTCGATAAGAGCGCAGTCTACGAACCGACTTGGCAAAACTTGGCTCTGAATTGGGGAATTTTAGGCCTGCACGCCGCAGTTTATTTGACCGCAACATTGGTGCTTTAAAAGACGAAAGATGTTTTTAAATAGAGATTTTACATAGAGAGAAATGTGTTAATTTCTAGGAACTACTTTATGGTACAAGACCCGCAGTTATGATGTAGGGGCAATCACCGGAGGATTACCCCGACCAAACACCATATCGGGAGGTCATGCGTAAGTCCGGATCTTGCACTTTTCTCAATCAATCGCCGCTGCACAATACTGACATTCTTTTTTAAGAGGGGAAGAGAAGAGACGATCCCACTTTTTGATTAGAGATTAAATAGGCGCGATCGCTGTTACTTTTGCTATTGCTTAGTTTGGGTTAATCTACCAAATCGTCTAAGGACAGCTTCAGGAGGTCGCACAATACTTTCGTCTGTTCGAGATAGAGTTTTGGAAGATGTCTACCAGCTTCCCAATTTTTCACAGTGGTTGCACTCACGCCCCATTCATCCGCAACTTGCTGCTGCGTCAAAGAAAGCGATTGGCATCGTTGTTTGAGTTTTTGGGCCACACTACTCATTAACTATCCAATTTCAGAATTCCTATGGTTAAGTTGACTTAACCACAATTCGTAGTATGAGAGGAGAACATCACATTCGTCAGAAAGCCAGTGCGTCCCGGCTACCAACCTATCAGCACTGCCTCCCATACGTATGGAGACAAGTTAATTATGTCTTACAAAGAACGACTTTACCATTGGGTGCTGGTTCGTTTGTTGCCCAAAATGCAGCGGTTGACAGTTGGTCAGTTCCGCACTCGATCGATAATTCTCAAAGAACCCCTTCCCGGACACGGGGAGGAAGCCAGATTATTTTTTTTGGGGATAAACAATTTTGACTGTAAGGGCGATCGCACTCTCACCCCTGAAAAGCGATCGCCCGTCTCACCGCCAAACAGCGATCGCCTCTTCTCCAAAACAGCCTCAATCAAGGCTTTAGCATTTGTGTGCAACTCAAAAAAAAGAAATCCCCAAAGCCAGGGGATTTCTCATAGTTAAGCCGATCGCTAAATCTATTTAGTCTCCGGCATCAAACACTTATCGGAATCACAGCCCGCCGGCCCCGAATCCATCATTTCACCCAAGTCATAGCGACTTAGTGCCGCATGAAAAACATCAATTTCGCGGCGCGCCAAAGTCTCTTCCACCATCTTGGTGTAAGTTTCCTTGTTGATCGGTTCAAATGGCAAACGCGGGAAAGTTTCAAGAGCATCAAATCGAGCTAAAAGCGCTGCGGAAATATAGCCTTCATCATCGCGAATCGCCTCGTAAATCCTAGTGCCAAAACTTTCTACTTCATTTTCCCGCAACTCAATAGTCGCGCTGGTGTTATGCCGCACGTAGAACTTTTGCACCTGCATATAAAAGTCCATTTGTGCCGCCGCTGAGAATTTGTTTATTTCAATTTCATCAGCACCGGGTAAATCAGCCCAACTTACCGCAACAGGTATTTCTACCAGCCATTCTGTACAGCGTTCATCGAAGGGATTGTTCAGCAAATTGCCGTTTTCATCTTTGTCAGATTGAGACGGAATCACGTTGTATCCGTAGTCGATGCAGGCGAGGGCTACAGGGTCGTTTTTGCCGAAAGTGATGCGGCGAATGAAACGCTGGGCTTTCGGCGGATGCCACCCCGGCGAAGCACCTGTCAGCAGAGATTTAGTACCCGATGGTTGAACCGTTGTGCAGCGATTTGGGCGTTTTAAGGAATGGCGATCGCAATAATCCCATACTACCCGATTGACAATCTCCCGCCAACCACTCAAATACTCTTCTTCCCGCTGTTTAAAAGCGATTCCTTGCGGAGTTTGCGGGCGGCCTTCCACCCACCAGCGCAGCCACTCAACGCCAAAAGCATGAACGAAGAAATCGAACAATCCCGTGAAAGATACGCCGACAATCGGGTCTAGTTCGCGGCTGTATTGATAGCGGGGTTCAAGAAATTTGTGATTTAGAAGTACCGCGACAGATAGAGCCGCAGCCCTGAAAGCTTCCTCCTGTTCTTTGAAGTTGTAAGGGTCAATTTGATTGAGGTGAACTTCTGCCAAATTACAGTGAAAATTAGAGCCTATGATTTCCATTTTTGTTACCCTAAAGGCTTTTTATCCTTTAGTTCTACAGATTCAATTTTCCCTGTAGATCGGCGTACTTTTTCATCTACTTTAGCTGTAAATGCCCCGCACTCTTGCCAGGATTATATTCTTCTAGAAAGAAGGTTCACCCGGTACGCTCTACGGTGGTAAAGGACTTTTAATTCCCTTACTTACCTCGGAATTAACATCTCAGTCTTCTCCGATTTTGCGAGGTTTTTTACGTGAGGCAAAATTACTTACCACACGGGTTTAAGCCCACACGGACTAACCGATGCTCTAACTCGCCAGCAGTCATATTAGGATGGCGTTCCTGCAACCACTCTTTAGCTTTTCCTTCGTCGTAAGCTTTCAAAAACTCACTTCTAAGGCTCGGTGTTGAAAGTAAATCAACGTTAGATCGAGCTACAGCTTCCCCGGCCCATTGAATCGCACCTTCGCCGCTGTAATACTGTTTGCGGACAGCATCAATACATTCTTCTAGTGTAGGTTTGGTATGGAAAACTCGCGTATGGTTGGCCATCCGAAGGGCATCGCGTTCTGGATCTATTCTCCAGTTGCCGCTTTCATCTTGTTGCCACAAATTATTTTTAGCATTTGCTCCGAGTTCGTCATCAGCATAAAACTGACGCATTCCGGCAGATCTTCTAATGTTTCCAGCAACAATTGTCACCGCCGCTTCATCTATCAACACGCAGCATTCAACTGAATTTAACTGCCGCCCGAAAGCTTTATTCAAAATAGCGGCGCAGCGCTGATAAAGGTCGGGCAATTTCACCGGATTTGCTACTCCGCCAAAACCTTTTAAAGGTTCTCCCACCGGGCGAACGTCGCTCAAATCGATAAATACTTGAACTTCTCCTGCAAATCTTTCATCTGTGGATAATTCTAGCAAAGTTTGATAGGATTTTACCCAACCTTGGCGAGAATCTCCGACATAAATAGTTGCGGTTTTTTCTGCAATTTTTACTTCGGTTTCTTGACGGCGCAACTGGGCGGGTGTAGAGCCGATTTCGCCTTGCATGGTTAGGGTTAAACGGTTGCGAATCGGCGGCAGTTGGTTGATATATTGTGGTTCCAAGACTGCCCCTGTGCCGCAGCCCATCATTGCCAAATCCATCAACAAACCAAACGAACGCCAGTCGAGAATATTTGTTGAGGAGCAATTATATGCGCCGGAAAAATTCTCTGGTTGTTCGATCCATTTGCTACCACCTACCCACAGCCAGCGGCCTGAAGCGAGGGTTTTGAGCTGGTTTTGCATCCGGTGCAGCAGTTGTGTTTCTTCGGGGGTGAGGTTTCCCAGCTTTTGCAGCCCTTTGACTGTTCTCGCGCACACTTCGGCCCAAGTCTCCCTTCCCGTCTCGGTACGGCGACTGTAAGTCCTGAAAAATACTGGATTGGCTGCGGGTGCTGTTTCGGGGAAATCGGACAGGTTGCGTTTCTCGCGGGCACTCGATCGCTCTAATTCTCGAACCATAGGTTGTGTACTGACGTGTCGGAATATATCAACAGACTACGAATATACAACAGGATTCAGATTTAGGGTAAAAGGTTAATATATTTGACAATTTGCACTAGATATGGGGCACAGAAGTGTACAAGCTCGATCGGGCGATCGGCCCAAAACTTGACAAAAAAACCCGATTTCTTCCTGAAACCGGGTGCATAGCAAATCTTGTCAATTGTCAATCCTTTGTCAATAAAAACTCAATATTGGGTAACAGCGGGTCTTGAACAACCCCTACACCGTTAAAGCCCCAACGTTCGAGTAGCTTTTTTACCTGAGAACCGGAAATCGATTCTACTCCGAATCGATCGGCAACATCAACAGCGTGGGCGTTGAGATAGCTCAAAGCGTCATAGTCTTCGCGAAACATCAGCAGGTAACTCACTGCCGCATCTGGATTGGGATTCGCGGACAGATATTTGCCGTCACTGCGGGAACGTAACAAGTAAAAAACTTGAGATAACATATTATCTTGGTTGGCAAAATAATATGTTACCTCAAATTGGGAATTTGGAATTGCCCAAACGATTTTAGACTGACAATTTCAGATTGTAGAAAAGTTGAGTTACTTTCAAGTTTATACCTAAAAAGTACATAATTGATGCCTAAAATCGCTGGGAATCTAGCAGTTAAATCAAAGTCAGTGCTAAACCTTTAATCCCTCGCCCGTCACCAATTTGACCGACAATCGAAGCTTGACCGGTGGTCAAATTGATATTGTATAGGCTGGAAACTCCCCCAACTTCGATCGCAGCCAAAGCCGTCTCGTTACCGCCAACACTCCTGATATCAAAGCCGAGAACGGTACCAGCATCAATTCCCAAAGACCCGATCGTATTCAACACCCCATTATTCGGCGGATCTTGCCGCACCAAAATGTCTAAATTGGTGTCAATTGCAAACAGTGTCGTCGAAGCTGCCCCTGCAAAGTTATTCACATACGCAGCAGCAGCCGCCGCGCCGGGATTGCCAAAATTGCGATCGCCCGCAGCATAAGCCAAATTCCCGTCGAGTTGAATTCCCCCCGTCAGGGTGTCAAAATCTACAAGTGCCCCAGTATCCGGGTTGAGGCGGGCGTTTTGACCGGCTTGATTGACAAACCGAATTCGATCGACTGTCGGATTGAAATCAAAACCCGCAGCCCCCGGAGTTAGGGGAACAGCAAACTGTCCGCTACCGACTGAACTTGCTTGCCCAGTCACCGGATTGATCGCGTACAAGCGATTGCTAGAACCCACACCGTAAAGCAAACCGTTAGCGGGGCGAAAATCTATTCCCAGCAAACTTTCTCCCGGCTGCAACCCCGTAACTGCTGTGTCACTGAGAATCGCCCGCGGTCCCGCCTCATTAAAACCGACAATTGTTTCAGCGCCATTTCTGACAGTTAAAGCGTAAGCTGTAGGCAAAGGCAAAGCCAAACCGTTAATCTGTCTCCCGTCGGCAATTTGACCGACAAAGGAAGCTTGACCGCTACTTAAATTGATATTGTACAAGCCGGAAATGCCACCAACTTCCAGCGCCGCCACTGCCACCTCGCGGCCGCCAATACTCCTGACATCAAAGCCGAGAACGCTAGTAGCATCAACTCCCAAAGATCCGATCGTATTCAACACTCCATTATTCGGCGGATCTTGGCGCACCAAAACATCCAAATCGCTGTCAATTGCAAACAGGGTTGTGGAAGTTGCGCCGGCAAAGTTATTCACATACGCAGCCCCAGCAGCAGCCGGAGAACTTCCAAAATTGCGATCGCCCGCAGCATAAGCCAAATTCCCGTCGAGTTGAACTCCCCCCGCCAGCGTGTCAAAATCCACAAGTGCCCCGGTATCCGGGTTGAGGCGGGCGTTTTGATCGGCTTGATTGACAAACCGAATTCGATCAACCGTCGGATTGAAATCAAAACCCGCAGCCCCCGGAGTTAGGGGAACAGCAAACTGCCCGTTACCGACTGGACTTGCTTCCCCAGTCATCGGATTGACAGTATACAAGCGATTGCTAGAACCCACACCGTAAAGCAAACCGTTAGCCGGCCGATAATCAATTCCCAGCAAACTTTCTCCCGCTTGCAATCCAGTCACGGGCAAATCTGAGATCACACTTCCCGGGTTGGAAAGACTAAAACCGACAATCCGATTAGCAGGAGTTAAAGCATAAGCCGTTGTCCGCGCTGGAGGCGGGGGGTTGGGAACAACACTGCCAATATTATTAGTGAAACTTGCCTGGTTAATCGAACTTTGTCTCACCCCTCTGAGAGTAGCGAGAAATTCTCCTGTTACCCGGTCTTGAATAACAGTATCGTTTCCAGCTTCCAGAATATTCAAGTCGCTAAAACTGAGACCTTCCCCCAAACCGATTAAATCTGTACCTGGTACAAAATCGGCGATCGCGTCCGCATTTGCCAGACTAACACCGCCGCTGGTACGACCAGGATCGGCCTCAGCGTAGCGCCTCAAAACAAATAGGTCTGCCCCGTCTCCGCCTATCAGGACATCAGTATCTCGATCGCCAGACAAAACATCATTGCCGGAGTTGCCCGATATGGAATCGCTGCCTTTTCCGCCCACTAAAAAATCGTTACCTTCTCCGCCGTTAATAGTGTCGTTCTCTAAATCTCCAAATAGCGAATCCTGACCTAAATTGCCTTCAATTAAATCGCTTTGCTTACCTCCATAAATGCTGTCATTACCAGAGTTTCCGGCAATGGTGTCATTGCCCATCAAACCAAAAATCAGGTCATCTTCTGGAGTTCCTGCTAGCAAGTTTGCTTGGGCGGTGTCTCTAATTTCTGCCATGTTCTAATTACCCTCTAAATTTGATACTTCTATTGCCTAACGGCGGCGGTATTCTCAGTCAAAATATCACAAAGTCGCACTTTTAGGATAGTTTTTCTTATTTTCGGCTTTAGGGGTGGGTTGCCATAAAAGTATTACACGCAGCTAAAATGATATATAAACCTGCCCCCAAATTCCAATAAACCCACTCCTAAATACAGATCACTTAGGCGTATTTTATAGTTGGCTGTGTAGCCAAGGGCGAGCGCAGCTCAACTGCAAACAGGCAAGCTGAAATTTTTAAGGGTGCGAACCCATGAAATTTTGTAGTGCGTTCATTAGTAATATACGCTGACTCTATAATTTTGGATCTGTCCAGTCAGAAATTATTTTTCAACTTTAATCTTAAAGCCTGCCAAGGTGGGCTTTGTCTGTGTAGCAGCGACCACCATTGCTCAATATAAAGTAGATTATAAATGTGGAATTGGCATAATAAGTTACTTGAACAGTCGTCTGAAGAGGAATTAAGCTTTCAGGCAGGGGTTTAAATCCCTGCCTGAATCGGAGTTTCACGTTTAATCCCTTCCCCAGCTTTTTCAAGCTTTCAGCAGTGCTTTAGAAGCTGATTGCCCTGCGAGTCTCAGTTGTGACCTCAATTTGAAGTTCAACAAAACCAAGACAGTCCACTGACTGAGTATGGATAGCAAAATCGTATTTCCTGACACGGGTGCCAAAGACGGCAACAACCAAACGCCAAGAAATGTTGAACACAACCACAAAAGAGGAGCTTTTTCTGGGGTGAGCAATAGCATAGATAAAATCACAGATGGCAACAAGATAGCGCTGCCGACTGTCCCGACGGCCCAAATTTCCTGATTTCTGGTTTTTGTAAATAGGAATAGTTGGGTGATGCCTGCGTAAATTAGGATAAGATTCAGGCAGAGGATTAGACCCCAAAATCCATTTTTCTCAGGTTTTTCCAACAGCGCCCAAGGTGTTAAAATTATTACTGAGCTGAGTAAATTGATGGCGATCGCAACTACAGCCGGACTTTTATCGCTCCAAATTAAATCGAGTAGTGGGTAACGTCGCCACAGCTTCTGATTGCTGGGAACAATTTGTTTCCGATACCTCGCCCAATCGTACAATGATTGTCTGTCAGATGTTAAAGCTGCAATTAAAGCTAAGAACATCAGCAAATTCAAGATAAGTAAACAGAGGAGATTACCGTTGCCTGCTGGGGGGTCTGATTGGAGTGCAAACCCTAAAAATATTACCTGACAGCAGATAACTAGCAAATAACTTTGCCGCTTGCTCAAAACTGTAGCGCTGGGATTTGGAAAGCGGCGCTGCCATCCCTGCCACATCCAGTAGGTTCCTGTACCACAAACCAAGAGACACAAAGCAATGCCACTCGCAATATTTGTACCCACTGGCGAGTAAAACCATTGCAACTTGTCTAAGTTTTCAACTAACGAATCGAAATCAGTTTTATCAACTCGAAAAAGCGGATATCTCAGGATAACAAGGGGAGACAAAAAATGTAACACATCCCAAGCAGCTCGCGTGAGCGGGAGCCAAGAAATCCCAAACACAACAAAAACCGTAGCGCTAGCCAACCAAGGTTGAAATCCTCCCAACCAACTGGTTGTCAATCCAAATAGCATCGCACCGCTGTAAAATAAAGCACAGCTAGCTGCAGCGGCTGTGTAGAAACATAAAATTTCATTCAGGGGTATTTGGGCGGCTAATCCAGCGTACAAATGCAGCGGTACTGTCAGAATTGCTGCTAGATAAAGTAAAATTGGGACGCCCAGAATTTTGCCGAGAAAAATTGTTTTGGCAGATTGGGGACTGAGGCGAATAAAGTTGAGGGTGCCGCGGCGTTCCTCTTTGTCTAAGTCGCTGACCAGCAGATAAGTCCCTGCTACTAATAAAGCTAACACGCTCAATATGCTCAGCAAAATGAATATCTCTAGCCACCAGTTGGGCCAGTCAATGGCAAAGTTGCCCAAGGCATCTCTGACGCACTGTTTCTCAGAGGACTTGGCAGTCTCTAAGCAAAATCTGTGATGGATGGGATAAGTGTAGTTGCCATTAGCAGGGGGAACGGGTATCTGGGCGCTGAAATACATCCACAGCAGCAGTTGAGCGCTTAGGGAAAGGGCAGAGGCGATCGCCATATTGCCAGTATTCAAGCGGCCTTTGATTTCTCGAAATAACTGGGGATTCCAGTTGCCTATTTTGTCTAGTAAGTGGAGTGTCATTGGTTATTCGTGATTAGGAATGGGTGACGACTTAGTTATAACTCACTGTTTATTCTGGTAAACCGGAAACGAGCAAATTATGATGCTTGCTGGTGTCCCATCTTGAGGAAGATGGTTTCTAAGTCTTCTTGAGTGCAGTGGAATTCGGTTAGGGGAATGTTGGCGGCCACGAGTTCGCGTAATAAATTTGCGGCATCTTCCGGGCTTCCTGAAAAATCAACGCACACCTGTTGAGTTTCCGGGATTATTGCCCAATTTTCCACCCAAGGAAAGTTTTTTAATGCGGATGTTAGCGCTTCTAATTTATTTCCTAAAACCGACATGAAAATTTGCTGGCGGCTGAGGCGTTTGTAAAGTTCTTGTAACGGTGCGCTTTCGACCAGATATCCGAGTTCCATGATACCCACCCAGCTACAAAGTTCGGCTAAGTCGCTGAGGACGTGAGATGATATGACTACGGTCATGCCGGCTTCTTGCAAAACTTTGATAATTTCGCGGAACTGCATTCGGGCGATCGGATCTAAGCCAGAAACCGGTTCGTCTAACAACAACAATAGCGGTTCGTGGATAATAGTTCTCCCCAAACTCAGGCGCTGTTTCATCCCCCGCGACAGGGTAGAAATTAAACTGTTGCGCTTGTTGGTTAGTTGCACGAGTTCTAAGACGGAGTTGATTCGCTCTCGGCGGCGCGGTTGCTGGAGGTTGTAGAGTCGGGCAAAATAGTCTAAATAATCCCAAACAGTCAAGTCGTCGTAGAGGGGAAAGTCGTCGGGAAGAAAGCCGATGCGCTGTTTGAGAATTGGGTGCGATCGATCGCGCAATAACCTATCCCCATTGATGTAAATTTCCCCTATAGTCGGTTCCTCAGCCGCCGCCAACATCCGCAGCAAAGTAGTTTTGCCGGCACCGTTGGGGCCGATCAGTCCGCATACTTCGCCTGCTGCTACTTGCAAATCGATGTCATTGACGGCTATATGGCGATCGAATTGTTTCGTGAGTCCGCGAGTTTCTATTGCTAGTTGTTTTGCCATGTTTGGAGGGTGAATGAAGTTTTATCGGTGCATTCCTGGCAGGGAAATAGAAGTCTACAACTAGCCTAGCCCGTTCTTAAATGAATTGTCAGCCCCGTTCTGAAATTAAAAATTCAAACGCTTTTATATCTGCTATGCCCGAAGCCCACGAGCATTTAATTTACGTGAGAAAGGCTATATATCAAGTCTGCACGGAAAATTCCTCGGGATCGATATCCCAATTTACCCAGCGAATTGCCTCCCTAGCAGATGTCAGGTCAGGTGGAACTCTCAAAGCGTGAATGAATCCCGTACTCGGACAAGTCATTTTTAACAAATAAATCGGCTCCCAATTCCAGCCGTTATATATTTCTAATAGTGCATATTCCTGCCAACTATCTATTTGTTTTGCTGACAATTCTTGAATTATGCGCTCGTAACCAATTCCTTGAATTAACACTCGCTTCACTTCGGCATTATTTTCTGATAACAGCCATTGGGATTGCCATTGGTTCGGGTGTAGTTGACCGTATTTTTCAGGCAATCTGACGCCATGATAATAGTAAGAATTCCATCCATCCGCAAACTCAATAGCAGGTTCTGCTTCAGCGTGCAAGCGGTTTTGACTGTCAAAGCGCAGGTGGCGCGGGCCATCGCACACAAAGCAAATCTTTTCAAAGGAAAATATCCAACCGCAATGCTCGAAAAGCAGGTTTAGGGAGCGAAGTATTTCTTGTAGCTTTTGGGAAATATTGACGCCTGAAGATATATACAATTGGGTCAAATAGATTTCTTTAAACAAAGTCGTGGTGGTTTTACGGGAGATCAGGCCGTGATACTCGAAAAAATGAAAGGGAACAACATTCCCCATCATTCGTTCCCATTGCCCATAATAGCTTTGAGCGCATTCGGACATTAGCGAAGTCAGTGCGCTTTCTTCTACTTTGGACTCCATCGTCATGTTATCGAACTCATACTTCCACACCGCCGGACTTGCAAATTCTCCCACAGGGGGCCTCCATTTCTGGTCTAGCTTTTTCCCCAATCTATTGCTGTATTCGTCTGAGCAGTTTTGTGAATGGTCGTGTTTGAGCCTGTTGAAGATTTGGAAACAAACGTCGCGGGGACTGCTGCAAATAATAACGGAGGGTTCTTCTAGCCCAATAGCGGCATAGGCAACTTTGATGGCGTCTGTGGCTTTTTGACCATCAATTGGCGTAGTTGAGAGAGTAAGACGTTTCTGTGCGAGTTCGCCTAACACGCTGATATGGGTAATTTGATTCTTGTTGAGCTCCAGTGTTGTCAGATTGGTGAGCGATCGCAAGGCGCTGATATCGGTAATTTGATTGCTGTAGAGATACAGTGTTGTCAGATTGGTGAGCGATCGCAAGGCGCTGATATCGGTAATTTGATTGCTGTAGAGCTCCAGTGTGGTCAGATTGGTGAGCGAGCCGAGGAAGCTGATATCGGTAATTTGATTGTTGTAGAGATACAGTGTTGTCAGA
>NZ_JAUBQX010000021.1:68711-69502 GCF_036701505.1 Microcoleus sp. Pol11C2
TTGGTGAGCGATCGCAAGGCGCTGATATCGGTAATTTGATTGTCGTTGAGATTGAGTGTTGTCAGATTGGTGAGCGATCGCAAGGCGCTGATATCGGTAATTTGATTGTCGTTGAGATTGAGTGTTGTCAGATTGGTGAGCGAGCCGAGGATGCTGATGTCGGTAATTTGATTGTTGTAGAGAGACAGTCTTGTCAGATTGGTGAGCGAGCCGAGGATGCTGATATCGGTAATTTGATTGTTGTAGAGATACAGTGTTGTCAGATTGGTGAGCGAGCCGAGGAAGCTGATATCGGTAATTTGATTGTCGTAGAGATACAGTGTTGTCAGATTGGTGAGCGAGCCGAGGATGCTGATGTCGGTAATTTGATTGTCGTTGAGATACAGTGTTGTCAGATTGGTGAGCGAGCCGAGGAAGCTGATATCGGTAATTTTATTTACGTGGAGATACAGTGTTGTCAGATTGGTGAGCTCGCGCAAGGCGCTGATATCGGTAATTTGAGTCCTATTGAGATCCAGTGTTGTCAGATTGGTGAGCGAGCCGAGGATGCTGATATCGGTAATTTTATTTTCGTGGAGATACAGTGTTGTCAGATTGGTGAGCTCGCGCAAGGCGCTGATATCGGTAATTTTATTCCTATTGAGATCCAGTGTTGTCAGATTGGTGAGCGATCGCAAGGCGCTGATATCGGTCATTGGATTGTGGCCGAGCTCCAGTGTTGTCAGATTGGTGAGCGAGCCGAGGATGCTGATATCGGTAATTTGATTGTTGCCCAGATCCAGTGTTGTCAG
>NZ_JAUBQX010000021.1:69602-76960 GCF_036701505.1 Microcoleus sp. Pol11C2
AGTGTTGTCAGATTGGTGAGCGAGCCGAGGATGCTGATATCGGTAATTTGATTGTTGCCCAGATCCAGTGTTGTCAGATTGGTGAGCGAGCCGAGGATGCTGATATCGGTAATTTGATTGTCGTTGAGATTGAGTGTTGTCAGATTGGTGAGCGAGCCGAGGAAGCTGATGTCGGTAATTTTATGCTTCCTCAGATGGTTCCTCAGATTGAGTGTTGTCAGATTGGTGAACGAGCCGAGGAAGCTGATATCGGTAATTGGATTGTTGCCCAGATCCAGTGTGGTCAGATTGGTGAGCGAGCCGAGGAAGCTGATGTCGGTAATTTGATTAGAGGAGAGATTGAGTGTTGTCAGATTGGTGAGCGAGCCGAGGAAGCTGATGTCGGTAATTTTATTGCCCCAGAGATACAGTGTTGTCAGATTGGTGAGCGAGCCGAGGAAGCTGATGTCGGTAATTGGATTGTGGCTCAGATACAGTGTGGTCAGATTGATGAGCGAGCCGAGGAAGCTGATGTCGGTAATTTGATTAGAGGAGAGATCGAGTTTTGTCAGATTGGTAAAGGAGCCGAGGGAGCTGATGTCTTTAATTCCAGTATGGCTGAGATCAAGTTCTGTCATGCTTGAAAGTATCTGCTCCGCTGCTTGTGCGTCATCAGTGCCAGCCTTTTCTAACAACACTTCTACTGTATGCCTTGCCCATACTGAAAGACTGTCAATATGCCTGCACCAGTCGGCAAAGCTGCTAAAACTCATTGGCTCGTTGGGTTGTTTTTCTGACATAAAACGCTCCGAGATGGGTAATGGGGCATGGGGCATGGGGCATGGATAATAGGAATACTGTTGATTGTTGACTGTTGACTGTTGACTATTACAAATCGCCCTGGCGTACCTCACTCATATTACTGAATTAAGTCTACTATTTCAAATCTTCCAGCTTAATCCGAGGATCGACAGCTTTGAGCAGCAAATCCGCCAACAAATTGCCAACAATCAACATCGTCGCACCCATCATCAAACTTGCCATTACTAAATACAAATCTTGATTGTTCACCGCATCCAAAGTCAGCTTTCCCAACCCCGGCCAATTAAAGAAATATTCGGCAATAAACGCACCGCTCAACAAACTAGCAAACTCAAAACCCAACAGCGTAATCAACGGATTAACAGCATTCCGCAAAGCATGAATGTAAATTACTCGATCGTCCGGCAAACCTTTAGCCCGTGCTGTTCGGATATAATCTTGACGCAGCACGTCCAAAAATTGTCCGCGCATCAATCTTTGCAAACCCGCAAAACCAGTAAGGCTGAGGGCGACTGTTGGCAAAATTAAGTGCCAGCCGTAATCGAGGATTTGGCCCCACCAAGGTAAGTCTGCCTGGTCGATGCTCGTCATTCCTCCGATGGGAAACAGAGGCGAAGTCTTTTGAGCAAAAAATAGCAGCAGCAACGCTGTGATAAAGCTCGGAAATCCCTGTCCGGTGTAGCTGACTACTTGCAGAACTCGATCGACTGTGCGGTTTTGATTGACGGCGGCGACTATTCCCAAGGGAATGGCGATCGCCCAAGTTACAATCAAAGATGCGATCGCCATTAATAACGTCGCCGGTACCCGTTCCCACAGCAGCGAAGCTACGGATCGCTGATACACAAAACTCGTGCCAAAATTCCCCCGGGTCACAATTTGTTGCAGCCACAGCCAATACTGCACAATAGCTGGTTTATCTAAGCCGAACTGCTGTTCGAGTTGCTTGAGTGTCTCCGGCGAAATCTTAGGATTTTGGCTCAAAGTATCCAAGTAATTTCCCGGTGCTAGCTCAATAATTGCAAAACAAAGCATCGATGCCAAAAATAGGGTTAAAAGTGCCTGCAACAGTCGCTTGACAACATAAGTAAATGTCTCGCTGCCAAACAGAGAATTCAACGCTCGCCAATTTCGATTTAACTTAAGAGAAGTCATACGATTTTAGATTTTAGATTTTAGATTTTAGAATTGAACAATTGAAGAATTGAATAATTGTGAATGATATTAATTCCGGTTGCATCGGAATGATTTAACCGCTCTTGACGCAGAGATCACAGAGTCTCCAGAAGAGAGAGATGAATTATTCCGATGCAAAGGTCAAGGATATTATTTGTCCGTAGTTTTTATTCAGCCGTCAACTGTCAACAGTTAACAGCCAACAATTAACTGACTAATATTCAACTAGCGTGACGATCGGCACATCGGGCAATTTCTGCCGGCCGCCCAAAGCCTGCAATTCAATGATAAAAGCAAAACCTACAAGCTCGCAGCCAGCTTGTTCCAACAATTTAGCCGTCGCCGCCGCTGTTCCGCCAGTGGCGATTAAATCGTCCACAATCAGCACCCGGCTGCCGGATGTCATCGCATCTTGGTGCATCTCCAGTCGATCGACACCGTACTCCAATTCGTACTCAGCAAAATGAACCGCACCGGGCAGTTTCCCTGGTTTGCGGACAGGAATAAAGCCTATTCCCATTTTATAAGCCAAAGGCGCGCCAAAGATGAAGCCCCGCGATTCCATGCCCACCACATAGTCAACAGACATTGCAGAGCATTTTTCGGCTAAGCTATCAATGGTGTAGCTGAGCCCTTGCGGGTCGCGTAACAAAGTTGTAATGTCTCGAAACAGAATTCCCGGCTTGGGGAAATCAGGAATGTCGCGAATCAGAGATTTGAGATCCATAAGCTTGCAGATCGGCGTTGAGGGTAACGAGGCATCAAAAATGGTACAATAATAACGTCAAAAAATAAAAATTAAAAAATAAAAATTAAAACTAAGAGCTTCTTTAATTTTTATTCTTTAATTGCTTAATCCTTTACGTACTATGTAAACAAATGTCATAATTCCCTAACAACAGGGTTGAATATCAACATTTGTCACCCTATGATCGAAAGTCAAAAATCTAATATCTAAAATCCAATGATTAAGTTGGCAGCACGAGTGGGTGAGGTTTCTCCTTCCATAACCTTGGCGATCGCCGCTAAGGCTAAAGCCATGAAGGCCGAAGGGATTGATGTCTGTAGTTTGAGTACGGGAGAACCCGACTTTGATACCCCCGAACACATTAAAGCAGCGGCAAAACAAGCTTTAGACGCGGGCAAGACTAAGTACGGCCCTGTGGCTGGGGAACCGCAGTTAAAAGCTGCGATCGCGCGCAAACTCCAATCCGACAACAATCTCAACTATCAACCAGAAAATATCATTGTCACCAACGGCGGCAAACATTCCCTCTACAATCTGATGATGGCTCTGATCGAGCCTGGAGAGGAAGTGATTATTCCGGCTCCCTACTGGCTAAGCTACCCTGAAATGGTGAAACTCGCTAGCGGCAAGCCCGTAATTGTACGGACTGATGCTTCTACAGGATATAAAATTACACCAGAACAACTGAGTGGAGCGATTACTCCCAAAACCAAGTTATTTGTACTGAATTCGCCTTCTAACCCAACGGGAATGGTGTATAGTACGGCGGAAATCAAAGCGTTGGCTGAGGTGATAGTCGATCGAGATATTTTAGTCGTTGCTGACGAGATTTACGAAAAAATTATATATGACGACGCCAAACACGTCAGCATCGGTTCCCTAGGCCAAGAAATCTTCGATCGCACCCTGATCAGCAGCGGTTTTGCTAAAGCTTACTCGATGACAGGCTGGCGAGTCGGTTATTTGGCCGGGCCGAGCGAATTAATTAAAGCCACCAGCACCATTCAAGGTCACAGTACATCAAATGTGTGTACTTTTGCACAGTACGGCGCGATCGCAGCTTTGGAAAGCAGTCAAGAGTCTGTCGAAACAATGCGTGTAGCTTTTGCCGAAAGGCGTCAGGTAATATTTGAATTACTCGATGCTGTCCCTGGAATTAGCTGTATTAAACCAGACGGTGCTTTCTATATGTTTGTCAACATCAGTAAGACAGGAATGAATTCTTTGGAATTTTGCGACGCTTTCTTAGAACAGCAGCAAGTAGCTGTTATTCCGGGGATTGCGTTTGGTGCAGACGACCATATTCGATTGTCTTACGCCACCGATTTAGGCACAATTAAAAAAGCCGTAGAAAGGCTCGATAAATTTGTCCGCAGCATCTAAAAATTAGTTAGTAGTCAGTGGTTATTTGTTATTTGTTATCGGTAGCAGCTTAATGCTGACTGCTGACTGCTGACTAATGACTAATGACCAATGACTAATCACTAAAGCTGTTTAGTCATAATCTCTTTGAGCAAATCCAGCCCCTTCTTAACTCGCCGAGAAACTGTCACCGCACTGATACCCAAGCGTTCAGCCGTTTCTTTCTGCGTCAAATCGTAGAGAAAAACAAACTCCAATATCTCGCGAGTCCGTTGTTCCAACATAGCCAAAGCTTGCTGTACGCGAATTTGATCCTCTTGCGCCAACTGAAAACTCCGATATTTGCTATCGGGCACCAATTCTCCCAGACAAGTAGCCCCCTCATCTTCATCTTGCATCGGGGCGTCCAAACTCAGAGGCGATCTGTTGAGATGGGCCAACTTAATTTCTTGCCATTCTTGTACAGACACCTCAAGGACTGCTGCTACTTCAGCATCCGTAGGTTTGCGGTTTAACTGCACCTGCAACTCCTTGATCGCTGCTACTGATTTGCGTTCCAGGGACTGCCAGTGGCGGGGAAATCGCACAGAAGGGCTTTTGTCCCGCAAGTAGTGTTGAATTTCGCCCCGTATGTAGGGAATTGCAAAGGAACTAAAAGCGTGCCCCTTCGCGATATCAAACCGCTCGATCGCCCGGATCAACCCAATACATCCGACTTGCAGCAAATCGTCGTAGCTTTCACCGCACTGGTTGATCCAGTGGTAAACTTCTTTTCTGACCAGTCCAATATTCAGTTTAACTAACTGATTGCGGATTTCATTAGATCCAGAAAGTTGGTACTCGCGCAACAATTGCAAATTTTCGCTTTTTAGCTCGTTCGGCAGTGTGGTAGACATGGTGGCATAAGGGTGGGTAGAGCAGAGGACTGAAGTTGCTTTAGATCTAGTTTCCAATCTAGTCTAAAAAAATTCACTTTTGTTTAGTGTAATCGTAGCACTTAATATGTGTGATAGCGGACACACCAGTTGAGTTTTCGGAACGTGAACGGATTTAGCGGGATTATCCGAAGGTTTTCGGCATAAGGCAGACTTTTACCAGGTAGAAGGCCTTCGACCAAATCTCCTATTTAACCAGGTTTTTTAAAAAATACATTATAAGCTGAAAGCGCTGTGAATACAATACTTTAATTAATAAAAAATCCCAACTTCATAACTTGCGAATTACCACAATTAAATCATAAATTTAGTCATTAGTCAACAGTCCTAAGTTAGGTTGCTCAAGACTGTTGGCTAATGAAGAGCGAGCAGTACCTTTAGGGTAAAAAACTACTCAAGTTCGATCGCTCCTGAAAGCCCATTTTATGACACAGAAGGCTCAATGCGAGCGTAAAACAAACCCCGAATTTTCACGTCCAGAGCCGGTCTAGCTCCCAAATCAGTATCAGAAGGCTGCGTGCTCTCAAAAATCCCGCCAACTTCGCCAGTGGCGCTGTTGACTTTAGCAACTTGGAGAGAAATTTTGCCGGCCTTAGTGCGAGTGTCAGCAACCTTAACATTAGCCCGCACCCGTTTGGAATTGTCACTAGCCGGAAGTGCTACAGCATTGTCGTAGCCAGTCGATACCCCGCGAGCTTTAGGGTCTAAAAAGCCTGCGCTGCGGTAAGAAGGAACGTTAAACTCTCCTCTCAAATCGGTGGAAGTATTGATAGCAACCACTCCGGGTTCGGAACTTGCCACTAGCTGTTTAATGGTAAACAAGAAAGGTACTTGCTCTCCGCCCGGTAATTGAATCGTAATAGCTTGAAAATCCAAGCCGTCTTCTTCTGTGAAAGTCAGAGTTCCATCAGTACCAACCTTGAGCGTACCTTGAACTTGGTCAATGCTCGACGTGAACCGGGTCAGCAATTTACCAGGCACAAATTCCGCCTCTTGGCGTTTGTTTGCTGGTTCTTCCTTCACAAAATAAGTTGTGGGCTGCAAACACAAACCAGTCAGTTTATAGGTGGCGCCCGCTTCGATGGGGATCGATCCCCGAGAAGTTTCTGCCAAGCTAGGGCAGTTATTAGCCAAGCCAGTACCTCTAATCTCATCGTAGGTGAGCAACTCAGTAGTCGCCACCGTCGTGTCAGAAGCAGAAGAACAAGCAACCAGCGCACTCATGCAAAATGCTAAAAGTGCAACAATTAAAGCACGATATTTCATTGCAAACCTCAATATCCAACATCGGATTATATTAAGAAAAAGCCCTACTTCGAGCAAAATATAATTGCCCGCCGGCAGGCTAGGCCAGCGCTTAGGGCAGCATTTAGATCCAGATCGCTCGCTTCACCGACACCGGCATTGACTCAGAAAATCAAGCTAGTGCGCCGTGAAAATAAGCATGAACTTATGATTTCTCAATCATGTTCCGATCGCAGCCCAATACACATGGTACGACGGGTTGTGCTCTTTTCCTGACTTGGACTGCAAATTAATATTGCTTAAGTCAACCTACTTAAGTTACTTTGCTTATGACCCCGAATGGCGATCGCGACTAGCTCGATTAGTCGGTTGACCAAAAGGCTGGGGACAAAGGCCTTGTAGATTTCAAAGGAAGCAGCGGTATGGACAACGGCAAAGATTTAGAGTCAGAAAAGTTGCAGTCTCAAATGCAATCGCTGACAGAGGCGATTCGGACTTTAGGCGAAAGTTGTCAGGGAGACAGTCTGCTGCTTTTGGCCCTGCTGCGGAGGCTGGAAGCTTCGCACCGGGAAATTCGGGACGGTTTGTTTCAAGCGTCTTTTCCCGACAACCGCCAAGCACTTTACAAACTGCTCAGGAATATTGAAGCCAATGGCGGTTGGCCTTACATCCACCGCATGAAACTTCGATCGCTCTTGGGGTACACCCAACAATTATCTCCTCTAGAAGATTCTCCGGCCGAGTCGCCAGAAGACTCGGCCGAAACTCCCCAGGACGTTAAATAGTTATGAGTGATGAGTTTAGTGAGTTTTACATTAACTCATAACTCATCACTGAGCGGCGCGATCGCACCTAAAGCCCCTAAGGTGTAGGAAAAGGTGTAGGAAAAGGTATCGGGTTCGGCACCGGCGTCGGGAACGGCCTCTGGCCGGGCATTGGCCATAGTCCGGGAGTCGGCGCCGGGGGGATCGAACTAATTGACAGCAGGGGCGAATCAGCATCAGGCACGCTAACTGTCGGCGGAATCGGAATCCTCGGAGTCGGCGTCGGAGGCGAAGTTGGAGTAGGAGGCGAAGTTGGAGTAGGAGGCG
>NZ_JAUBQX010000021.1:77060-77215 GCF_036701505.1 Microcoleus sp. Pol11C2
TGTCGGCGGAATCGGAATCCTCGGAGTCGGCGTCGGAGGCGAAGTTGGAGTAGGAGGCGAAGTTGGAGTAGGAGGCGGAGTTGGAGTAGGAGGCGGAGTTGGAGTAGGAGGCGGAGTTGGAGTAGGAGGCGGAGTTGGAGTAGGAGGCGGAGTTG
>NZ_JAUBQX010000021.1:77315-100555 GCF_036701505.1 Microcoleus sp. Pol11C2
GAGTAGGAGGAAGAGTTGGAATTGAATCTGTAGTTGAACTTGACTCTGTAGTTGCAGTTGAACTTGACTCTGTAGTTGCAGTTGCAGGTTGAGTTGGATCTGTATTTGTGCTTGTAACTGTAGTTGTAGTTGTAGTGGTAATGGTGGTTGGCCGGGTAGTAACCGTCCCAGTCACAGCGATAAAATCATTCGCCTCGATCAGCGCCGCCGGAGTGTCGATCAAAATTGCTAAAAGCTTGCCGTCGAGCGTCGTAATTACTGTATCCCTGACATTGGCACCGTTACCTTGCCGAACTTGCAGTTGAGCGAAAGATAAATTGCTCGGCAGTCCAAAGAAATCCTCTGTGTCATTGTAATCAGTAATTAAAGCCAGACTCCCAGGTCCGGCTCCCAATCCAAAAACATCGCTGCCGCTGCCGCCAGTCAGAGTATCCGAACCCTCACCTCCGATCAGAGAATCATTACCCTCTGCTCCAAATAAATTGTCATTGCCGAAACTGCCCAAAATGGTATCGTCGCCGATACCTCCTGCCAAGGAGTCATCGCCTAAACCGCCGTCGATACCATCATTACCTTTGCCGCCAAACAAGAAGTCATTACCTTCATCTCCCAGTACCGAGTCGTCGGCTTCATCGCCGCGAAGGGTATCGGAACCGGTGCCGCCAAAAACTGTATCGTCAGCCTTGCCACCGAATATCTGGTCATTACCAGCATCTCCGAAGAGCGAATCGTTGGCGGCATTGCCGTACAAAGTGTCGTCGCCGTCGCTGGCACTTAAGTAATCGTTGCCCTCACCGCCCAACAGTTGATCCCTGCCACTACCGCCGTTGAGAGAATCGTTCCCCGCATTCCCGTAGAGAAAGTCATCATCAGCATTCCCAAACACGGAATCGTCGCCGTCATCCCCTGTGAGGGTGTCGTTGCCAGTACCGCCGGCAATCACATCAAAGCCTCCGTTGCCAAAAACTAAGTCGTCCCCAGCGTCTCCCACCACGCTGTCTATCCCGTCGTTGCCTTCGAGGATGTCGTTGCCCAAACCGCCACGAATCGAGTCGTCGCCGTTCCCGCCGGAAGCAAAATCGCGGCCTTGGTTGCCAATAAGTTCGTCATTTCCTTCACTGCCAAGCAACGAATCTGAGCCGTCACCTCCAAGAAGCTGGTCGTTGCCACCGTCGCCCTCTAGGGTGTCATCTCCTCCGGCACCCAGGGGCGTGTCATCGCCATCTAAGCCGCGAATTCGATCGCCCAGCGGAGTTCCTAGAATAAAGTCGTTGCTGTCTGTGCCGATCAGGTTTGCCATACGGGATACACCGGTCCTCAATAAAATAAATTGTTTGAAATTATGTTAATCGCCTTCGTGACAAGGGATTGCTGCTTGCCTAGGTTAGCATAATTGAGATTTTGGCAATCTGGCGCAGGGGCGCTGAAAGTTTTGCCCGTGTCCGCAGTTGCGATCGGGGCTGGTATAATGCCCGATCGGCAATCTAATTGAGTTATTCGGGATTTTTTCAAATAGAAATTAGTCGCTCGGACTCAAGGAACTCAAACTCGACAAACAAAAGGAGGAAGAAGGAAAAATGAATAGCCTTTTTCCTTCTTCCTCCTCCTCATTTTTTTACTTCTGATACCACTTTGAAACAAGAATGGAACTGTAAGCCCGTGTTGCAATCAATTCCGGCAGTCAGGCCGGAATGATATCAAATCCTTGCTTCATTCGTCGGGCGTAAAGTCGAATCCCGATGCCAACAAATAATTCGCGCAATTTTCATTTTTTTGACCTCTCCTTCAACAGTCAACAGTCAACTTTTATTCGCGAATAGGTAACACTAACTCAAATTCACTCCCTCCCCCCAAAGTTGAATTCACATTAATGGTTCCGCCGTGGGTTTCGACTACAATCTGGCGGGCGATAGCCAATCCTAACCCGGTGCCTTTTCCTACTGCCTTTGTTGTGAACAAATGGTCAAAAATCCGTTTTTTTACGGATTCTGTCATGCCCGCACCGTTATCGGCAATCTGAATTTGGATGTGTCGATCATCCGACTGACTGGTACGAACTGTGATACAGTATGGATTTGCTTTAAGAGCCTGGAAACTGCGTCCTTGGTTTGATTCTTCTAGGGCATCGATCGCGTTAGCAAGCAGGTTCATAAAGACTTGGTTCAGTTGACCCGGAAAGCATTCGATTGGGGGGAGATTGCCGTAGTCTGTGACGACTTCGATCGCAGGATGGTGTTCGTTGGCTTTCAGCCGATGTTTCAAAATTAAGATGGTGCTGTCAATGCCCTCATGGATGTTAAAGGGAACTTTGTAGTCTTTATCGGCCCTGGAGAAGGTGCGGAGGCTGGTGCTAATGCCGCGAATGCGATCGCATCCCACTTTCATCGACAACAGCATCTTTGGCAAATCTTCTAACGCATACTCTAAATCAATATCCTCCGCATCTTCTTCGATTTCCTCGCCGGGATTTGGCAGTTTTTCTTGATATAATTTTAAGTGGGAAATTACATCTTTGAGCGTGGTGGTTGCTTCCTCAATATTGCCGCTAATAAAGCCAACAGGATTATTGATTTCGTGGGCTATTCCTGTGACGAGATTGCCCAATGCTGACATTTTTTCGCTTTGCACGATCTGTAACTGTGCTTGCTGCAAATCAAGGAGCGATCGCTCTAATTCTTCTGCATAAGCTTGAGATTGCTGGTACAATCGAGCATTTTCTATAGAGATAGCCGCTTGGGCGCACAAAAGTTGGATGATTTCAGTGCGATCTTCTGTAAATGCACCAATTGTCAAGTTATTTTCTAGATATAGCAACCCGATTAATTTACCCTGATTTAAAATTGGCGCACACAGCACACTTTTGGGCTTTTTATCCATCAAATACTCATCGGCAATAAAATCGTTTTGTACTGCTGCATTATCGAAAACCACAGTTTTCCAAGTCCGCTTAACATAGTTGACCACAGCAGAGGGAAACTCGTCGCGGGCTGACAGTGGTACAGATATTGAGATGACATCTTGATTGAAGGAGGCTACAGCTTCGATCGCGAGATTCCCATCCTTAAGCAACAGCAGAACTGCTTTTTTTGCCCCGGCATTTTCCATCACCACAGACATTAGTCCAGCCAGCAATTTTTCTAATTTAATTTCACTTGATAGAGTTTGGGAGGCTTTGAGAATAGCCGCGAAATCGAGGGTTTCGTAAATACTGTTGCTGCTCGATATAATTGTTTGAAATCTTTGAGGTAAAATTGACGATTTATTGATTGGGTGGAGGCGGGTTTCGCGGATTACAAAACGATTTTCTATTGCCTGCAATATGGGAGCAAGAAGTTGGGGATAGCGTTTTTCTAAGTCATCAATTTTGGCTTTCGCACCCCAGCGAGCATAACAGTAGTAGGCTTCTTGCATATAAGCTTGCGCCACTTTTTCTTTGCCCCAGTCGAGGTAAAATTTAGCTGCTAGTTCGTTAGCGAGAGCTTCTTCTTGGATGTATTCGTTTTCTTTCGCTCCGACGATCGCGCGATCGTACATTTCAATAGCTTCTGCCCTCTGTCTGGCAACTCGGTATTTCTCTGCTTCTACCAACTGCCACTTATGCAAATAATTCATGGGGGCGTGTTCTGCCCAATGCTGCAACGAAGTTTGATTTTCCTGAACTCGTTGCAACGAAGTTTCTAACTCCGTCTCGGACTCAGGAGTGGCAAGGGCTATGAGTGAGTCATAGAAATATAAACCAGCTTCGGAAGTAATTCCTACGCTTCCCGCTATATACTGTCTTGCTCGATCGACATCTACGGAGGCCCGAGCAATGTCTCCCAGCAGGAATCTCAAGGTCCCCCTGTACAGATAGAAGCTGCAGAGTCGGTACAAATCGTTAGTGGCAAGCGACTGAGAAAGCAGCTTCTCCTCATAGCGTTCCTCTTCAAAGGAAATCTCAAAATTGTTTGGATTACCCAATAAAAACAGCGTTGTTTCCCAATAAATCGAACAATAATTTGCCGTCGTTAGTTGGTTGAGGTCGAGTAATTGCTGACGGTATGCCCGAATTTGGGGATCGAGTTCTGCCAAAGGTTGACCGCACCAGTAGGAATGCAGACAAAATCCATGCCCATTAAACCCGACAAACTCTAAATTTCCTGTTTCTAATGCGGCTTGATAGCCTGCCTGAAAAATGGGGAGGGTTTCCCGCAAATGCGATTTGCGATGGTACAAACAGAGTCCGATCGCAGCAAAAGTTGCAGAGCGAATATTTTTGGCCTCCACGCTACTGCCAAGACGATAAGCTAATCGGCAAAATTGATCGGCTACCGTCACCTCTTGTAGAAAGTTGTTGAGAAACATTCCATAGCAGCTATAGCTATAAGCTGAAGTACGACTGTTGCCATATTGGATAGATAAATTTACCTGTAAGGCAGTCACCAGCGCAAACAAAGGCGAACCAGCCAGATAACAAGCTGTCGCAATACTTGCCGCCACTTGCATCGTGGCCAGTTTTTGGGCATCCACCATCGCTGGCAGATCGAATAACTCTTCAATAGGTCGATCGCCGATCGAGCTATTAATTTCCTGCACTGCTTGCTGAATATCTTCTGATGTAGGGCTATCGGGCAATTCTACTCCTAATTCTTTGAGACTCAACAAACCCATAGCAATTCCTTCTAAAAACTTGTTCTGAGACGATAATGCCTGAATTTGGACGATGTAAACGCTCACTCGCTCAAGGGGAGTTCTGGTATGATGAATCACAGTGTCAATCCACTGATTCATCTGGTCAAATTCGCCACAGAGTGAAGCCACTTCGGCGGCTATTTCGTGCAATTTCAAGGTCATCTCGTACTGTCGTTGCCAAGCGCTCTCTCCAAGCAAATTTAGCCCGATCGCAGCATACTCGCGAGCAGCTTGATAAGCAGTAGCGGCTCTGGCTTTGCGGCAAGCCGTCAGGTTGAGTTGTGCCAAATCATCACGTTGTGTTTGGTCTTCAATCAGCGCAATACCATAATTCAACTGATTGACAACTGAAAAAATTTGCTCTTCTATAGCTGCGGGTGAAATTTGCTGGATCAGCAATTGTCCAATCTGATAGTGAGCACGCGATCGCTCTTGTTCGGGAATTAAAGAATAGGCAGCTTGCTGAACGCGATCGTGCAAAAATTTGTAATTCACCACCTCCGAATTTTCGGGTTCCTCCCGTCTTTCTCGCCCCATATAAAACTTATAGATTTCACTTTCAGGCAGGATTAGCCCCTCTTGCAATGCCTTCCACAAATCCGCCGCCGTTTCCGTTTCCAATTGCTCGGAAACAACTGCCAAAGTCCCCAAATCAAAGCGATTCCCAACACAAGCAGCCAACTTCAACACATTCTGAGTCGCGGGCGGCAATTTTTGCAACTGCAACGCCATAAACTCGACCACATCATCCGTCAGCGCTGCCTCCCGAACTCGAACAATATCGCACTGCCAGTAACCAGCAAGCCGGTCAAACTCAATCAGCCCATCCTGATGCAGTGCTTTGAGAAACTGGGTTGCAAAAAAGGGATTTCCCTGGGTTTTTTGTGCCACCAACTCCGCCAACGGTCTTGCCCAAGATGGATCGCAATTGAGCGTATCAGCAACCAAATGATTTAGACTTGTTGAACTCAACGGTTCCAGGGTAATAGTATTCACCGTTGCCCCACCTTTGACCACTGCATCCAATGTCAGAATCAACGGATGTGCTGCCAATACTTCATTATCTCGGTAGGCACCAATTACTAATAAATAGCCGGTTTCCGACTCGGTAACCAGCAGTTGCATTAACCGCAGTGAGGCGGAATCTGCCCACTGTAAATCATCCAAAAACATCACCAGGGGATGTTCTGGTTTTGTGAACACCTTAATAAAGTTTTGAAAAAGCAAATTAAACCGATTTTGTGCCGCAGTTCCTGATAATTCCAGTGCGGGTGGTTGTTTCCCAATAATTCTTTCGAGTTCGGGAATTACTTCAATAATGACTTGACCGTTATCGCCCAGTGCTTGGAATATTTGAGTTTGCCAGTTTTCCAACCTTTCGTCACTTTCGCTCAACAATTGTCCCATTAAGTCTCGAAATGCTTGCACAAAAGCTGAGAAAGGAATGTTGTGGTTAAATTGGTCAAACTTACCTTTGATAAAATAGCCGCGCTGGCGGACAATTGGTTTTTGAACTTCATTTACAATTGCAGTTTTCCCAATCCCAGAAAAACCAGCTACTAGCATCATTTCAGTTGTGCCACTACTGACGCGATCAAAGGCTTCGAGTAGGGTTTCTACTTCAGTTTCGCGGCCATAGAGTTTTTCTGGTATAATGAATCGATCGCCAACATCCCTCTGCGCGATCGCAAAACTCTTTATCCTACCGTTTTCTTCAAGTTGCTCCAAACAACATTCTAAATCGAATTTCAGCCCTAACGCACTCTGATAGCGGTCTTCGGCATTTTTCCCCATTAATTTGCTGACAATCTCCGAGAGTACAGGCGGGATTTCAGGATTGATTTGATGCAGTGATGGTGGTTGCTTCGCAATATGACAGTGTACTAATTCCATCACATCGTTGGATTGAAACGGCAATCGTCCCGCCAGCAATTCGTAAAAAGTCACGCCCAAAGAGTAAAAGTCACTCCGGTAGTCTATGCCGCGATTCATCCTTCCAGTTTGTTCGGGAGACGAATAGCCGAGTGTTCCTTCCAGCAGGTTAGGATTGATCAGGGTTTGAGTTTCCCTTGGTAGCAAAGATGCTATGCTAAAGTCAATAAGTTTAACTTGTTTTGTTGGGGGATGAATTAAAATATTGGCGGGTTTAATGTCTTTGTGAATTATCCGGTGGCGGTAGAGTATATCTAATATATTGCTCAGGTCGATCGCCACTTGCAAAAACTCGATCAGAGTCAACCCCGTTTCTCGTTGTTCCCTCCATTCCTTCAGAGAAATTCCCCCAAAGTCTTCCATTACCAACGCATAGCTGTTTTGGTAGGTTTCCAAGCTGTAGGTTTCGATGATTCCGGGCAAGTGGAGGTTTTTGGCGATCGTGTACTGATTGCGAAATTGCACCAGTTCGCTGAAGCTGGGATACTGGTTCCGCAAGACTTTGATGGCGACGGGCTGTTTGTCGCCAGTGCGGAAAGCTCGATAAACCCGGGTGCGAGTTCCTGAGTAAATGCGATCGAGAATTTGATAACCTGTCAATGTAAAATTTATACTTGCCATACTTTTATTCTTCCCGTCCTCAGCGGGCTATTTCCACATTCGCAGAAGCCAATACAGTTTTTAAGTCCCGTGATTTTTATTTTAAATCAAGATGAGATATATCGCTCAATATTTGTGATGGGGATCACTGAAGTAAGGCAGTTTAAAAACTGAGCAATTCCTATTTTTATTAAAAATCAAATAGCCTCATCCATATTGGAATAGTGAATAATAAACTAACGCAGCCGAGGCCGATCGCAGTTACGGCTAATTCGCGATCGAGATTGAAAGCTTCTGCCAGCAATGTAGTACCAAAAGCAGGAGGCATTGCCATTTGCAACACTAGCACAAGTCGCGGCGCGCCCGCGATGCCAAAAAACGTTAATCCCGTGCCAATTACCAAGGGAATTAACAACATTTTAATCGCCAGACAAGCCAAAACTGGTTTGAGGTTGTGCAAGGAATTCAACTTGCTCAACTGCATCCCGATCGTAATTAAAGCTAAAGTAATGACAGTCCAAGCGGCTGTTGTTAACAATTCTTCGATAGGTGCCGACAGCGGCAAGCTGCGCGAGACAAATCCTACACCAAAAGCCCACAGTGCGGGATTCTGAAAAATTGCCCGCAGGGGACTTAACCAACTCTGACGGCGATCGCTTTTACCGCAGTGAGAAGCAATAGCAACTCCCACTATATTGATTCCCATGGTAGTGCCTAGCAAGTCGTAAAACAACGCCCAGGCAAAGTGTGCCGAGCCTAATAAGGACAAGGTGACGGGAATGCCTAAAAAACCCGTATTACCCACCATCGTTGCCAATAAGAAGCTGCCTTGAGTGGGCAAACTCCAAGCGCTGGTGTGTTGCGGGCTATTTTGGGCGATCGGATTAAGAGTCTTGAAACCTTCCTCGCCGACACCGAAATTTATCAAAATCCAAGCGAGTCCTCCACCTGCTATAATTGCCGCCCAAGCTATCAGCGGCGCCATCCAAATAGCGCCCGACAAATTGGCGCGGCGGATAAAAGCAACAATACTCAATGGCGTGCCAAAAAAGAAAAGAAACTTGGCTAAATATGTAGAATAGCTTCTCGGTAGCAGGCGGCCGAGAATGAATCCAAACGCCACCCATCCGATAAGATTTAGATAAAGTTTGAGCAGCGGATTTTCTAAATAAAGCATGATTGACTAAATATTTACTAAATATTTACGCAGATCCACTACTTTTGCCAAAAAAGCCCACATTTACCCTACCGCCGCAGTTTTCCCTTACAGCGCAGCGCTAAATATTAATGCTTATTCAGCTTCCCAGATAATTTTCTCGACAGGCCTTGACATCCACAGAAGCGCGTGTAATGATGACGTTGAGGAATAAATCAACATAGGTGAAAACTATGGCACGGCAAGCAAAACAATCGTCTCAAGTCAAAAGTTCCAGCAGCCAAGCAGCCTCGAATACTCGCACCAAATTTACACTCTACAATTTTGCCGGAAGCGCAAAGGCTTTCTATCTAGTCGATCGCATTAATTTAGAAAGAACACCCGGCGATATCCCAGAAAAATCCGTCGCTCACAGCATCATCATCATCGACCGTTCGGGCTCAATGTATTCTGCCTTAGACCCCCTGAAAGAAACCCTAATCAAGCTTTTGACCTTAGACGAATACAACAATTACCAGCTAATTGTCAGCCTGATTTCCTATGCTAGCAATGGGGACGTAATTTGTCATTTCCAGCGAATTCCCATTCAAGAAGTGCTAAAGTTTGACTCTCAATACATCAAAGAAATTCAAAAAATCCACACGGCTGGAGCTACCTGCATATCGCAGTCGATGCAACTCGCTAAATCTCTGGTTAAAGCGGGAGAAATGACAGCGATCAATTTGCACACAGACGGCTATGCAAATGACCCAAGTGCCAATTCGGAATCTGCAAAACTAGGGGAAATTTGCGAAGAACTCAAAGACATGGATGTGTTTGCCAACACGATATCCTATGCCTCTGCTGACTTCAAACTTCTCTCCAAAATCGCCAACACATTATCGGGAAATTGCATCCGCGCTGGCGAAGTCAAAATGGTTTATGATGCTCTTTACGACAGCACAAAACTTTTAGGCAGTTCCGTTGCACCTCCGCTGGAAGAACCGTTAATTAAGGAATACGATTATCAAGTTTTTGTTTCCCAAAGTGGCAAGAAAATCAACGGTTCAGCGAGTACGCTGAAAATCTGCGGGCTGAAAGCAGAGGATCGGGGACTGTTTTACAAATATCAGAAAATCGCCAAAGATGAGTATGACAAACTAGATGTTCCCGTTGCTCAAACTGATGAGTCGGTGTTTGCTTTTGCGAAAGCTAACCTCGCTGACGGCAATTTAAATACGGCTAAGTATGCGCTGGCGAGCACCTTCGACGCTACTTTGACGGAAAAACACGCTAAAGCTTTGACAAATGCCCAAATAGCTGAGTTTACGGAAGATTTGGAACAGGCTGTTTTTGCGCCTGATGTTTTGAAAAATCATGAAATTGGCGATCGGGTAAAAGTCAGCGATAAAATTTCCCTGCTGGAGTTGATCGAGATATTGGAGGAAAACAGCAACAGCATCATCATCAACTTGAAACACTTGCAAGAAAATTATCAGCGAAAAGGTTTGAAGCGAATTGAAGGAAAGCGAGACGAAAACGGCAATCTTGTCAAGCCTTGGCTGAAAACTGAATTCTTAGATGGTGGCGAATACGTGCAAATGGGTTCATTTGCCATCAATCAAAATACCGCTACCATCAATATGCTGATTACCCGCAAAGCTAAGCTGGTAAAAGTTGAGGATGAAACTTTAATCGCAGAAGTGGCGGGAATTCTAGTTACAGACCTCAATACTTTCAACAATTATACTATTGTCAGCGACGGCGAAGTTAATATCAAGTCGCTGCGAACCAAAATCAGCAGCAAACCAGTGTTTGATTTGCTCAAAAAATGCGGTGTCCTTGAAAAAGACGGTTCGCCGGTGCAAGAATTTGACTTCCGTTCAGAGTACGATATTAAGTTAGAGGATTTGCCCCTCGTGCCTTTTGACGGGCGTTACGGCAGCCTTGACGGAGTGTTTGAGGAACTCGCAGAAATCAAAATTCTCTCTAGCATTCTCTCGGCTCATTTGAAGGAGGAATCCGAGGCGTACACTGCGGAACAATTGGAAGAATTGAAACAGCATTATCTGTCAAAAAGCCTTTACATCAATTTTCCGACGACGACGGAATACACAGATTTAAAAAGTGCGATCGCCAACGGTTCAGTAGATTCGCGAGTCAGCTACAAAATCGACATCGGCAGCAAAAACATCCTCAACTTCGGCAAATTGCACTCTGCCAACAAATTTCTCGATCGCCTTTATGAAGTTTACCACAAAAACACGGGCGAAAAGCTAGCAAAACCGACATTTGACTTCACCTTAGATGAGCCTGTTGTCTTCGCACACAAAACGCTGTCATCTCGAACAAAAATCACCAAAGTTGACGACTTGATGAAACTGATTTTCGATGAGTTTTTGGGGTTGGAGAATAACGGCACTGTCACCGCTATTTTATCAAAAGTTGGTGCAGATAGTTTGCTGCGCCTTTTGCAAGCGAAATGGCAGGAAGAAGATGTCAAGCGAGAGGAGTTTGTCGCTGCTTTAGCTAATGCGAACGAGCGACTGGAAGCTTATGCTGAAAAAGTGTACAGGGAAAAAGTGTCACCGCTGGTTTTCTATATCGGTTCTACCGGACTTATCCCGGATGAAATGGAGGCAAAAGCGGCGACTGCTGAGGAAATTAATTCTAAATACGGCAACTTGCAATTTTCTAAAGATGAGCAAGAGGGGATGTTTTTTGAAGTGGGCGACTGCATTATTAGCGTGTATGCTAAGAATGAGTATTTCACGGTAGGGAAGTAGGAATTAGGGTGGGCTTTTGCCCACCTTGGTTAAATCCTTATAGAACCTATTTTTAAGCTCTATTTTGTTTAAGTCCCACTATAATGGGTTCTAAATAAAATTGGTTAGCCTGCTTTAATAAATAACCCATTAACTTGCCTTGTCTTTGCTCGACTTCTTGTAATAATATTTTTTGAACTTCTATCAAAAAATTTATTTCTTGATTCAAGTCATGATTCTGAATAGCATATCGTTGTTGAAGTGAGTAAAAGACATAATCTCTTTCAGTGTTTTCTAACTTCAAGATTGTTTCGACAAATTCCTTCGGTGACATATAATTAAAAATAGGAAAATCAAAGTAACTCT
Source organism: Microcoleus sp. Pol11C2 (assembly GCF_036701505.1). Classification (NCBI taxonomy): domain Bacteria; kingdom Bacillati; phylum Cyanobacteriota; class Cyanophyceae; order Oscillatoriales; family Microcoleaceae; genus Microcoleus; species Microcoleus sp. Pol11C2. Next base: position 88,785 of record NZ_JAUBQX010000021.1, read on the forward strand.
CGTTCAATTTAAACATATTTTTTATATAGTTTAACTTATTACCTATCATGGAAGAAAATTTATCAGTATCAGTTTGCATAATCCTCAGCAAATCTCTAGCAGCATCGGGTGCCTTATTAATCTTTACTTCATTTTTTGACTGCTTGATATATTCACAAAATTCTTCAAACTCTAAAGAGTTGGATGGAAAAGCAAAACCATAAGCTTGTCGTAAATCTTCAGGGAAGTGAAAATCTAGCTTATTATTATTTCTCAACTCATTAATATAAAGTTTGGCATCGTCCAGAATATTCTCCTTAGTTTTGGGGTATAAGCCCACCTCGGAAAATTTTAAAAATAAACCTGTAATATGCTTAATTATGTTAATATCATCATAATCTCTTTTCTGATACTCTAAATTAACAAGCTCAATTAATTTTTCAAATTCATCATCACTAAGTTGTTCATAGTGCAAAAGTTTAATCCAATTGGGGGAATTTTCATCTTTAAAATATTTGCTAGTTAGCAGTGATTTTTCTACAGCCTCTTTATGGATAATGCCTTTGTCAAAAAAAAGCCCCCACACTGATAAGTTAGGAAACGCTCTGAAAAAAGGCGAAAATACACTGGAATAATTCATATTATAAATATTTTCATACTTTTTAAATATACCCATAAAAGATTTTTTATCTTCAGTATTAGCCTGATTTTCTTTTGAATCAGTATCTTTGGCAGCTCTTCTTGCCAACACTAATTCTTCACCTAATTTTTGGTCGATTTGGCTAATATCTTTTGGCTCAAGCCTTCCACAAGAAATTTCAATGGAAAAAATTATTAATAGTTCTAATAGGTCTTTTATTAATTCCGCTTTATTCCGAGCCTTTTCTGGTAATTCTTTAAAAAATCTCTCAAAATCCAAACTTATTTGGTTCAATATTCTTAAATTCATACACTCTGCTTGTCTGTACAAGTCTTGAATAAAGTCAAGATTTTTTGATAAAAAATCTTTGGCTTGTTGAGTATGTACTTGATTAAGAACTTCATTTAATGCTCCTGAGAAATCTGGGGAAATTTCAAAACTCTTCCCAATTAATTTTTCCTTAATTTTTTTGTATTTCTCTGGTTCAGTGCTTATTTCCTCTTCATTTGCAATTATGACTACCTTTAAGTATTGCGACTCTACAAAACTATTAATATATCCCAATATATTTTCAATGTTTATACTACAACGTTCTAAATCATCGAATATTAAGAGGCTGAAACTAGAATCCTCAAACTTTTGAGGGATGTTTATATCGGGTATAGAAAAATTCCACCTCATATCATCTTTACCATCATTATTTAAATCAATTTTTAATGCACCTTTCAGTAAACCTTTAAAGACTTTTCCTGCTATTACCATCCCTTTAGATGTACGAAAAGGGTACAACTGTTGCATGAGTAAGTCTTCTATTTCTGAATAATTAGTGGCTCCATACAGACTAACATATAAACATTTTTTTTCTTTTGCTTTTAGCTTTTCAATATACTGATTTATAAACCATGTCTTGCCAGAGCCCCATTTTCCTTTAAGCAAAATAGCAAATTTAGGGGAGTGAGATAACTCACAATAATAATTTAAGTATTCTTCAATATGCTTATTGGGTTCAGAAACATACTGATTGTTTGCGATATTTACTTGATCTGGCATAGTTTTGTTACTTTAACTGTCATCACTTTTGCTCAATTGACTTACTTTCAGCATATCCTAAGTTGTGCCAAAGTGCAGCACCAACTTACTGCCATCAGACCTAGTTGCAAAACTTTATATCCTGTATTTTTTGCACATACAGCATATTCAATAATATCCGACTCACTTGTGACCCGCTTAACTCTATTCCTGTTTCATCCTACGGTGCGCTACACAGAACTGTTTCCACAATGTTTTAGCGATTTCTGGCCTGATTAGGGCATCTTGAGGAGATCATGTTGAACTCGCAGTCTGCCTAGCAGCTTCTCGCAGCCGCTCCATATCGCGCATAGGTGGTATACCAAAGAGCCGCTTGTACTCTCGGTTGAAGTGCGAGGAATCGTCATAACCCACACGGTAGGCAGCACTGGTAGCGTCAAGGTTTTGCCCCAGCATCAGACGGCGAGCTTCCTGGAGCCGCAGTTGCTTCTGGAACTGCAAAGGACTCATGGCAGTGACAGACTTGAAGTGATGGTGGAAGCTCGATACACTCATTCCAAGCTCTCGTGCGATGCTTTCAATCCGAAGCGGCTGGTTAAAGTCTTTGCGAAGTCGATCGACTGCTCTAGCAATTTGGTGGGTAGAGCCGCCCAGAACAGCAATATGACGCAGCCGACTACCTTGCTCCCCCATCAGGAGTCGGTAAATGATTTCCCGCTTAATCAGTGGTGCCAGAACATGAGCTTCAGCAGGGGAATCTAGAAGCCTGACGAGCCGCACCACAGCGTCCAAAAGATTTGCATCCAACGGACTTACGTCAATCGCTTTGACATTGGCATCCCTTTGCGGTGAGGGATCGCCCGCCTCAACCATGACTGAACCGACAAGAGTGGGGTCGAGATCGAGGCGAAGGCTAAGGTACGGTAGCGCCTTAGATGCTTCCAGAATTTGGCTGGCGATCGGCAGTTCGACCGTAGCCAGCAAATAATGCAAAGGGTCGTACTGATAGCGATCGTTGCCCAGAAGAACTTCTTTGCTGCCCTGAGCGATCGCACAAAAGGCAGGGATAGAGACACTATGAACGCATTCCGAAGGTGAGGAGGAGCGGTTGAAGTGCAATCCTTTGAGCGGCTCGATCGTCCCATCATGACGAATCGCCTGTGCAATCCGCTCGGTCAGTTCGTCTCTGTGGGCTTGCGCTCTATCTGCCTCGCGCTTTGCCTGCTGGTCGTTCATTAACTCCATAGCGGACTTTTCACTCGTTTTGGCAGCGTTCATTTCTAAGTTTGCAGGATTGTACAACAATCTTAGACGATCGTTCTATTGCTTGCCTTTGAGGATTCTTAGAATGAAGCTAAAGCAATGAAAAACGATTCCGGCGAATTGCAAACGTCTGGATTTTTATACAAGAGAAAACTCAGTTTTGATTGGGCAAGAAACCTGCTGAGTGACAACCAAAATGCCATCAAGGCTAACCTTGCTTCTTAAAAAATCCATCCCTATTGATAGAGAAGCGATAAGTGCTCAATTTCTACGATTGGGACAGCCACCGAAATGGCATCAAGTGAAGGAATTAAGAAATGGACATTAAACGAAGTGGCTCACAGCCTTCGGCCAAAGGACTGGACGAGTATTTTACCCGCAATGTCCGCATTGACCCCCTGTTCCAGGCAAACGATCGAGCACGCACACTTGGTGCCAGTGTCACGTTCGAGCCTGATGCTCGGACAGCAGGGCACACCCACCCCTTGGGACAGACCCCGATCGTGACGGCTGGCTGTGGATTCGTACAGCGTTGGGACGGTGCGATCGAGCAAATTAGGCCAGGGGACGCGATCTGGTTCGCGCCGCGCCAGAAGCATTGGCACGGTGCCACGGCAACCACGGCTATGACGCACATCGCCATTGTGGAACAGCTCGACGGCAAGACCGTGGACTGGATGGAAAAGGTCAGCGACGAACAATACCAGGCACCAAAAGTAAACAAATAGGAGCATCAATTCATGTACAACACGAAAGCTTATTCCGCAGCAAGTGCAACATCACCGCTAGCCTCCGACACGATCGCACGGCGCGATCCAACCGAACACGACGTTCAGATCGAAATCCTTTTCTGCGGCATCTGTCACTCCGATGTCCATTCGGTGCGTAACGAGTGGAGCGACTTCATGTCTACTAACTATCCCATTGTCCCCGGTCATGAGATCGTCGGACGGGTCACTCAAGTTGGTTCAGCCGTGACGAAGTTCAAGTCCGGCGATCTAGCGGGAGTCGGCTGTATGGTCGATTCGGATGGTCACTGTCCCAACTGCAAGGCTGGCTTTGAGCAGTTTTGCCAAAATGCGATCTTAACCTACAACTCCCCAGACAAGCACAAGACTGCTCCAGTCACCTATGGTGGCTATTCCGATAGCATTGTTGTTGATGAACGCTTCGTGCTGCGCGTTCCCCCAAACCTCGATTTGGCTGGAGTTGCGCCACTCCTGTGTGCAGGCATTACCACGTATTCGCCACTCCGTCATTGGGGAGTCACAGAGGGTAAGAAAGTAGGTGTGGTCGGTCTGGGCGGATTGGGGCACATGGGCGTGAAGCTTGCTCATGCAATGGGAGCACACGTCGTTGCCTTTACCACGTCCCCCGACAAGAAAGAAGACGCACTCCGCCTAGGTGCCGATGAAGTTGTTGTTTCCCGCAATGCTGACGAGATGCAAAAGCACGCTGGTAGCTTCGATTTTATCCTCGATACCGTCGCCGCCAAGCACGACATTAATGCTTATCTCAACCTGCTCCGCCTCGACGGTAACATCACCCTGGTTGGTGCGCCTGAAAAGCCCTTGGAGGTCGCAGCATTCAGCCTGATTATGGGTCGCCGCAGTCTTTCTGGCTCTATGATCGGCGGCATCGCCGAAACCCAAGAGATGCTCGACTTTTGCGGTGAACACAATATCACCGCCGATGTCGAAGTTATCCCGATCCAGAAGGTCAACGAAGCCTACGAAAGACTGCTCAAGTCCGATGTGAAATATCGCTTTGTAATTGATATGGCTTCTCTTAAATCTGAATAACTGAGGCCGTCCCTAGAAGGCAGGGCTGTTTCATTCTCTTGTAGGGGCAAACCCCCCGTGGTTGCCCCGATCGCTGAAATGCCCAATTTATCGTGTCTAGGTCGGGGGTAGGCACTCTTGGTACTACAAGAGTGCCTACCCCCGACCTAGACGATTCGATCGGCAGGTCAGACCAAGAGGGCCGGCACGGGGGCACAGCCCCTAGGTCGAAGGAAACAGCCCTGCCCAAAGCGGGGAAGTTCCGCCTAAAGAACAAAGCAAAAAATACCGCAGACCGAGTACCTTTGGTGTTGGCGCAAAATGGAGAACAGTGGGTGAATTATTTGGATAAATATTTTGAATCTGTACAATTGTTAATGAATTTAACTTGTAATAAACATCGCTTTTATCAACAGGGTATACAGGCTGCAACCCCCTTATTCGGCATTGTTTCTAGACCTCTTTCTCTCGCTCCCAGACCCCTGATAACACAGAAAAATGAGAGGAAACGTAATATTTTAGAAGTTAAAAAGGGATTTCATCATCATCTTCCTCTTCCATAGTCTTAGCCGTCATCCGCCAACTCGTAATATACTCAATTTGCACATCAATTTTGTTAATCGCTTCCCCTAACCGGTTTTGGATGTATTGAGTCAGCGTCACCATAAAATCTAACTCAACTCCCACAGATAGCGCAAGTTTTGCCAATTTAGCAAAATCCACCTTCAAAATCGAGGAACTGGATAACTTAAAATGGGGAGTATTTTCCTGATTTTGCACCAACATGGCTTTTTTAATGCGCTCTTTCAGATGCTCAACTTCAGAATCCCGCAACTTCCATTCAGGCAAAATTTCTTTGTACCTTTCCCCCAATGCTGTTAAATCCTCACTCTCCGGTTCTGGCGCAACTTTCTTAGTAGATTTTCGCCGCTGCTGTACATTAGAATTCAACCGCCAACTAGCAATTTCCTCAACTTCCAAAGATGGATCAGTGACGAGTTGTCCTAACTGTTTTTGAATTTCTTTCGTCAGCGTTACCGGAAAATTCAACTCAATTTCCTCAGTTTGCGTCAGTCTTGCCAGGGTGAGAAAATCTACTTTCATAGCTATCGAACTGGAAAGCTCAAAATAAGAACTGTCTTTGAGCCTTTGGGCCAGCATCCCTGCTTTAATGCGTTCTTTCACTTCAGCGATTTCTGAATCTAGCGGCTTCCACTGAGATTCTATTTCCTGATATTTTTCGCCCAATGCTGTCAAGTTTTCCGTTGCGGGTTCGGGGTAACATTGGGCAAGGATATCTACCAGGCGGCGATGAACTCCAGCTAAATAAACCGCGTCCATGTTGGCATATTCTAGCTGCTTCTCGGTCAGGGGACGCTTGCCCCAATCGCCGCTTTGTTCTGTTTTATCTACATAAGCAATGCCACAAAGTGTTTCTATTAAAGTTTTGAGTTGTCGATTAGGTAATGGCAGAATGTAAGTGGGAATCTTTCTCGCCATTTTTAATGTGCAAGTGACATTTTGAGCGTCGTCGTTGCCCAGAAATCTGATGTCATAGCTGGCGTTGTGCAAAACTTTTTCAATATCTGGATTGACCATGATTTGGTTGATGAAATCTTTTGCCAATTCTGGTTGATCCAAGACATCTAGTAGAAAAGTGGCATCTCCCGTCGCATCTGTGGAGTCAGCTAACACCTGAATCAGAGATAATCTGGGGTTTGATTTATAGTCTGCTATTTCTGTATCCACCCACAGGATTTTAGCTTGGGCAAATTTAGCAATGAGTGCTTTGATGTCGTTTGCTGCGGTTAAATAAGGCATTTTTACAGACTTTTGCTATTAACTTTATGATTCTATTATGCTATAGCAATTATCGGATCGATTGTCAACGATCGCATTAAGGACACGGCAATGCCGTGTCCCTAGAGGTATTTTTTCATAATTAGTATTAAATGTTGACCAGTCTTGGAGGCAGAAACCGGGAATAGACGATCGCATTTTTACCATTCAGCAGTAAGGTACGCAGCGCGTACCTTACAAACTATTAACCTATGACTATTCTGCCACTTCCTCAGATTCCGATTCTTCGGCCGATTCTTCACCAGCAGGCGGCACTAAAGCCACAGCTACGATCGAATCATCCTCGTCCAACCGCTGCACCCGCACGCCTGTTGCTGTGCGTGATTGCGTGGAAATTGCACTCACAGCCTGACGGATAATAATACCTCGGTTGGTAATGATCATCAACTCGTCATCTTCGTTGACAATTCGCAGCGCAGCTACGTAATCTTTAGCCTTTTTAGACTTGAATTTAGTAGCCGTCAATCCCTTGCCCGCCCGTCTTTGTAGGCGGAATTGAGAAACGGGAACCCGCTTGCCATAGCCGTTGGTGGTGATTACCAACACTGAAGGAACGTCGCTGCTACTTTTGGTAATTTCTTCGGCTTCTTCGCCTTCAATTTCCTCGGATTGCAGTTCTAATTCTTCATCTTCCAATTCCGCATCTTCAGTTTCTAGGTCAGTAATTTCTGCTACTTCAAATTCCGAATCTTCAGTTTCTAACTGAGCAATATTAGCTCCCTCGAATTCCGAATCTTCAGTTTCCAATTCAGCAATCTCGGCAACAATTGAACTGGGCAATATGTCCATGCTGATCAACTCATCGCCCGATCGCAATTTCATCGATTTTACACCCCGCGTCGCGCGGCCGACAGGGCGCAACTGTTCGTGATTAGTGCGGAAATGAATTGCCATGCCTTGGCGCGTGCCGATGATGATACTGTCACCCACTTTTGCTCTCCGCACCCAGCGCAGTTGGTCGCCTTCTTCTAGAGAAATCGCGATTAATCCGTTAGTGCGGATGTTGCCAAAAGCCGAAAGTGCGGTTTTCTTGATGTAGCCGCCGCGAGTCAGCATTACCAAATATTCTTCGCTGGTGAATTCTGTGACTGACACCATAGAAGTGATTTTTTCTTCTATAGGAATCGGCAGCAGTTGCACCACAGGAGTGCCGCGGGCAGTCCGCGAACAGACGGGGATTTGATAAGCTTTGACAGAGTAAACTACACCTCTGTCGCTGAAGAACAAAACGCTATCGTGATCGCAGCAGGAAAGGAAATGTTCTACTCCGTCGTCTTCTTTCATTTTCGCCCCTGCTTTGCCGCGAGTAGCGCGACTTTGGGCCTCGAAAGTGCTGACAGGCATCCGCTTGATGTAGCCTTGCTCTGTGATCAGAATAATTGCTTGTTCGTTAGCAATTAAATCTCTTTCATCGATTTCTCCTTCGGCGTGCTCGATGACGCTGCGTCTAGGAGTGGCGATTTTTGTTTGGATTTCGACTGCTTCAACTTCGGCGATTTCTAAGATGCGTTCCCGGCGCGCTAAGATATCTTCCAAATCTTCGATTTTAGCTCGCAGTTCTTCGTGTTCTTGCTGAATTTTTTGCGCTTCTAATGCTGTCAAACGCCGGAGCTGCATTTGCAGAATTGCGTCGGATTGCTGTTCAGAAAGACCGTAATTATCCATCAATTCTTGTTTCGCGGCGGCGGAGTCGGCAGCAGCGCGAATTAGGTGAATAATTGCATCTAAGTTTTCTAAAGCAATTAATAAGCCTTGCAGAAGGTGATCGCGTTCTTCTGCTTTGCGGAGTTCGTATTGAGTCCGGCGAGTAATTGTCTCAATGCGGAAGTCTAGGAAGACATTGAGGAATTGGGAGAGCGTAAGTAATTGGGGTTCCCCATTTACTAGCGCTAACATATTGGCTCCAAAGTTGGCTTGGAGTGGTGTTTGTTTGTAGAGGTTGTTGAGGACGACGCGGGGATAGGCGTCGCGCTTGAGTTCGATCACGATGCGCATTCCGTCTCTGTCGCTTTCGTCGCGAATGTCGGAAATTCCATCTAATCTTTTGTCGTTGACAAGTTCGGCAATTTTCTCAATTAGGGCTGCCTTGTTTGTTTGGTAAGGCAATTCGGTGATAATAATTGCTTCTTTGTCGGGGCGGCCCGGATGTTCAATGGTTTCAATGCCGGCGACTCCGCGCATTGTAATCGAACCGCGACCGGTGGTGTAAGCATCGCGAATGCCGCTTCTGCCCAGAATTTGCCCTCCGGTGGGAAAGTCCGGGCCGGGGATGTACTGCATCAATTCCAGGTCGGTAATTGCTGGATTGTGGATTAGTGCTACTAAACCGTCAATTATTTCGCCTAAATTGTGTGGCGGAATGTTGGTTGCCATCCCTACAGCAATCCCGGAGGAACCGTTGAGCAAAATTTGGGGGATGCGTGCCGGGAGTACGAGGGGTTCTTGCTGTGAACCGTCGAAGTTGTCGCCGAAATCAACTGTTTCGGAGTCGATGTCGCGCAGCATGGAGTCGCTCGTCAAAGCTGTGAGGCGACATTCGGTGTACCGCATGGCAGCGGGCGGGTCGTTGTCAACAGAGCCGAAGTTGCCGTGGCCGTTGATCAGGCGTTCCCGCATAGAGAAATCCTGAGCCATCCGCACCAGGGCGTCGTAAACCGCTGTATCTCCGTGCGGGTGATACTTGCCCAGCACCTCCCCCACGACGCGGGCGCATTTGCGGAAAGGTCGATCGGGAGTCAAGCCCAATTCGTTCATGGCGTAGAGAATGCGTCGGTGAACGGGCTTGAGACCGTCCCTGGCATCTGGTAGCGCCCGACCGACTATTACGCTCATGGCGTATTCCAAGTACGATCGGGACATCTCATTACCCAGATCCGTCGGGATTATCCGCGACTCAGAGGTGCTCATAGGTTGAAAAACTCCGTTAAAAATTTAAATTTGACCGCTATAAATCTCAAAAATGCGATAAAATCGGTTTGGATTCAGTAGAGCTGCCAAATATTGCCAATTACTCCTGAAATTATATCACAATTTGCCTTGGAATTTATGGGAAAGTTGCCAGAAAAATTAAGGGACGAAACAAGCACAATTGATAATTTGTCAGTTGGTAATTTTGTCAGCAGTTGGCAAAAGCTAAAAAGGTTTTTTTAGGCTGAAGGGTTTCATGATTTCGTGAGTTTTTTTGACGCTCCTCTAAGAAATTAAAATGGTTACTCGATAGCAATTTTAATTTCACACAGCCGAAGGCCGAATTGAAACAAACAGAAAATCTAAAATCTAAAATATTAACTCTAAAATCTGCTGATGCTACCCGTCATCTACTCCGAAGATTTCTTGCTGCACAAGACTGGAATGCTTCACCCAGAGCGACCAGAACGTTTAACGGCGATCGTCAACGCTCTGAAAGCTGCTCCTTGGGCAGCTCAAATTGAGTGGCAACTGCCCACCCCAGTGCCGCAGCGCGAACAACAACTGTTCTCGGCTATCAAAAAAGTTCACTCGCAAAGATACATCAAAGAAGTTGAACATTTGGCTCATCGGGGAGGCGGCTACCTCGACGGTGATACGCCGATTTCTGCTGAAAGTTACGATGTAGCGCTGCTAGCGGCGAGTGCTTGGCTCGATGGGGTCGATCGAGTGGTGGCTGCGGGGGAACCTGCTTTTGTGCTGGCCAGGCCGCCGGGACACCACGCCGAAAACGCCCGCGCGATGGGTTTTTGCTTGTTTTCCAATGCTGCGATCGCCGCTCACTACGCCTTGGAACAGCCGGGAATCAACCGCGTCGCTGTCCTCGACTGGGACGTGCACCACGGCAACGGCACTCAATCTTTGGTGGAAAACTGCCGGCAAATTGCCTACTGTTCCCTGCATCAATCTCCGTGCTATCCGGGAACAGGAGATGCCGAGGAGCGCGGTGCTTACGACAACGTGCTGAACATTCCCCTTTATCCGGGCGGTGGCATAGCTGAATACCTGAGCGCCTTTGAATCTCTTGTCGTGCCTTTTTTGTCCAAATTTGAACCGGATTTGTTGATTGTCAGCGCTGGTTATGACGCTACTGCGTCCGATCCGCTGGCGAGCATGACTCTGATGCCGTCAGATTTCGGTACTTTCACCGGATACTGTCTGCAACTCACGCGCCGCATAGCTTTTGGTTTGGAGGGGGGTTACGCGCTGAAAGAGTTGGCCGAGTCGGTTGTGGCGACTATTGACCGATGCCTCAATTAGCTGGAAAATTGGCATAGGGGAAAATGATGTTGAGAAGCCATGAGGACGAGATGGAGAGTTTTTGAGGGCGATCGGCGAAGCTGAGATTTGGCGATCGCGCTTGATAGCCTTTTTCCCTCTGACTTCTGACTTCAGTGACAAGCATCACAAATTTAAGAGATCCAAGTCACTTGGCATCAAAGTCTTGGTCACAGATTTTTAACCAAAAAATCACACCGTGTCAATGTGTTCGATCGCCTTTGAAGTCACTCCCAGAGTGGATAATACAAATACAACAAGCCTGTTAAAATTTTATCTGTCTCAATCAACTAGGAGGTTTATCATGTCAGTATCCCAAATGACACTCGAAGAGTTATTTGGTCAGGTCATGTTCTCCAGCGTCGTGACTCGCCACGACCGGAGACAGCTCAGATCTGCACTCTTAGAAAGAACACTGAATGAAGATGAGTATGCCATCATCAACCGACTACTGTACAACGTGCGCCGCGGTTGGGTAAAAATTGTCGATTAAAGACGTGGCAGCCACTCCCTTTAGGGGAGTTAATACCATTTTCGGTTTTCGATTTGCGATTTGCGATTAAAAAATTGGTAATGACTGATAACTATCGGGGTTGAAAGCACGGGCAGACAGTTACATTTGTTCGGGAACTCATTACAAGTATAACTTGCCACTTCGGGAAGTTTTTTGTGTTTAATAGTGGGATCGAAAGTGTGATGTGTTTGACCAGTGTGCTAATGATCGAAATCTTGCTACACATCAGCCTATAGGTAGAGATAATTATAAAATAACAGGTTTCGGGTGCATCTCTACTTGTTGAAAACTTGTGAGTTTTGAGTTATTAGCTGAAAAGTTATAATTAACTCAAAACTCATAATTTTTTTGATTTGAGAGGGGAGATTGGAGAGTGGGAAAACTGGCGTTGCTGAATCAAGGTATGAATGCCCCAGGAATGGGAATATCGTAAAATTTCAAGTAATGTATTAATAACTTA
>NZ_JAUBQX010000022.1:0-17232 GCF_036701505.1 Microcoleus sp. Pol11C2
TTTTTAAACTACGACTCATAAACGCACCATACAAGCTATCTCTCTATTATATGCAACTTCACATAAAATTGGTATAAGATCACCTCCGATGAAATGCGATCGCTAATTCTGGCCAAAATTCAGCTACTAAACTTCCTGAATTTGCATCAACCGCTGCTTTAACCTTAGTGCATCGCCCCAAGCGAGCACTTCACACTTCTCCAACAAAAAAGCCCGATCGCAATAATTCAACTTATCCAAACGGTGACTCACCCACAAAGCCGTCAGCCCGCAATTTTTGACCAAACGCTGTACCGCGGCCACCAAATCTAACTGAGAATCAGGATCGAGTAAAGTTTTAGGTTCATCTAATAGTAAAACCTCGAAATGACGAGCAATCGCACTTAAATATTTGAGTGGCGATCGATCTCAAATCTCAAATCCATTGACTTGATGTTCATCAGAAAAAGACGATCGCCCTTATTGACTAAAAGCGATCGCACACCAACATTCTCCTACAAATCAGCAGCGTGCTGCTTCAATTCATCCAAAGAAACGTATTCCAAAGTCAAGGCGTGAGTCGCAGCCAAAACCACAGGCGGCGCAACTCCTGCATCCATTGCTTCCTTCCACCGAGACGCGCACAAACACCAGCAATCCCCAGGCTTTAAACCGGGAAAGTTAAATTCGGGAACCGGAGTGCTCAAATCATTTCCATTCGATTTAGTGAATTGCAAAAACTCTTCCGTAAGTTGAGCACAAACAGTGTGAGCCCCAAAGTCCCCACCACCTGTATTGCATTTGCCGTCCCGATAATATCCTGTCATTGGCGAAGTGCAGCAAGTCTCTAATTTTCCGCCTAGCACATTTGTAGCTTCCGTCACCATCGCAACTCCTGAGTAAAACTCTTCGATCTAATTTTACACAAATCGTTGTTTATATATTTTTTTCCATGACAAAGTTGATGAATTGTTGTCCTCGCCGTTCTACTTCTTGTTTTCTAATCACCATAAATCCCTGGGTTTCAAAAAAAGGTCGAGCTGTAATGCTGGCTTCGGTAAATAACTTGTTAATTCCTAAGTCTTTGGCTTTTGACTCAATTTGTTTTAAAATTAGCCTGCCTACTCCTTGTCTTTGAAAATCTTGATGACAGTAAAAGCGATCGATATGACCGCTTGCTTCTAATTCCCCAAAACCTGCAATTTTATCGCCCTCTTCTGCTACGAAAGTAAATTTACTGCTTAAACTTTTAGTCCAAGTTTCGATATCGATATCGGCTGGAGCCCAAGCATCTACTTGTGCTTGTGTGTAATCGCGGATGTTTACTTCGTGTACCGTGTCGTAAAAAAGTTTTACAATTTGTTGGGTATCACCGATGAAGTAGGTTCGTACTCTCATAAATAGTCTCCGCTGTTAATTAGATTGTGTGCCTCGATCGCCCTCACTCTCAAAGATAATCCGATCGGGTGATTTCCCGACTCTGCTAAATGAGCTACAAGTAATTTAAAAGAGGTGGAAGGGGAAGGTGTGGGTGAAATTTATCTGTTATGGGGAAAATAATTACATCTTTCTTTTTTTCTTCATAAGTTAACTGCAGCTCTAAAAGTATGGACTTTCGGACTTTAAGTAGAGACCACGTTCTCACACACATTTGGGGTCGAGTCAATCATCCCGAAGTTTTGGCTTTGCCTTTGCCAGATATGCTTTGCTGCCAAAGTGAAGATATCGATTTTTTTCAAGAGCAACTCGCTGAGACTATATTAGAAAATAATAGCTTAATTACGGTTTATCAATATATTTTTTTACAAGCTTTAAAGCAGGATCTAAATTCGACTGGGTTTGAACTCAGCCGCTTTTTATCTGGTTCAACCGAGGTGCTGTTTGAATCTCACCCCAATTCTCTAATCCTTCAAAAAAAGATGCTGACCAGTTTGCTGTTTATTATTCCCAATAAGGAAGTTTGGGAAGGCTACAAAGTGCCGGAGCAAATTCAAGCGGCGCATTATATTTATAACTGTCTGGTTCGTAATTATGATGACTTGTTAACTGCGGAGGAATGCCAGGAATTATTGAATACGATCGCCTCATTGCTGCTGCGGTAATTGCTAGAGAAGTAGGTTGGTATTTGCGCTTGGGTACTTCGGAGCGCCCAAGCGCAACTACCAACCTTTTTTAAGGTACAAGTTGGGTAACTTCTGTGTTAATCTCCCAGGCAAATTCCCAAGCCGCGGGCCATTTTAACCAGAGTAGAATGGGGTTCCACGGCTCTGTATTTGGCGATCGCATCTTCCAATGGTACGGTGCGGTAAAACAGTTTTACAATTTGTTGGGTATCACCGATTCCGTAGGTTCGTACTCTCATAAATTATCTCACTGCGATCGCTTGTTTAATATTAATTTGGGATTTTAATCCCTTCGGAACGCGGATGGATGTTGGCTTTTACCATTTTGTCTCATTTCTGGCAGGGCGATCGATCCAAAATTCCTCTACCACCACTTGACAAACTCTCTTACTGTATGTTAGTCAAGCAGAAGCAAACCTAACTCGAATTAACAGTACATCAATCCAGCAGCTTAACGAATAAGGCTTGAAACTTATGACAGAAATTGGGCCCGATCCAAACCGACCCTATCCGATGGCCGACCAACGGCGCGTATGCTTCATCAAAAACTTTATTAAATCCCCCAACATTATCGTCGGCGATTACTCATATTACGACGATCCAATAGATCCAGAAAACTTTGAAAAAAATGTACTTTATAACTACGGAAACGATCGATTAATTATTGGCAAATTTTGTGCGATCGCCACCAACGTCAAATTCATCATGAACGGTGCCAATCACAAACTAGACGGCATTTCAACTTATCCTTTTCCTGTTTTTGGGAATGGTTGGGAAACAGCCATGAATTTATTAATGGAACTGCCAAGTAAAGGCGATACCGTCATTGGCAATGATGTTTGGATCGGCTATGAATCGCTGATTATGCCCGGAGTCAAAATCGGCGACGGTGCCGTCATTGCCGCCAAATCCGTTGTAGTAAGAGACATCCCCGCTTACACCGTTGTCGGTGGAAACCCCGCCCATCCCATCAAACAGCGTTTTAGTGATGGTGAAGTTGCACAACTATTAGAAATTCGGTGGTGGGATTGGGAAATCGACAAGATTTCACGCAATGTCAGCATAATTATGCAAGGCGATATTGCAGCACTCAGCAATGCTGAGTAAACTCCCAAATACAGCGATTTTTAATTAACAAAGTGGAGGTTTGAAAATGTTAAAAATTGCCTACTTAATTTTCTGTATTCTAGGCACTGCTTTGCCCTACTCCCAGTTTGTCCCGTTTTTTTTAGATGAAGGGTTGAATATTAACGCTTTCTTCAGGGAGTTGTTTGCTAATCAAATTTCCGGTTTTTTCGGCATGGATTTAATAGTGTCCTCGCTGGTTTTTGGTACTTTTGTATTTAGCGAAGGTTCGCGTCTAAAAATGAAAAATTTGTGGATTTATATTACCAGTAACTTACTGGTGGGTGTTTCCCTGGGTTGGCCTTTATTTCTCCTAATGCGACAGCGCAAACTTGAAGCAACACCTTGAGAGTTTTGTAGTTATTGGGTTTGGCTTCCGCTAAACCCAACCTACACAATCTAAAAACCCAACATCAGCGTCAATCTGCGTGCATCTGCGGTTAAAAATCCTCAGATTCTTGCAAAAAATCTACTCTTTAATTCAAAACTCAGGGTAGAACAAGGAGCCCCCCTACCCCAAGAGGCATCGCCCCTACAACTTACTTAGCCGGGCCCACAGCCTCGATCGCATCCTCAAGAGCGATCGATACATGAGTCCAATGAGTTCCGCCCTGACAAAAAGCCACGTAAGGCTCCCGCAGAGGCCCGTCAGCCGAAAATTCCGACGTACTCCCATCAATAAAAGTACCCCCAGCCATCACCAACTGACTTTCATACCCGTGCATCGGAGCCGGCACCGGATCTAAATACGAACCAACGGGGGAATTTTGCTGAACCGCCCTACAAAAAGCAATTAACTTATCAGCAGAACCGAATTCGATCGCCTGAATCACATCTCGTCTTCTAGCCAAAGGCATAGGATTCACTCGATAACCCAACTTATAAAAAACATAAGCCGTCAAATGATTGCCCTTCATCGCCTCTCCCACACAACCGGGAGCCATAAACAAACCCTGAAACAGCAACCGATTCAAATCAAAAGTTGCGCCGCCGCTGCTGCCAATTCCCGGCGCCGTCAAGCGACAAGTTGCCGCCTCCACTAAATCAGCCCTGCCTGCGACGTAACCGCCAGCAGGGACGATCGTACCCCCCGGATTTTTGATTAAAGAACCAGCCATCAGATCCGCACCCACAGCAGTAGGTTCGCAATCATCAACAAACTCCCCGTAACAATTATCCACAAAGCAAATTGTGTTAGGATTCTGATGTTTGACTAAAGCGACGATTTTTTCAATCTCAGAAATAGACAAACTCGACCGCCAAGAATAGCCGCAAGAGCGCTGGATAAAAACCAGGCGAGTCTTTGCTGAAATAGTAGAGCTCAGTGCCTGCCAATCCAAACTTCCTTCGCCAGTTAGAGGCAACTCACGGTAACTAATGCCAAACTCAATCAGTGAACCTTGACCTTGCCCCCGCAAGCCGATCACTTCTTCTAAAGTATCGTAGGGAGAACCAGCCACTGCCAACATTTCATCACCAGGACGCAGGATGCCAAAAAGAGCACAGGCGATTGCGTGAGTACCCGAAACAAACTGTACCCGGACAGCCGCAGCCTCTGCCCCTACCACTTCGGCAAACACCCCGTCCAAAGTCTCCCGACCCAAATCATCGTGGCCGTAACCCGTAACCCCTGCAAAATGGTGGACTCCAACCCGGTGGCTGCGAAAAGCTTTTAAGACTCGTTGAAGATTTTGCTTGACTGTAGTGTCAATACCAGAAAAAATCTGAAAGAGTGCCTGTTCTGCTTCCTGTAGCCGTGAAACGCTATTCATCTATACCTCGCTCACCCTTTGCGTGCGCGCTGTTCATTATGGCGTAGATGCGGCCCCTAGTTTGTAAACATAATATATTCATGACGATTGCAACTTCCAAAAAAACTTCTCCTGATTGGCCTGTCGTAGGCTTTATGGCCTTTCTGCACATCGGTGCTTTATTTGCTTTGCTGCCGGGTAATTTTAGCTGGTCTGCGGTCGGGCTAGCAGTCTTCCTGCATTGGGTAACAGGTGGTTTAGGAATTACTCTCGGATATCACCGCCTCGTCACCCACCGCAGTTTTCAAACACCGAAATGGCTAGAGTATTTTCTAGTTATTTGCGGTACCCTTTCCTGTGAAGGTGGCCCGATCGACTGGGTAGGAATGCACCGGTTACACCACATACATTCCGACACCGAAACAGATCCCCACGATTCCAATCAAGGCTTCTGGTGGAGCCACATGGGCTGGATGCTCTCGGATCTCCCGATCAGAGTGGAAATCCCGCGCTTTACTAAAGACATCGGCGACGACCCAGTATACAAGTTTCTCCAAGCATATTTTATCCCCATCCAAGTTGTCTTCGGTGTTTTGCTTTATTTATTAGGCGGCTGGTCTTTCGTGGTTTGGGGCGTGTTTATGCGAATCGTGGTGGTGTTCCACTGCACTTGGCTCGTTAACAGCGCTACCCACAAATTCGGCTACCGCACCTACGAGTCGGGCGATGGCTCAACCAACTGCTGGTGGGTTGCTCTGCTCACCTACGGCGAAGGCTGGCACAATAACCACCACGCCTTTCAATACTCGGCTCGCCACGGTCTCCAATGGTGGGAAATCGACTTCACCTGGATGACAATTCAACTGCTGCAAGCACTGGGTTTGGCAACCAAAGTGAAATTAGCAGAAAAATAGCGATCGGCAATTAGTCATTGGTTGTCGGTCATCACGTCTTGACTAATGGCTCGTGACCAATGCCTAATCCTGTTTTTGCGATCGGTATAGGTTGGGTTGAACTAAGCTCGAACCGTTTGGTGCGATCGACCCAACCAAAACCAGAATCAGTTATAATATAATTGGGAAGAAAAAATTGTGTTTGGCAGCCAAATTTTTTATTTTCAAAATACAACCGTAAATCTTTTTCCATCCTAATCCTAAATCTATAATTCATTCATTTTTGATTCGTTTGGGCAAGTGTGCAGCAAAAAAGTTCACTGCTCAATCCAAACTATTATGCGTGAATCTAGCTCGGCATCTCATCAGAAATCAAAAAAAGAATGACAATAGCAACGGAAGAAAAACTCCAATACAATTGGAAGCACGTTATTAGTTTAGCAGGACTTCATATCGGCGCTTTGTTCGCACTGCTACCCAGTAACTTCAATTGGACAGCAGTGGGTTTAACAGTATTCATGCACTGGATAACCGGCGGTTTGGGAATAACTCTGGGATGGCATCGTCTGCTCACCCACCGCAGTTTTCAGACACCAAAATTCGTAGAATACTTTCTAGCATTTTGCGGAGCTCTTGCCTGTCAAGGAGGAATAATTGATTGGGTTGGGCTGCACCGATTGCACCACACCCACTCTGACCAAAATGCGCTCGACCCTCACAATGCCCAACAGGGTTTTTGGTGGAGTCACATCGGCTGGATGCTATATAAAGGTCCAGCTCACGCTGAAATTTCCCGCTGCACAAAAGACATTTCGAGCGATCCATTTTACCAATTTTTGCAAAACTACTTTCTCCCGATGCAAATCGTGTTTGGCGTCTTGCTGTACTTAGCAGCAGGCTGGCCGTTTGTTGTATGGGTAATTTTTGTACGCTTAGTTTTGGTGTATCACTGCACCTGGTTTGTTAACAGCGCCACTCACAAATTTGGCTACCGCACCTACGAAACAAAGGATAGTTCTACTAACTGTTGGTGGGTGGCTGTCCTGACTTACGGCGAAGGCTGGCACAATAACCACCACGCTTATCAATACTCTGCGCGTCACGGGATGGAATGGTGGGAGGTTGACTTCACTTGGATGACAATTCAAGTTTTGGAAGCACTAGGTTTGGCTACTAAAGTGAAATTACCAGCCAAGTAGCAGCAATTGGGTCCTCGACGCAGAAATTGTGTAGGGTTCGTACTTGGCACCATACCGCTTCATAAACCCGGTTTCGTTGAGAAACCGGGTTTTTTGGTGACTAATAACCAAATGACCAATGACTAATGAGCCCGTTTTTGCTCGCCCCGGCCGCGCAAATATTCCGCTAAAAACGCCAATCCTCCCGAACCTACTATCAACAGCACGCTGAGAGCATTAATATCAGGTTTCACCCCAGTCCGAATCCGGCTAAAAATTTCCATCGGCAGAGTTGTAGTCCCGCTACCTGCGGTAAAACTCGCAATCAAAAAATCGTCCATGCTGAGGACAAAAGATAGCAGACAACCCGACACAATTCCGGGTATTAATTGAGGGAGCAAAACCTGAATAAAAGCTTCAACAGGCGTTGCACCCAAATCCAAGGCAGCCTCTTCTAAATACGGGTTTAAATCTGCCAATCTAGTAGAAACAGCTAGGGCGATGTAAGCCAGACAAAACACAATGTGAGCGGCGACAATTGTCCACAAACTCAGAGGAATAGCCAGCGCAGCTAAAAATACCAGAGTAGCAACTGCGGTCGCAATATCTGGAATAATAATCGGCAAGTAGGAAACTCCCTGATATAAACTCTTGCCAGGAAAGCGGTAGCGGGCTAAACCAACTGCCATCAAAGTGCCGAGTACAGCCGAGATTGCAACTGCACAAACAGCCACTGTTAAACTGTTTCTCAGGGCAACTAAAATCCGCGTATCGCTAAATAATTTAACGTACCAATCTAAAGTAAATCCTTCCCAGCCCGCGCTAAAACGCGATTTGTTAAAGCTGTAAAAGGTGAGTACCAGGATGGGCAGGTACATATAAAAAAACATCACAACGGCAAATATCACCTGCCAAGAAATCTTAAATTTAGGTTTTAAGTACATATCGGGTTGTATTTCCTCCTGTGGATTTTCGGGGGTATTTTCCATTTCTCGGTAATCTGTAATTGGTAATCGGTAATCGGTAATTGGTAATAGGAAAAATTAGGATGGTTTTCTTCCTTATTCCTTCTTCCTTATTCCTTCTACATCCTAAATTGCATTACGATCGCCATATTTGAGCAAAAGGGCAATTCCGATACTCACTGCAAAGATTAATACCATACTCAGAGCCGAACCCAGCCCCCAATTTTGAGTTGCCCCCAAAAACTGATTGTAAATCAAACGAGCCGCCGTCATGCTGGAAGCTCCACCGAGCAACTCCGGATCGACAAAATCGCCCAAACTGCTAATAAATACTAGCAAAGAACCCGCAGCAATTCCCGGCATCGTCTGAGGTACTGTCACTTTCCAGAAAGTTTCCACTGGATTCGCGCCCAAATCCTGAGACGCTTCTAGCAACCTGCGGTCTAACTTTTCCAAAGAAGCGTAGAGAATTGTCACGATATAAGGCAAATAACTGTAAGCCATGCCGATTAGAACTGCGGAACTTTGATTGAGCAATTCTAGAGGAGGGATGCCCAAAAGTCCCAGGAGTGAGTTGAGAACCCCCGTAGGACGCAGAATTGTAATCCAAGCATACGATCGCAAAAGCGAAGAAGTCCACAGGGGCAATACAAAGCCTAACAAAGTTAAATTCCGCCACTTTTTCGAGACATTGAGGGCGATCCAGTAAGCGACGGGAAATCCCAGTAGCAGACACAGAATAGTAGTCCCCGTTGCGAAAAAAAGCGATCGACCCATCACCTGCAAATTCAGCGGCTCAAACACTCGCAGGTAATTGCCGATTCCCGAAGGATTCACCAAATCTCCCGGTTTAATATTCGGCACCAAACTAAGCTGAAAAATCACCAAAGTTGGTATGACTAATAATAAAAGCAGCAACAAGCCAGAAGGGCCGAGCAATGCCAGTGGTCCAGCCCAAGCAGACCACGGGGAAACAGTTTCAGCCTTCAAAGGAGAATTGGGAGGAATAGGAGGGGGAGTTCTAGTTGAAACAGCCATAGATCAATTTTTTTGAGTTTTTAACCGCTGATGAACGCGGATTAACGCGGATATAATACGGATAGAGTGGGCGATCTGCTGTAGGGGGGCGGGGTTATGTAAATATTGGGTGAGAATCAGAGATAGGCTGTAAAACCCGCCCTAGGTTTGATGATTAGCCGCTGGTTAATTGAGTCCAATAGCGATCGTACACTTCCATAAATTTCCCTACCGGAGCCACACCTTCGCACTTTTTCAAAAGATCTTCCGAAGGGAAAAGAATGTCGTTTTCGCGCACTTCCGGCGGCAACAAACTAAAAGCATCTTCCGAAGGAGTTGAAAAACTGAGCCGCTCTACTAAAGAAGCAGCGACATCGGGTTGCAGCATAAAGTTAATCCATTTATAAGCTGCTTCGGGATTCGGAGAACCTTTAGGAATTACTAAAGTGTCAGTCCACAGAGAAGAACCGCTTTTGGGGACGACATACTTCAATTTATCGTTATCTGAAATTACTTCATTAGCATCAGAAGAATAACACATAGCTACCTTCAAATCCCCCGTCAGCATTTGAGGCCGCCAAGCATCAGTAGTAAAAGATGCGATCGCGGGTTTGAGTTCCACCAACTTTTCGTAAGCTTGTTTCACTTGCTCTTGGTTCGTAGAATTCAGAGAATAGCCCAGCATCCGCAACGCAGCGCCCATGACTTCTCGAACATCACTCGCCAGCGTCATTCGCTTTGCTAACTCCTGTTTGTGCTGCCACAAATACTCCCAATCTTCAGGAGCTTCTTTGAGTTGTTCGGTGTTGTAAATCAAGCCTGTGGTGCCCCAACTTAAAGGCACGCTGTAGCGGTTTCCTGGGTCATAAACAGGGTTTTGGAATTGTTTTCGGAGCCGATCGATCCCGCCCAAAATCGAGTGGTCTAATGGACTCAACAGCCCGAGTTCCGTCATTTGAACCACCATGTAGTCAGATGGGTAAATGATGCTGTAGGCGCGGGCGCCACCGGCTTGAACTCTCGCCAGCATCTCTTCGTTGGAGCTAAACACGTCAGCCACTACGCGAATGCCAGTTTTTTCGGCAAAGCGATCGAGCAAAGCGTCATCGGTATAGCCTGCCCAAGTATAGATGAAAAGTTGGTCTGCCGAACCTTTGACGGGAGGAGCAGATTGTACGTCTGCAAGTCGCCAGCCGCAACTCGAAACAGCTAACCCGGAAATTGTCGCCGCCGAATTTTTTAGGAACTGACGGCGTGTAGAATTAGCCGGAAAAATCCTGGAAATTGGTAAGTTAGTCGGAGGCACAGTTCGATTTTAGATTTTAGATTTTAGATTTTAGATTTTAGATTTGGAGATTGAAGATTGGGGAATTGGGAATTGGGAATTGGGAATTGTCCTATGTTATTTGTTAGGAGAACCAACCACCAACAAATAACCAATGACTAATGACTAATACCAACTACCAACTGCCAACTGACTAATTCCGATCGGTCAAAGCGAGACAATCAGTAGTTCCCCAGTAAGCGTAAATCGGCGTGTGCGGATCTGGGAAAGAACCGCCGGTATTTGGCTGGCGCACAGTAATTTTATCGCCCGACGCCAACTCAACGACGTAATGAACGTGCGTGCCCATGTACATAGTATTTTTGAGCCGCCCTTCAAAACAGTTGACCGAAACTTCAGGCTGGTAGAGATTCAAATATACTTTTTCCGGCCGAACGCTGACCACAACCGAGTCGCCTGTGACACCACTCCACATATCCGACTGTTGAACGACTATTTTCAGATTGGCTGATGTGCGAACTGTGATAGTCGATCGGTCGATCGACTCCACCGTACCAGAAAACAAATTCGTATCCCCAATAAAATCCGCCACAAAAGCCGTCTGCGGACACTCATAAATTTCTTCAGGAGAGCCAATTTGCTCAATCCTGCCCTCGTGCATCACCGCAATCCGGTCAGACAGACTCATCGCCTCTTCTTGGTCGTGAGTCACCATCACAAAAGTCAAGCCCAATTCTTGATGCAAATTCGACAGTTCCAACTGCATCTGCTTCCGCAGCTTCAAATCCAGAGCACCCAGGGGCTCGTCCAGCAGCAGAACCGCCGGTCGATTTACCAGAGCTCTCGCCAAAGCCACCCGCTGCTGCTGGCCGCCCGACATTTGACCGGGAAACCTGTTGGCGAAAGATTCCATTTTCACCAATTGCAAAACTTCGCGTACCCGTTCTTCAATTTCTGCTTTCCCCAGCTTTTTTATCCGCAATCCAAAAGCGATATTGTCCCAGACATTCATGTGTCCGAACAAAGCATAGCTTTGAAACACAGTATTTACCGGACGGCGGTAAGCTGGAGTGTTGGTCATCGACTGGCCCCGAATCATCAATTCGCCCGCCGAGGGAGTCTCGAACCCAGCGATTAAGCGCAGCGTCGTAGTCTTGCCGCAGCCACTGGGTCCGAGGATGCTAAAAAATTCTCCTTGGCGGATGTTGAGGTCAACTCCGCGGACTGCGGTTTCGCCGTTAAATACCTTAAAGACCTTGCGGAGTTCAACGTCAAGCGCTGTATCCGTTGCTGTCGTACCTTGGTTGAGTGCTGTCTGAAACATATTCGCCCTTTCCTGGGGGTAATGCACGCCACTTAAATACAGTTTAAGTTTAGACTTTTCTGTATTTTAGGTGAGGAATGTTGGATGTAACAGGTTTTGGGATTTGTTCTTTAAATTCTATCCCAGGTTGCTCCTGGGTAATACCGAATCTGCTGTGTCCCGCACCCACTTTGATCGACCAGTCAACTATTTATTCTCAGGACTTGGCGTCGGAGAGGGTTTTTGCGGTTTCTCTGTTTTGGGTTCTTCTGCTTTTTTCCACTCTGACAAAGGTCGCTGAGTGGCATTTTTAAAGTCAAAAGGCACTAGCAGCACGGGCAAATTTTGGGCGGAATTTTGAGGGGGCGCTTCCGGCGGATTGGCTTGAGCGTACAAGAAGCGGCCGCTAAAGTCTGTTTTGCCTAAAACTAGGCGGTGAGTTTCCTGGTTGTCCAGCTTTACTGTGACTGTAGCTTGGGGTTGGTCGAGACCGAATTCTGGCAGTTGAGCAGCAGTAATATTAATCGTGCGATCGCTCTTTCCTGTTGCCAGCCTGTCGAGCAAAAAATCCACCGATGCCTGACTTGCGTGTGCTTGCACTGGCAATTTCATTTCCCAGCTCGACTTGCCTCCTTTTGTAGCATAAACTCGTTCAAAAGTCAATATTTTTTCGGGAGTTTTGACTGTAAAGAATTGTATGCGATCGGAGTTAAAAGCAAAAATTTTCTGTTTTTCTTCCTTAGCGGCTTCCTCTTTCGGAGATACTTGCATCTCGAACAAAGCAACCAACCCCGTCATGCTCAGCGCGACGGCTATCAATACTAATGTATTTTTCTGCAATTTCATAGTAACAGCGAATTAGGCATGGTAATGGGGAATGGGGAATGGGGAATAGGTAAGAGACGCACCCTAGGGAAATTAAGAATTAGGAACTTGTACGCTGGCGTAGCCGAAGTATTAGGAATTGACAATGGGTAAGGTGCCCGACCGGGCGCACCTTACGGAATTAGGAATTAGGAATTGGTAATGGGTAAGAGGTGGAAAAATCAGAAAGAGGCCAATAAATCCGTTAAATTCCTTACAAAATTTGTTGGCGAACTTATCTTCTCTTCCACCAGATAGCGCCGCCAATTCCCAGTCCGAGTAAAGGCCAAATTAGCCAAGCTAACACCAGCAATCCTACTTGGATGGTCGTCATGTTAATACGGCGATTGGTAGCTTTTTTCGGACTGATAGAAAAGCTTTGCTGGTCTGGTTTACTCAACCAACTGACTGAATTGAGAAACACGTCGCTATTGAGTTGTTGGTCAAACCAACCGTTAGTCACAAATTGAGATGTGCCAATTACTACCATTCGCGAGGTTTTTCTAGGAGTTGAAGGCACAGAAGGAGTTGCGGTTGGACTGGGAGATGCTGTGGGAGATGTTTCTGGTGTCGGTGTGGGAGATTCTGTGGGAGATTCTGTCGGTGTTGGCGAACTTTCTGGATATGCTGTCGGAGATGCTGCCGGTGTTGGCGAAGTCGTCGGTAATGCTGGAGGCGTAGCTTCTTGCGAGACAATCACCGAATAGCTGATTGGGGAAGCTGTTGGCGAAGTTGTCGGTGATGGTGAAATTGTCGGTGATGGCGAAGTTGTTGGCGATGGCGAAGTTGTTGGCGATGGCGAAGTTGTTGGCGATGGCGAAGTTGTCGGGGATGGCGAAGTTGTTGGCGATGGTGAAGTTGTCGGTGATGGTGAAGTTGTCGGTGATGGCGAAGTTGTCGGTGATGGCGAAGTTGTTGGCGACGGTGAATCTGTCGGGGATGGTGAAGTTGTCGGCGATGGTGAATCTGTGGGTGATGGTGAAGTTGT
The DNA here is from genome assembly GCF_036701505.1 of Microcoleus sp. Pol11C2. Classification (NCBI taxonomy): domain Bacteria; kingdom Bacillati; phylum Cyanobacteriota; class Cyanophyceae; order Oscillatoriales; family Microcoleaceae; genus Microcoleus; species Microcoleus sp. Pol11C2. The sequence goes on from NZ_JAUBQX010000022.1 coordinate 13,472, forward strand.
CGGCGATGGTGAATCTGTGGGTGATGCTTGGGGTGAAGGCGTGACGGGTGTTGGTGTTGGTGAAGGTGAGGGCTTTAACGGAGTGCTGTCAGTGGACGATCGAACTAAAGCTACACCTAATAATAGCGGGCCTTGTCGATCGGTCTTCTGATCGAACTCCAATTTCTTAGTCGTCAAATCGCTTTCCGCCCAACTTTCCTGACTCGTCCAAATCAGCGGTTTTTCCTCTATCCCTTCTACTGGCGAGGTTTCCAAAGCACGCGCAAATGGATAAAATGAAATACCGGTGCCAAAACTTTGAGTAATCGGATGTTCGCCGTAGCGCCTGACTGTCGGAACCGTGGGGCCAAGGCCAAATCTTTGACCAGTGCCCGAAGCATCGATGGCCAAACGGGTGTCTAGTTTGACGCCCCATTCTTGCAGCAATTTGTCTAATCCCGTATCAATTGCCGGGTCTACCATTAACAATAAACTGCCGCCGCGATCGAGATAAGCTTTTAGTGCTTTAATTTCTGTATCGGAAAACGGTTTGTCCGGCCCGGGAATGATTAAAGCATCTGCATCTTCTGGCACTTCTTTGCGTTCTGTCAAATTCAGTGTTTGGGCGTTGTAGTATTTATCTTTCAGAGCTTTTTCAGCTTGCTGAATTCCGCCTTGACCTTCCTTTATCGGGCGGGCTCCTTTGCCTTGCAAAAAGTAAACTGTAGCAACGCGAGTGCTCAGGATTTCTTCTAACCCATTGGTAAGTTTTATCTCTGAAAGCCCTTGATTTGGGTCGCTACCAAAAGCAGTGCCACCTTTTTGCAGTACCTGTTTTTTGTCGCCGGATTGCAGGTAAACTTCCCCGATGCTAGTAATGCTAAATTCCCGCGCTTTTCCAGGTTGGGTCTGTGGGTCAACAAACTCGAATTGAAATTTTTCGCCTCCCTCGCGTTTGTAGCTTTGCAGCAATTCTTTAATTTGGGGGTTTTGGATGGGGTCAAATACCCAAACTTTGACTGTTTGTTGCAGGTTTCGCAGTATTTGTTGAGTCTGCGGGGCGAGGGTAAATTGTTGGCTTTCGGTTAAGTCGATGCGGACGGGATAGCGAACGGCTATGAAGTTAATTACTCCGAGAATCACAAAGACGGCGAGGGTAGCAATCAGGGCGTTAGTGCTGGCTTGAGTGGAACGCTGCCCCCAAAAGCTTTGTTCGTAACTCAAATATAGCAGCCAAAGTGCGATCGTCACTGCTCCGGCAATAACTAAACCGACTGTCAGGGGGTCCCATACTCCAGATACAAGTGCTGCTGTTACCCCCGCTGCGATGAGGAGGGGGCCCAGCAAAAAAACATATTTCCAATTTTTTTTGCTAATTTTCATAAGGTAAATATTGAGTGAGAAATTTCCGCTTCGAGGATGTTATTCTATATCGCATTAGCCTGCAACCATGCTGTTAAATCTGACTGATGGTTGAAATCCAGCACGGCATCTCCTAGTTCTTCTAATTGCTCTACGCCTAATTCACGGATGCAGTTTTCTGTTTCCGGTTGTATTGTGCCTAAACGCCGCACTAGCTGACGCAATATTAACGAGAGTTGAGCGGTTTTTGTCACCTGTTCTCTTGCTATCTCTATGGCTATCTGCTGATCTTCAATCCACAGTTCTTGCTTCTGCAATTCATTTAATTCTTCCTGAGTGAAGTTTTCCTCGCTGGCAATTCTAAAAGCTTTCTGAATTTCGGGAACTGCACTGAGTGTTTCTGGTACTGTCTCCAGAGTGCTGGTATTTTCGAGAAAGTAAATCCATTGCTCTGCGGTTGTTTCTAATTCTGCTAATTCCTTGCTAAATTTTGGCAGTTCGATAAATACTAATTCTATTTCAGTATCTGGACACTCAAACTGTTGCTCTTTTTCTTGAAAAACAAACCGTGACATAAATTCCGGCTGATTTTCAAACATTTCAAAGTCGGCAATTTTTAAAGAAATTACTGTTTTTAATCTTTCGTAGCGTTCTTTTCCTGTTAATTGCTGGCTGTAACTTTTGGCAGCGTTGTACAAAACTCTGTTTCCGAAGGAAGGCACGTTGATCAGTTGAATTTCAACTAGGGCGATTCTGCCGCCGTTAATTGTGGCTTTAACATCTAGGTGTGTGTCTTGGGTTGCGATAGTTGGAGGTTCGGGTTGGGAGTCGATTATTTCTAAGTCTTCGATGACCGGCTGTGCTTCATAAAGGATGGCGTTTAAAAAATTAATCAGGATGTCTTTGCTCTCGCTGGAACCGAATATTTTTTTGAACGCAAAGTCGATTTTGGGATTGATAAATCTCATTGTTTGAGGTATTTTGTAGAATGATTAACAGGGAAAAAATAACCTTCCCTTTGCTCTTTACTTCTCTTTACTTCGGCAAAAATAACCTTCTCTGTCTCTGCCTTACCTAATGTTGTTAAGAACGCTGGTATCGCAAGGCATCGATGGATTGGGCGGTCAAAAATACTCCTAAAATGATGTAACTGGCAAACATAATTAAACTGCTGGTATCGAAAACTCCCTTGACAAGATTGGTGTAATTTGTTAGGAGCGACAAATGTCCTAATGCTGTTCCGAAGGGGCCACCGATACCGACGGCGACTGCATCGATCACCCAGAGAAATAATACTAGAGTGAATGTGAGGATGGCTGATAAAATTGTGCTGTCGGTGAGGGAGGAAATAAACATTCCGAGCGACAATACTCCTGCTGCTAGTAAGATTAAGCCGCAGTGTCCTAGCAGAAGAACTCCGGGGGGTACGGGCGGGGTTGAGGAACTGAGGGCGATCGCCTCGCAGAACAGCAGGGGCAGCAACATTGTGGTATAAAATGTTAAAACTCCCAGGAGTTTGCCGGTAGCAACTGCCCAGTTTGTTAAGGGCGATGTGGCTAATAGTTCTAAGGTGCCACGTTTGCGTTCTTCTGCGTAAAGTCCCATTGAGAGTGCGGGTAGTACGAACAAGGAAAGGGAACCCATGATTCGCAGGAAGAGTTGCAGGAATTCGTAAGCAACGTCGATGGGAGGTTCGGTAATGCCCATTTGGTCTCGCTGGCCGATTTGGGGAATTAACCCATCGGGGGCTAGGAGGATGGCTATTAAAAAGTAGCCGGTGATTAGCCAAAAGACTGCTGCGATGGCATAGGCTAATGGCGATGCAAAATAGCTTTGTAGTTCTTTGCGGTAAATTGCGACAATATTACTAATCATTACTAACATTTAGGAATTGGGAATGGGTAATTGGGAATGGGTAATTGGTTCATTCTGAGTCGCCTGATGGTGGTGTTTCGCTGCCGTCGCTATCCTGTTTTTTTCTTTCTATTTGTCGCTTTCTGGTAATAGGCGACTGTTCGGGTTGAGAATCGCTACTCGGTTGTGGCTTTTTTTTAAGCTGCCTATTTTTTACAACTGGTCGGGATTCTGGTTGAGAAGGTTGGCTCGACTTTGGTGTTTGTGAAACTTCGAGATTTTCGACAATCGGTTCTGGTTGAGAAGGTTGGCTCGACTTTGGTGTTTCTGAAACTTCGAGATTTTCGACAATCGGTTCTGGTTGAGAAGGTTGGCTCGACTTTGGTGTTTCTAAAATCGGTTCGGGTTCTGGTTGAGAAGGCTCGATCGACTTTGGTGAATCTAAAATCGGTTCGGGTTCTGGTTGAGAACGTTCGATCGACTCTACTTTTTCTACAATAAGTAGATTTTCGACAATCGGTTCTGGTTGAGAAGGTTGGCTCGACTTTGGTGAATCTAAAATCGGT
>NZ_JAUBQX010000022.1:17332-99152 GCF_036701505.1 Microcoleus sp. Pol11C2
GTTCTGGTTGAGAAGGCTCAATCGACTCTACTGTTTCTACAATAAGTAGATTTTCGACAATCGGTTCTGGCTGAGAATGCTCGATCGACTCTACTGTTTCTACAATGAGCAAATTTTCGACAATCGGTTCTGGCTGAGAATGCTCGATCGACTCTACTGTTTCTGAAACTTCGAGATTTTCGACAACCGGTTCTGGCTGAGAATGCTCGATCGACTCTACTGTTTCTACAATAAGTAGATTTTCGACAACCGGTGCTGGTTGAGGATGTTCTATCGACTCTACTGTTTCGACAATGAGCAGATTTTCGACAACCGGTTCTGGTTGAGGATGTTCTATCGACTCTTGTCTTTCTACAGTTTCCAGAAAATCGGCCACTGGTTGCATTCCAGGTTCTAAATCGCTTATTTCCTCTGCTGTTTCTGTAATTGCTTCGGATTCTGGTTGAGAATAGTCGATCGACTCTACGGTTTCTACAACTTGCAGATTTTCGACTATCGGTTCTGGTTGAGAATAGTCGATTGACTCTACGGTTTCTACAACTTGCAGATTTTCGACTATCGGTTCTGGTTGAGAATAGTCGATCGACTCTACGGTTTCTACAACTTGCAGATTTTCGATTATCGGTTCTGGTTGAGAATAGTCGATCGACTCTACGGTTTGTGAAACTTCTAGATTTTCGACTATCGGTTCTGCTTCATGATGCTCGATCAACTCTTGCCTTTCGACAACTGGTTCAGATTCTGACTGAGGATGCTCGATCGACTCTACGGTTTCTACAACTTGCAGATTTTCGACTATCGGTTCTGGTTGAGAATGCTCGATCGACTCTACGGTTTCTACAACTGGTTCCGATGCTGGTTCCTGATGCTCGATCGACTCTACGGTTTCTGCAACTTGCAGATTTTCGACTATTGGTTCTGGTTGAGGATGCTCGATCGACTCTACGGTTTCGACAACTGGTTCGGATTCTGGTGGAGAAGGTTCGATCGGGAGTACCTCACTTTTGTAAAAAATGTTTTTTACAAAAGTGAGCATCCTGCTTGCTTGTTGAGATATCTGTAGCGAGTAAGATGATCTGGTTCCTGTGACACCCAAACTGAGATGCTTCCCTTTTATCGGCTGTACGGTTTCTACAACTGGTTCGGATTCTGGTTGAGGATGCTTGATCGACTCTACTGTTTCTGAAACAACGGGCAGATTTTCGACTATCGGTTCTGGTTGAGGATGCTCGATCGATTCTACTGTTTCTGAAACAACGGGCAGATTTTCGATTATCGGTTCTGGTTGAGGATGCTCGATCGACTCTACTGTTTCTGAAACAACGGGCAGATTTTCGACTATCGGTTCTGGTTGAGGATGCTTGAGCGACTCTACTGTTTCTGAAACAACGGGCAGATTTTCGACTATCGGTTGTGGTTGAGGATGCTCGATCGACTCTACTGTTTCTGAAACAACGGGCAGATTTTCGACTATCGGTTGCGATTCGGATTGATGAGAATCCGCGATCGAGTCTTGAGTTGTTGCCGCTTCTTGCAGATTTTGATCGACCTCCGGTTCGCTATGAACCAGATTTTCTTCCGGTTTCTTTTCAGCCGCTGTCAGCCTTAAAAACACATCTTCCAGAGTAGCGCGAGAGCGACGCATTTCGCACAGTCCAAATCCAGAGGCGACGATAGCTGTAGCAATTTCTCGTCCGGGTTCTATGTCGGATTCGCACAATGCCCGCAGGCGGTAGCGACCCACTAAAAATTGATTGCTTGGAATCAATTCCACCGATCGAACTCCCCGCAAATTTTCCAAAGAAGGCAACAGCAGACTGTTTACCAAATCCCCCTCGCCTTCAACTTCGAGTTCGTAGCCCTCTCCGGCGGCCAACTCTCCCATCAAATTTTCGGGACTACCCGCAGCGACGATTTTTCCGCGATTGATGATGGTGACGCGGTTGCAAGTCATGCTGACTTCCGGCAGAATGTGCGTGGAAAGGATGATTGTGTGCTGGCCGCCAAGACTTTTGATTAAATTGCGGACTTCGATGATTTGTCGGGGGTCGAGGCCGACGGTTGGTTCGTCTAAGATAATTACCGGGGGGTCGTGGACGATCGCCTGCGCGATACCGACGCGCTGCCGAAATCCTTTAGAAAGTTTGCGGATTAAAACTTTCCGTTTATCAACCAGGCCGCAGCGTTCGATCGCGGAGGTAACTCGTCGCGCGCGATCGCCCGCAGGTACTTGCTTGATCCGGGCGACAAAAAACAGAAACCCTTCCACAGTCATTTCTGGATACAGCGGCGGGTTTTCCGGCAGATAGCCGATGCGCTGTCTGACGGCCATCGAGTCTTCGTGAACATCCATGCCGGCGATGCGGGCCGTACCACTGGATGCCGGCAAATATCCCGACAAAATCCGCATCGTTGTGGTTTTGCCCGCGCCGTTTGGCCCCAAAAACCCGAGAATTTCTCCTGATTCGACCGAAAAAGACACGTCCGCGATCGCTGCGGTCGAACCGTAAGTTTTGCTTAAGTGTTCTACTTCAATCATTTGTCAGAAGTCACGCGATTTTAGATTTTAGATTTAGATTTACTTTGCCAACCACAGGCGGGACGCCTGTTCCACGAAGTTGAGAGTCCCGCCCGATCGGCGGGTAGATCGAAATTTATGGCGAAATTTTTAATTTGATTTTGTCTTCCAGTGTAGTCTGGCAAGAACCAAATCTATCATAAGGGTCGATCGTACTTTGAAACAAAATGCTAGGTAGTAGGGTGCCGAGCCCGGAAATGATTAGCCGATGTACATCGAATCGCTACCAACTGACGCACCCTACCAGTAGAGTCCGTGCCTAACCGAACCCTCAACTAGCTGCCTTCGCTACAGACGCGGGGCTGTTTCTAGGTTGAGTAGCGCTTACGCGCCCCTCCGCCTAACGCGCCTTCGCGGTTCGTTCAAAAAAATCTCAACTCCTTTTCCAAATCTTGATTTCCCCCAACCAACCCGCACTAACAATAGTCTTACCGTCGCTGCTAATCGCCACTGCGCTAACGTAGCCAGAATGACCGCTCAAATTACCTCTCAATTCGCCCGATCGCACATCCCAAAGTCTCACACTCTTATCCCAACTGCCAGTAACCAGCGTAGTGCCATCCCGACTGAATGCCACCGACCAAACTCCGTCGGTATGCCCGCTTAAACGCCGAATTAACTGACCATTTCCGGCATTCCATAACCCAACAGTGCCATTGCTGTTTCCCGCCGCTAAATTTTTGCCATCGGGAGTAAAAGCTAGCGACAAAACAGACAAGTTTTTGCCGCCAATAGTGCGAATTGCTTGACCGCTAGCTAAATTCCACAACCTAATTGAACCGTCTTTGCTGCCACTAGCTAAAGTTTTGTTGTCGGGACTGATTGCAACAGAATTCACCAACCCCGAATGCCCGGTCAAAGTCCGCAGCAACTCTCCTGTTTTCGCATTCCAAATCTTAATCGTTTTGTCCCAACTACCGCTGGTTACAAATTGACCGTCAGGACTAACGGCAACGCTCGAAACAGCATTGGAATGCCCGCTCAAAGTGCGTACAACCGCGCCTGTTTCTAAATTCCAAATTTTCACAGTTTTGTCGTCGCTGCCGCTAGCTAACACCTTACCATCCGCACTCGCGGCCAATGCGTTTACTGCTTCCGCGTGTCCTTGCAGGGTAGTTTTTAATTGCCCACTGGGAAAATTCCAAACTGAGATTGTGCCGTTGCTATTTCCTGTAGTAAAATAAGCTGAAGCTAGGGCAAGGGAACTGACAACTTCCGAAGGCCCTTTGAGGGTATTTGTAGCAGCAAAGGCGATCGCACTTGCCGGCGTGCGGGGCGCATTATTCGCCGGAGTTTTTGGGTTCCTGGCAGTAGGAGATTGGGGAACTACTGGCAGCGAAACAGTCGATCGCCATTTCATGAAAGTATTAATTTCTATTCCCGCAGCGACAATTTTATCAGAGTTGTCCTCTAACCTGACAATGCCGTTAATTGCGACAACTCGGCCTGCATCGTCGAGCACTGGGCCGCCGCTCATGCCCGCTCTCACTAAGTTGTTGTAGACCAAAGTATAACCGTTCCAGGGAGTTTGGCGGCCGGTAAGCTGACCTTCCGTGGCGATGAAAATCGGCTGTCTCAGAGAACCGCCGGATATCGGCCAGCCTGCCACATAAGCTTTGTTTCCCTTAGTTGCTGCGGAATTGGCTAATTGAGCCAGGGGGTAGCTTTGAGTGCTGCTGAAAGGTACGATCGCCAAATCCGCACCGGGCATTCGCCGCACGAGGCTATAGTATACAGAGTGAGCTTTGCCGTCCGGAGTTACCACCTCGTAATCCCCGGCTTTATCGACAACGTGCCAGTTTGTGAGAATATAGTATGTGCTGCCTTGTTTCTCTAAAATTACTCCAGAACCGCCTTTTGTCCCCTGGATGCGAACAGTAATTTGTTGGGCAACGGTTTTAACTTTGTCGGCGGTTAATGCGAGGGCGATTTGAGGTGATGTCAGTGGGATGAGGGCGATCGAACTCAGGGCGATCGTAGCACTCAAAATAGCCGGAATTGTTCTGCTGTAATTCATTATTGTGTCAATTTAACATACCCACATATCAACAGACGCATAACTTTTCCGGTTTGTGGCATATTGACGGTTGACAACGCCAAAACCCCTGCGCGATCGAACTTTCGACATTCGCACAAGCCTCACAATATTTGACACAGCCCTCTGGCTAGCAGAAAAATTTAGAATCGGGAACCGCACCTAGCCTCAACAATAGCCACTGGCTGATCTCTATTCTTTTCTCGGCAAATCAGAATTTGAGCCAAACGCTGCTCGGAATAATACCCATTAGCCATCCAGCCGAGGGGTGCGCCCGCGATCGCGCCAACTGCTAAACCAGTGATGAGGCTTCCAATAAGATGCTTTCTGGCGATCGGCTGTTGTTCCATAAAAATTTATCCTAAACATTTACCCTTACCAGAAATACCACAAATAAAAGTTAGTTTCTTCCTCCTATTTACTTATTTCTTAAGTAGTAACCCCTTATTAAGTATCATGTCCTTCACAGTCCGCTTAACACAACCCCATGCAGCAATAATCAAGTATCCACACTTAACAAAACCGATGGCAAGAAATATATGGTATTTAGAAACTGGGAAAAAGAATTAACTGAGGAAAATCTCCGAGATCAAATAGCAAAAGCCAAAGAAGTAGGGAAAAACGCTGAGGCTACAGAACCCCGCGCCGAATCCGTGCAGTATAACCAGTCAGAAGATTTAATAGTTATCAAACTGAAAAACGGTGCTATTTTTTGTTTTCCCCCAAGCCTTGCACAAGGCTTAGAAGGTGCTTCACCAGAACAACTTGCTGATGTTTGGCTACCGCCTTCCGGTAGTAGCGTGCACTGGGAAAGCTTAGATGTTGATTTTGGCATTCCCGAACTTATCGCAGGTATTTTTGGGACAAAATGTTGGATGGCTGATTAATTTCTTAGTCCCTCTCTACTCGGAGGAGAGTTTGACTCTTAAGCGATTTCAATCCCCGAACGATCTAAAATCCCCGACTTCTTGGAGAAGCCGGGGATTTATTGTGTAATTCTATGCCAAATCAAACAGCAAAAATTCAGCATCTGCCGTAGCTTCAATCGCCAATTCAGACTCGCCGCTAACCGCCGCAGCGTCGCCATTTTTCAAAGGCAAACCGTTGACCAAAACTGAGCCGCGAGCAACTTGCACCCAAGCGTGGCGATTCGGCTGCAAAGCATGAGAAACCCGCGAGTCTTTATCCAAAACAGCCGCATACAAATCCACATCTTGATGCACTTTCACAGCACCATCTCTCGCATCTCGTGCCGCCACTAAACGCAGTTTTCCGTGCCTTTCTGCTAGGGGAAACTCCCGCTGTTCGTAACTCGGAGGCAAACCCTGTGTATCGGGTAACAGCCAGATTTGCAGCAAATGAACCGGGTCTGTTTGCGAGTTATTGAACTCGCTGTGCTTGATCCCCGTACCTGCACTCATCCGCTGTACTTCACCGGGTTTAATCACTGCACCAGTACCCAAACTGTCCTTGTGTTCTAATGCTCCTTCTAATACATAAGTAATGATTTCCATGTCGCTGTGCCCGTGAGTGCCGAAACCTTTGCCTGGGCTAACGAAATCCTCATTAATTACCCGTAAAGAGCGAAAGTTCATATAATTTGGATCGTAATAGCCCGCAAAAGAAAATGTGTGGTAACTGTCCAGCCAACCGTGATTTGCGTGTCCTCTTGCTTCACTTTTTCTGACGGTAATCATTTTCTGAATCCTCAGTGAAATTTATCGGGTATTTCTTTGATGTTTTTATTTTAAACCGAGTCAAGTTATTATGGATAGTACGCACTTAAAAGTGCGGTACTTACCAAAAAGATACTATGCAAGTCCAAGAAGTAAAGGTCGATCGAGCAAATTGCCCTGTAGAACGCACTCTAGAGGTGATTGGCGGGCGCTGGAAAGTCTTGATTCTGCGGGAGTTGTTTCAAGGAGTGAAGCGCTTTAACGAGCTGCAACGAGCTGTCAACGGCATTACTCAGAAGATGCTGACGCAGCAACTGCGGGAAATGGAGTCAGACGCGATCGTGCACCGGGAAGTTTACCTGCAAGTGCCGCCAAAAGTTGAATATTCGCTAACGCCTTTGGGCGAAAGTCTCAAACCGATTATTAATGCCATGCACGAATGGGGAATTCAGCATATTAGCGAAGATGAGAAATGAGCGGTTTCTAGATGTTTTTTTTCCGTCTTCCGACAGATTTCAAATTTTCAACCTAGTTCAACAATAATAATATGAACAACATAGAGCGTCTCGCCACCCTCAACCGCATCCGCAAACTCAGCCGCCTGATGGATACCGCCATTGGCATCCCCGGCACCAAATTTCGCATCGGCTTAGACCCCATTATCGGTTTAGTTCCGGGTGCTGGGGATATCGTAGATACCGCGTTTTCCGCCTACCTAATTTATTTAGCAACTAGATTCAACATTCCCCAAAAAACTCTAGGGAAAATGATTTACAATATCGGTCTAGAAGCCGTTGTTGGTTCAGTACCTTTAGTCGGAGATATCTTCGATGCTTTTTATAAATCAAACATGAGAAATCTGGCGCTTTTAGAAGCACACCTCGAAGAAGCTGAACCAGAACTAGCCGCAGTTGCCGAACCTGTTCCTCAATCTATTAAATTGTAGGTACGAATTTCACAAACAATAATTGTAAATAACCCACAATCTCTCAAGCCCGCCCCCATCAAACGAAAAATCCGAATGTAGATTTTCCGCATTCGATTCAAATTTAATGTTGATGTGGGTTATCTGTTGTGGGGGGCGGGTTTATCTAGATTGTTGGTACTCGTCAGATATTATTATTTGTAAAACTCGCCCTTACGAAATAATCACTGATGTCGTTTAGCCGCTTCCACCAAAGCAATAACATCTTCTTCTCTAGTATTAAAAGCCGTTACCAGTCTAACAGTACATTCATCCCACCGATAAAACAGAAAACCCTCAGCTAGAACCGATGTAATTACAGATTCGGGAAGTTGAATAAAAATCTCGTTGGCTTCAACCCGATCGCAAAACTTCGCTCCCTCAACTTCCGCCAAACCTTGGGCTAATTTCGCTGCCATATTATTTGCATGAGCCGCATTTTTCAGCCACAAATCATCCGTTATATACGCTTCCAACTGCGCCGACAAAAACCGCATTTTCGAGAATAGATGCCCGCTGCGCTTGCGGTAAAAAGGGAAAGTCTTTGCTAATTCTCGATTAAAAAAAACCACAGCTTCCGCACCCATCGCACCGTTTTTGGTCGCTCCAAACGATAGAATATCTACACCAGCGCGCCAAGTGACATCCGCCGGAGAACAGCCCAAACTGACAACAGCATTGGCAAAGCGAGCTCCATCCATGTGCAGGTGCAAATTGTGATCGTGAACTACTTCCGAAATGTGGGAAATTTCTGCTGGATTGTAGACTGTGCCGGCTTCCGTTGCTTGAGTGATGCTGACGGCTGCGGGCTGTACGTGGTGGACAACACCTGCACCAGCGCGATCGAGCATTTTTCCTAAAGTCTCTGCCTCTATTTTACCATGATTTCCTGTTACTGTCACTAACTTTGCACCGCCTGTAAAAAACTCCGGCGCGCCACATTCATCTAGATTAATATGAGATGCTGCGTGACAGTAAACAGCCCCGTAAGGAGGAGTCATAACCGCAAGGGCCAGAGCATTAGCAGCAGAACCTGTTGCTACAGGAAAAACACTCACCGATGTCTCGAACAAATCCGAAAATTTAACTTGCAAACGCTGCGTATATTCATCATCTCCGTAAGACATCACAGCACCGGAATTAGCCGCTGCAATCGCAGCCATAATCTCCGGCGAAACCCCGGTTGCATTGTCGCTACAAAAATTCATTAGAATAATTGGTAAATAGAATCTATAATATAACTCAACACTCAGCAGTCAACACTCAAGCATTAAACCAAGAGGAAGAATTATGGCAGAATACCGCCAAATAGAATACCGAATCGGCAAAGACGGCAAAATTACCGAAACCGTCCTCAACGCCACCGGTTCTAGTTGCACCGAAACCACCGCCGGGATAGAAAAAGCCCTCGGAGAAGTAGAATCTCAAGACTTGCTACCAGAATATTATCAAGGCGAAGAAAATTTGACCGTTGAACAAACGCAGACTTTAAAACAAGTTTAGAAGAGTTAAAGATGTTTGAGTTCCTGGGTGCAACAGTTGATGTAACAACAGTGCCTGCCTTCAGCTTCGCGCTGGCTGTCGGGGGCATTTTTCTCATTTTAGTCTACCTTTATGCTGCATCTGAGGCGGGAGATGCGATCGAGTTTAAGTACGATAAAATTCTGCGGGAACGCATGAATCAGCTAGACATTCTCGATTGGCAAGACTTAGGCGAAAAAGCAGGCTTAAGTCGCTTTGGAGTGCGCTTAGTGCGGCAGGGAGACGTGGGAAAACTCACGCTAGACCAACTGAGACGGCTGGCAACAGTGCTGAATTTGAATTTTCAAGAGTTCGATCGCACTTTACTCGCACTGCCAATATCGGCTACAATCACAACTGATCCCAGCGAAATAGAAGAATTGAGGCAGCAGTGTTTCCGGCTGCGATCAGAATTGCAGCAGCAAAAAGCTCAACTAACTGCCGATTTTCGCCGCGCTACCTTTGAACAGTTGCAAACTTTGTTAACCAACTATCCCGCCGCCCGCAAAATGGCAGAAGCCAAGCCGGATATGCCCGCCAAAAATCTCTCAGCTTTGTTTACTCCCTTAGAAAATCTCTTGTCAAGTTGGGATTTTGAAATGATTGGTTCTGCGTGGGAACAAACTGCTTACAATCCGCAGTTGCACCAGCCGGATGTTGAGGATATAACCGAAGGAGAATTAGTTTATATTCGGTTTGTCGGCTATCGAGAGGGAGAGCGAATTCTTACTCCTGCTAAAGTTAGCCGCACCCTTCCAGCGGGAATGAAAAATTAAATTTTAAATTTTAAATCAACATGACTACAGTTGCCATTGATTTCGGCACCAGCAATACGGTTGTTTGCATTCTTAACCCGGATACGAAAACACCAGAAACTTTGAGATTGGGCGAGATATCCCGGATTTTCAAAACTAATAGTTTGAGCGGAGATGTTCGAGAAATATCTGTAGTGCCGACTTTAGTTTTTGTGAAAAAGGCGGGAGAGTTGGTGTTGGGAGAAAAAGTGCGATCGCAGCGTTTGGGGCAATCCCAGCCAGACCGCTTTTTCAAAGCTTTTAAACGCAATTTAGCTGCCGACTTTCAGCCCCCACCCCGCAATCTTGATGGCGAAACCTACACGTCAGAATCAGTAGCAGAACAGTTTATCAAAACTATTTGGAAACAGTTGTATATACAAAATATACAGGCCGACAAAGTAATTTTTACAGTTCCCATTGGAGCATTTGAGCGATATCTAGATTGGTTTCGCGACTTAGGGGAAAGTTTGGGAGTTGCGGAAGTTCAGGTAATAGATGAATCCACAGCCGCCGCCCTGGGATATGCAGTAAAACGCCCCGGTTCTCTAGTTTTAGTAGTTGATTTTGGCGGCGGAACTTTAGATTTAAGTTTAGTTCGCACTGCCCCTCCTTCCTCAGTCAAAAATAGCAAATCTCAAACTCTAAATTTAATGCGTGCCGAAGTATTGGCAAAATCCGATGCTTATGTAGGCGGCGAAGATATTGACATCTGGATTGTCGAAGATTATTTGCGGCAAATTGGTTCGTCGCGGGCAGAAGTCGGCCCAGTTGGCTGGCAAAACTTATTAGAAATAGCGGAAAAATTAAAAATTCAACTTTCTCAAGTTAATGAGGCGAAGGAAAGCTGGTTTGACGATGAAAATTTTATGTCTTACGACTTGCAGCTAAACCGAGACAAGCTTGAGGAAATTCTGGAATCTAGGCAGTTGTTAGAACAATTGCGGGAAAGTTTAGATGAAGTGCTGAGTATTGCACTGGGAAAAGGTATCGGCAAAGCAGATATTGAACAGGTTTTGCTGGTAGGAGGAACTTCTTTAATTCCGGCTGTCTCTAATTTAGTGGTTTCGTATTTTGGGCGGCAAAAAGTCCAAAGAGATAAGCCTTTTGAAGCCGTGGCACACGGTGCTTTAGCGTTGACACAATTGGTAAGTGTTGACGATTATTTGCGCCACAGCTATGCAATTCGCCTCTGGGAACCTTATGCTAAAGCTTATGCTTATTCGCCGATATTTAGCAAGGAAATGAAGTATCCCTGTCAAAGTTCCGAAGAGTTGACGCTGCAAGTGGCAATTGAAGGGCAAAGGGAAATTCGGTTAGATATTGGGGAAGTTGCGGAGGTATCGCAAGCGGAGGTTATTTTTAACGAAAAAGGGCAAATGACGAGCAGTTGGCTCAACAAACAGACGGATTTTCGCTCTTTGGACAGCCACCACCAGCAGGTTTGTGTGGCGCATTTGAACCCGCCTGGGGTATTGGGAATTGACAGGGTTTCGGTGAGTTTTGAGGTGGATGAGAGGCGGGTTTTGTTGGCGACGGTGCGGGATTTGGTGACTGGTAAGGTGTTGGTGGAAAAAGGGGCGATCGCCAAACTGCAATAATGGTAAAATTTTTAGATAACATTCGGATCTTGAAATCGCTACTCCACAAACTCTCGTCCGGATGGTGCGCGGACGGAAGAATATTTATTTAAATCAAATTTATGCCACCATGAAAAAGCAACAAAATAAATTCAGCCACCTGACGGCCATCGAAAGAATTTATCTGTCATTTCCGGCAAGATTTTTATTGGATAAAAACTTGCTGCAAGGCAAAGTCTTAGATTTTGGGTGCGGCTTGGGCAGCGATGTTAGATTGTTGCAGCAAAAAGGATTCGATATTACGGGTTACGACCCTTATTATTTCCCGGAATTCCCCGAAAATAAATTCGACACAATCATTTGCTTTTATGTTTTGAATGTTTTGTTTCCTGAAGAACAAGCTAATGTCCTGATGCAAGTGTCGCACCTGTTGAAACCGGGAGGTAATGCGTATTTTGCGGTGAGAAGGGATATCAAAAAAGAAGGCTTTCGAGAACATTACGTGCACAAAAAACCTACATATCAGTGCATTGTCAAACTTCCCTTTAAGTCAAGTCACCTAGATGAGTATTGCGAAATTTACAAATACGTGCATTACAACCATCAAAGAAATTCAACTAATAACTGCATATTCTGCAATCCGTATAAAAACCTAACTTTGCTAACTGAATCGGCAACAGCTTATGCGATGTTTGACGGTTATCCCGCCAGCAAAGGTCATGTTTTAATCATCCCCAAGCGTCACGTTGCCAATTATTTTGAACTGCCGTTTCGAGAGCAATCGGCTTGCTGGTTTATGGCTAATAAGGTGCAAGAAATGTTAAGTAAAGAGTTTCAGCCAGACGGTTTTAATGTGGGAATCAATATTAATAAACAGGCTGGTCAAAGTCGCAGTCACGCGGCTATTCATGTTATCCCCCGTTACAAGGGCGATGCGGCTGGGAATAAAGGCGGAATTAGGTATGTGATTCCCAAGAGTGAAAAATAAAAGTTAGCCAATTGTGAAAGGAATTATTTTTTACCGCAGAGGCGCAGAGAACACAGAGGAATAGAGAAGAGAAGAATTCATAATTTTTGTAAGGATTGTTATATTTGAGCAAACGGCGATCAAAATAGAGTTAAAATGTGTTTGCAAGGTCTAAAACTACACATTAGCAGCAATTTGGTGTTCTGTTTATGTCTAAGCGCAAAAAGCAAGAATGGCTCAAGGAAACTCTAGAACTCAAAGAAGACCACAATTGGAAGTCAAAGCCTGGAACTCGAATTTTTGTAGCAGGAAGAGGTGCAGTCCGCTTTGATGTCCCGGAAGATTGGCATTTTGAACCGGATACTAACTCGTTCCGATTTACGGATAACAAGCCGCCGGATGATGATTGTCGTTTGGAGGTTTCGTTTAATTTGCTACCACCTGGTAACTGGGCAGATTTTCCCCTGGTGCCGCTATTACAGAAGGTGGTTGAAGATGATACCAGAAATCCGATCGCTTTTGGGGAAATTATCCAATTGAAGCGGCAAACAGCCCGCGTTGTTTGGACTGAATTTAAGTTTATCGACCCTCCAGAACAGCGGGAAGCTTATTCGCGAATCTGTATTGGATTGGGTTCTAATGTTCAGTGTTTGATTACTTTTGATTACTGGGTTGACGATGCTGAACGTTTGACTCCTGTCTGGGATACGGTGATGGATTCGTTAGTTCTGGGTTTGTTTATTAGCGACCCTCGAACGGGGTTCGCACGTCCAGACTAGACTGATTTTCTGGGAAACTTTCAACAATTAATTTTGCTAAGTGTTGAATAGACAAGCCACCAGCCAGTAAATTTAGAACCTACATTAAACTTTACAACCGCTTTGCCATGAAAATATCTGGCTTGCCAATTCCGTTGGCGTCGGGCATCACTCCCACGATCGCAAAACCCATTTTTTGATAAAATTCGTAGGGATGACCGCGCAAATTTCTAATTTTGGCGATGTGTTCCCAAACGTTAGGATAAAGATTGATGCCTGAAAGAGTGGTTTGATTGTCTTCGTCGTCGGTACCCACCCACAGCACTATCCCTCCCCGGTTTTTAGCTTCTGTTGCTAAATCAGCTACGAGCGATCGACCAATTCCTTGTCCGCGAAATTCTGTTCTCACTACCAGCGGGTGCAGTTCCCAAACATTACCGTCATACTGTTTAATCCCGCCAATCCATCCCAAAACTTGATTGTTGTCGCCGACAGCAATTCGACTGATGCGATCGGGTCCCAAAGAGTCTTGCACTTCTTGCAAAGCAGAATTTAGATCGGGCCAAGCATCCGGCCAATGCTCTTTAAAACCTTCAACTATTAATCTAGCTACCTGTTGAATTTTTGGCTCGTCAACCGCACGCAAATCTGTAATTTGTACGTTCATGAATTTACATACTAAATCAAGGATTACGGACTAATACGCTCACAAACCGGATTTTATAACCGGGGTAAGTGGCAAAAACGAAATATTATTCATAGCCTTCAGGCTCTTTATGTTCCCAAAGCGAAAAGTTATTATTGAAAATTTGCGATCGCCCGATCGCCAATTCCCCGCAAAATACTAACACAAGTGCCGTACAATTATCCCACCATCCGGCATCAACCAACCTGCTAACCCCATGCTTTGCGATTACCTGGTACAAATCCTCACCGCCCGCGTCTACGATGTTGCTCAAGAAACAGCCCTAGAATCCGCCCCGAATCTATCAGCACGGCTCAACAATAAACTTTTGCTAAAGCGAGAGGATATGCAGTCGGTCTTTTCCTTCAAGCTGCGGGGTGCGTACAACAAAATGGCGCAACTGTCGCCGGATTTGCTAGCACAAGGTGTCATTGCAGCTTCCGCCGGCAACCACGCTCAAGGAGTCGCCCTCGCCGCCCGCCACCTGGGAACTCGCGCGATCATAGTCATGCCCGTAACGACGCCGCAGGTGAAGGTAAATGCGGTGATAGCCCGTGGTGGAGAGGTAGTCTTGCATGGGGATGCTTACGATGATGCTTACGCTTTTGCGCGTCAATTAGAGGCGGAAAAAGGTATGACTTTTATTCACCCTTTTGATGACCCCTACGTGATTGCTGGACAGGGTACGATCGGCATGGAAATTCTGCGGCAACATCAAAAACCAATTCACGCGATTTTTGTGGCAATTGGCGGCGGCGGATTGATTTCGGGAATTGCGGCCTATGTCAAGCGGTTGCGGCCGGAAATTAAAATTATTGGCGTCGAACCGGTGGATTCCGATGCCATGAATCAATCGCTGAAAGCCGGTAAACGGGTGCGTTTGTCGCAGGTGGGTTTATTTGCTGATGGCGTTGCTGTGCGGGAAGTGGGGGAGGAAACTTTTCGGTTGTGTCAGGAGTATGTGGATGAGATTATTTTGGTGGATACGGATGATGTTTGCGCGGCGATTAAGGATGTTTTTGAAGATACGCGATCGATCTTAGAACCTGCAGGCGCTTTGGCGATCGCAGGTGCGAAAGCTTACGTGGAACGGGAACAAATCGCAGGACAAACATTAATTGCTGTTGCTTGCGGCGCGAACATGAATTTCGATCGGCTGCGTTTTGTAGCAGAAAGAGCCGAGTTTGGCGAACGCCGCGAAGCCATTTTTGCAGTCACAATTCCCGAACAACCGGGAAGTCTCCGCAGGTTTTGCGAATGTCTGGGAAAACGCAATTTAACTGAATTTAGCTATCGAATTGCCGATGAGAAAGAGGCACATATTTTTATCGGCGTACAAATTCAAAACCGTGCGGATGCGGTGAAGATAGCCGCAAGTTTTGAAGATTGTGGCTTCAAGACTTTGGATTTAACTGATGATGAATTAACGAAATTGCACGTGCGGCATATGGTGGGCGGGCGTTCGATGCTGGCGAATCATGAATTGTTTTATCGCTTTGAATTTCCCGAACGTCCGGGTGCGTTGATGAAGTTTGTCGGTTCGATGAGTCCTAACTGGAATATCAGCGTTTTTCACTATCGAAATAATGGCGCAGATTACGGGCGAATTGTGGTGGGAATTCAAGTACCGCCCGATGAGATGCAGGAATGGCAGGCTTTTTTGGATACGCTTGGCTATCAGTATGGAGATGAGAGTCAGAATCCGGCTTATAAGCTATTTTTAAGATAGTTTGGTTTGTGGTTTAGAAACAAATTAATATTTATGAATGCGATCAAAAAAATATTGCCGTTTTTTTTGATGATTTTTGCTGTTGCTGTTGTGGCAGCAGTTGCACATTTTGCGATCGAACAACTTTCCAGCCCAGTCAGTTATTTTCAACCTGTGGATACTAGAGATGGTGCAGAGTTGTACAAAAAAGAACTACCCAACGGAAATGTGGCTTATTTGCAAGTTATTAACGTCCAAAAAATGCAAATAGACCAGCTAATTGGAGAGGTCGATCGCATGGCTTTCAATAAAGGATTGTATTATCAGGGAGAAAACAAATATTACAGTCCTTTCTTTAAGAGCAAGTTATTCTCTGAAGTTACAGGAGAATACAAAAAACTTTACGGTAATGGTGTTTTTTCCGTGATTAATTGTTCTTTTTTTGAACAATACCAACGCAGCACGCAGCTATCTTTTCCGATCAAATTCAACGGTCAAGTTATTACGGGCGGTAACGGCCTCTACGGCCCGGTCAAGAAACCCAAAGATGGGCAGTATAAAAATGTTCGATTGAAAGCTTTGGTGTGGAACGATCGAGAAGCATATATCACAAATTACGAACCGCAAACCGGAAAGCCCTTGAATCAAAAAGAAGTACAAAATGCACTTGTCACTTACGAATACAAGCACCATCCAGCTAAACTCATATCTAAAAATCCCGCAAATAGGTATCACGTCATCGGTACGCTGGACAAAGATGGTCGCAAGGGTAATGAATTGCTCGCAATTATCACAGTTAATGAAGCGACATTAGACGCAGCAGCTAAGTTAATGCGAGAATTCGGAGTGAAAGGAGATATCGTGACGATCGACGGCGGACTCTCAACTTATCTATTCAATCCTAAAATCGGGGAGATTATGTTGCCTCAATCAAATAATATTGCCACTCGCGAACTGCCGCACTATTTAGGATTTAGGAATAGAAAATCTCAGACAGCTTCACCAAAAATATTGGTGGCTCAGCCAGCAGTAAAAGTGCAGGTGGAAGCAAAGAAACCTTATTTGATTTTGTGGAGAGACAATATTCAGGATGAGGTCAAGATTGAGCTGTATCAAGAGAATAAGTTGGTTGAAAGCATAGCCAACCGCGCGGCTAGCGATGGGGTTTATGAATGGAAACCTAAGATTGCTGTAAAATCAGGGTCTTTGATTCGGATTTCAAGTGTTAAAAATGCAAAGGTGTCTGGGGCTTTGCAGTTGTGATTATTGTTTGGAAAGAAATCTCATTGCGATCGCAAATTCCGCACATCCTCTATACTGAGTCCGGTTGTTTGACTGATAGTTGCATCATCCAGGCGATCGAGCAATTGCCGCGCGAGCGCATTTTAGTAGCGATCGCGCGGCCGTATGATATTCCTTATGGAAGTTCCCTTACTGCTGTCTTGAACTCTGTAATTTTCATGGGTAATTAACTTTTTTGCTAATAGCCGTTTACCTGTGTACCCTAATTATCAGATTGTTCCCATGAAATAGGGGAGAAAATCTCAGACGCACCCTACAACAGAAACTAGAATCATCGTGCAAACTCATAGGCAATATTCGTGATGTGGCCGCGCCAGTAGGGCAATAGCGAGCCATCAGGCAGTTGCCACGCCACCTCACCGGAGAGGGGAATCCGCATACCGTCTCGCAATTCGTAGTCCCAGAAGCGGCCAATCCAGGGCGCAAACACCAGCCCACCCTTAACTGTACGGGCGCGGGCCTCGGCGCGGACAGTGGCGATTAGCCCTGCTTCATCAAAGCGGAAATCGAGGGAAACAGCGGTGTCGCCATCCTGTAGAGTTGCTCTGGCGGAAGAATTGTCGATCGCCTCCCAGCGAACACCCTGACTCGGCAGCAGTCTCGTCGGATACCAAGCCGCCTCCGCGAAAAAGCGCATCAGTTCCCCTTGTGCAGCTTCTGGAGTGCCGCGGATATCCGCCAGAGTCACCAGGCCAAGCAGCGCCGCATGGAGGATGCCTTCGCCAGAAATGTAGGCATCATGAACAAACGCATTGATACCGGGGATCATGGCAATTCGTCCGTCCCAATCAAAGCGAGGGCGTTGAGTAATTACCAGTTGAGTTGATGTGAAGGCGCTCCATTTTTCTGCGCTTTCACTCATGTTAAACGTGCCTTCGTGGGAAACCCGCGCTGCTGCAATTAGCGGTTGTCCATCATCGAGCACCGCACGAAAGTAGCGCTGCACGGGCTGGGGTAAAGCGGCGATTTCCCGCGCATCAAATGTCAGAGGTTTAATCGGCAAGCGTGCAGCTTCCAGATTGGCTCGCAGTTCCTTGGTACCCAGATGCCAGCGGTATGCTCCAAGGGCGATCGCGCCAACAATGACAACTACAAGCGCGAGGATAATTAGTACGATCGCCGAGCGCCAGATGGTGATTCCTCTTAATAGGTAAAAACGAGTTAATCAAGCACGAGTCTTAAACCCATTTACCCACTACAACTCTCAGCGTTCCATCTGCCAAAGTTTCCTCTTCTTCAACATGAAAACCCTCTGACTGCACCGCCGCCATCAAACTTTTGCGCGCGTATTTTTGACTAATTGAATTGACAAATTCCTGCTGATTAATTCGAGCGCCCCAAAAATCCGCTACCAATTCGTAATCCTCTCCGTTGCGGCGAAAACCCAAATCGTAACCATTGGATTGCCGAATCACGTACTCCGCATTAGTTTTGTCACCCCGATAACCTCGTACCTGCACGTTGCACTCTACTTGATAACCCAACTCTTCCAACACTTGATACAGCAGTTCGCCGTTCTTGATCTGAACCTTGATAGTTGTGAAGTGTGACATATCACTTTCGGATTTTTGTGTAAAACTCTGATTTGATTATAATAGCATAAACAGGAACAGTCAATAAGTTAGGAATTGCGCTATTAAACCCGCTTTTTACGATAAATATGGGGTTGAGCAGGATAGCATCTGCACATAAACCCGGTTGAGCGCTGTTTTGTACCCAGCGTCCTGTAATTACCAAATTTTAAGTTTTAAATTGATACCATATCCACACAAAAAAGCAACTTTATGCCCGTAATTTAAACCTTTAAGCAATCATTAATTACCAATTCTTCAATCTACAATCTCAAATCTCAAATCTAAAATGGTATGATAACCGACAATTCTAACCAACCCAGAGAATATGATGCCGTCCTCGGCGGCCACAGTCAAATCCCGATCGCCGGCGCTGTTTTGGGAGGCATCGCTGGGGTCAAGCAGCGCTTCAACAGTCCTAGTATCGAGTCGCGGATTGCCGCTGTTAAAGATGCTCCTAAATACGGAGGCGCTGGTTTAAATTTAGCAATTGAGGCGCTGCTTGACCCCGCAGCAGAAGTGCAGCGAGTTGCTTATTTAACTTTGCGATCGAGGACAGAACCTCTAGTGCGCCAAGCTTTAAAAGACTTCGTACCTTACAAGCTTTTTGACTGCATCCGCAGTGTGAAAACTGGGACAAATCTTGCGATTAGTCCCGGAGGTGATCGCACGGCGAGTTGGCACGGGAAAATAATTAGAATTTGCGATGTAGAGACAGGAGAAATACTCTATTCTGTTGAGAAGTATCCCCGCGCTCAAGAAACTTTTGTCCTTTGCAAAGAAAGCGAAGTTTTTGTGAGGAGCAGAAATACTCCGAAACATCGTGCGGTCGAAATTTGGCAAGGAGGAGAATTGCAGCATACTTCCCTCGGACATGAAGGGGAAATTAGCGCAATTGTCATCAGTCCCGACAGTCAAGTTATCGCCACAGGTTCGGCAGATACTACTATCAAAATTTGGAATTTAGAGACGGGAAAGTTAATCTGTACTTTTGGCAGTCTTTTAACTTGGGGATCTCATAAAGCAGGAATTGTTAGTCTTGCTTTTAGCCCGATCGCACAAACTCTCGCTAGCAGCAGTTCTGACGGTACAATTAAACTGTGGAACCTCCGCAGCAGAGAATGCTTCCAAACAATTAAGGGTTACGCGAATTGTCTGGCTTTCAGCCCAGACGGGCAGACTTTGGCTACTGGCGGCTGGGACAGAGATATTCAACTGCGACAGCTATCGAATCCAGATAGTTCAATCACTTTGGCCGGGCATTTTCACTCGATAAATGCGATCGCCTTTAGTGCCGATGGACTGACTGTTGTCAGTGCTAGTGCCGATGGTAATATCAAATTTTGGAATGCCAGTACGGGCGAAAATTTTTACACTCTCAGCGGACATCAAAGCTCTGTTACTTGTCTTACTTTTAGCAGCGATGGTGAAACAATTATCAGCGGCAGTATAGACAAAACTGTCAAAATTTGGGGAGTTAATTGAAGAAAGAAGGAAGTTCGGCAACGGATTATGTAACGGATGTAGCGGATGGAAGAAATAGAGAATAGGGAAGAAGGAATAGGGCAGAAGGCAAGGCAAAAAGAAGAGGGAATCGACCTCATGATTTTCACAAATTAATTACCTCCTAACGATTCAGGCGCTGGCTATATTTACAAATTCCAGATTCCCGATTCCTCGCTGCGTGAATCTACGCAAACAAATATAATAAATTTACAATCCCAGTTCTTGTGCAAGCCGAGGATTGCGGAACTGGTTTTTGCACTACTACAAATAGTTACCGTAAAAATACCGACTGGCAGGCATTATTCAGCTTATTATAAATTTGTAAACTGTAGCCCAAAAGCCTGAACAAGCCGCAATTTCTGAATCCTTTAAAGTACCTTTAATATTATCGCATCTTGGTCGGCTGAGTATTCCTGCTAATTGTAATATTTCACTTAAAAAGTTTATGCTTAAAAGATAGGCTGGGGTTAAATATACAGTGCGCCCTAGAGTAACCATGTCACACTGCAACCAATCCATCTGTCGTTCCCGCCATTTCGCAGAAATGTGCGATACTGCTGCCAGTTGGCAGCAAAAAGCCGATCGACTAACGGTAGAATTAAAGACCACCCAGGATCTGCTTCACGCAGAAATCGATCGGCTCAAACAAGCCAACGAAACCCTTCACGCCGCTGTCAGTTGTGCCCCAATTTTCCTGTGGGCAACCGACAGAGAAGGCAAGTTAACCCTTGCAGCAGGGAAAGGATTAGAAAATTTGGGACTCAAACCAGGTGCAACTGTCGGGCTATCGATTTTTGAAGTTTACAGCAGCCAGCCAGATATCTTAGAAAATATTGCCGAGGTACTAGCAGGAAACGATCGTACTTGGAACGTCCGAGAGAGGCATTTTATTCACGAAATTCGATCGGCAGCCCTGCGAGATGCAAACGGCGAAGTTGTCGGGGCAGTGGGTGTTTCTACTGAAATTACCGAGCGCGAGCAGTTCATCGCCACTCTGGAAACGGCAAATCAAGAATTAGAAAAGAGACAGCAGCAGCAGACGGCAGTCTTCAATGCAGCACTTGCTGAAAGCGAAAAAAAGTACCGCAACCTTGTAGAAACCTCCCAAGAATTGATTTGGTCGATCGATATTGAAGGCCTCTTGACTTTTGTCAATTCCGCCGCCAAACGCATCTATGGTTACGAACCGCCAGAAATGATCGGACGCCGCTTCACCGATTTTTTAGTTCCCGATCAAGGAAGTAGACCAAGAGAAATATTTGCCCAACTTTTAGCGAGAACCAAAATTCCGCCACAAACCGCTAATTCTCCTTACGAAACAGTACACATTCGCAAAGACGGTACTCCCGTCCACCTGCGCGTCAACAGCATCGTCAACCAAGCTGAAAACGGCGCTATTTTAGGCTTGTGCGGAACGGCGACAGATATTAGCGATCACAAGCGATCGGAAGAAGCACTCCAAGAAGCTACAGACCAACTTCGCGCCGTTTTGGATGCCGTACCCGGACTGATTTCTTGGATCAGTTCAGATTTGCGGTATATCGGAGTCAACCAGCACTTAGCAACCTCATTCAACCTGTCTCCTGAAAGCTTTGTCGGTCAAGAAATCAACTTTCTCGACAAAGGCTCGACTTTCGGAGAACTGATCCGAATTTTTTTTGACAGTTCATCTCAGCAAATCTGCCAAGAAATAGAAATAGAAATTAACGGTTTCGTCCGCAACTATTTGATAGTAGCTCAGAAATATCATCAGGGAACCGCAGCAGTTTCTGTAGGAATTGATATTACCGACCGCAAGCGTGCGGAAGCTCTCAAAAACCAATTGATTTGCTCTCTGCAAGAATCCGAACACAAATTTCGTAGCCTTTATGAAGCCACCAGCGACGCAGTAATGTTGCTTGACGAAAAGGAGTTTTTTGACTGCAACCCCGCTACATTAAAAATATTTGGCTGTAGCAACACAAAACAATTTTACGGCAAGAAACTGAGCGACTTTTCCCCACAATTTCAGCCTAGCGGACAAGACTCATCTAGTCTAGCAATACACAGAATATCGACAGCAATGCAAACAGGTAGCTGTCGCTTTGACTTGGTACACAAACGACTCGACGGTTCAGAATTTCCCGCTGAAGTGCTGTTAAATGCAATGGAAATTAACGGACGCAAAGTAATTCAAGCAGTAGTGCGGGATATTACAGAGCGCAAGCGCGACGAAGATGGCATCAAAGCATCCCTCGCAGAAAAAGAAGTTCTCCTCAAAGAAATTCACCACCGTGTCAAAAACAACCTCCAAGTTATTTCCAGTTTGCTCAAACTTCAGTCCCGCTACATCCAAGACAGCCAGGTTAGTGAAATGTTAAAAGAGAGTCAAAACCGAGTCAGATCAATGGCCCTGGTTCACGAACAATTGTATCAATCCAAAGACTTGTCAAACATTGACTTTGCTGAATACATCCAAAATCTCGCCCACAATTTATTCCAAGCTTATGAAAATCATGCAGAAGGCGTCAACTTGCAAACAAATATTGCGCCGTGTTCTCTCAATATTGATACGGCCGTTACTTGCGGGTTAATTATCAACGAGCTGGTGACAAATGCCCTCAAATATGCTTTTAAAGGGCAAGTGAAAGGTAAAATCAAGATAGATTTCACTTTAGATAATCACAGAGTTTGCGTGCTAACCGTGAGCGACAGCGGAATTGGTTTTCCTCAAGACTTAGATTATCGCAAAGCCCGAACGTTGGGTTTGCGACTGGTGGGGTCTCTAGTCAAGCAAATCCGGGGGGGAATAGAACTGTTAGAAACTGCTGGTACGACTTTTAGAATAACCTTTTCTCAGCCCAAATTGCACTCTAAGGAGAAAATTTAGTGTCCAACAAAAAAATTCTGATAGTTGAAGACGAGAGCATCATTGCGGAAGACATTTCCGACAGTTTGATATCTCTAGGATATAGAATAACTGGCATGGTCTATTCGGGAGAAGAAGCGATTGAATCGGCAGCCAAGTTTCGCCCGGATTTAGTTTTAATGGATGTTAACCTCCAAGGAGAAATCGACGGCATTACAGCCGCCGAAGAAATTCGCTTGCGCTTTCAAATCCCGGTAGTTTATCTGACAGCTTATGCCGATGAAACTACTTTGCGACGAGTCAATAGTACAAAACCCTTCGGCTATATTGTCAAGCCATTTGAAGAAAAAAACTTGCACACAACTATTCAACTGGCACTCTACCGACATCAGTATGACAGCTTGACCAACCTGCCGAATCGTTCATTTTTGCGAGAAAAGTTAAGTCTAGTATTAGATGCTCAAAAAGAATTGTCCGGAGTCGTTCCAGTTGTCACGCTTAGCTTAGATAAAATCAACCGCATTAACAGGACCTGGGGACACGATATCGGCGACTCAGTGCTTTGCACTATCGCCCAGCGGCTAACTAACTGTATGGAAAACATTAATAGTGTTGCTCGTTTGGAAGCCGCCGAATTCGCGCTGATTCTTAAACCAGTTGCAGAAAAACAGGATGTGGCTAAGATTGCTCAAAACATTTTAGATATTGTATCCCAAGCTATGATTGTCAAAGATTGCGAAGTCTATGTCACTGCTAGTATGGGGATCTGCTTGTATCCCGGGGACGGCACCGACGGAGATGAAATGCTAAAAAATGCTTATATAGCAATGTATCAATCTCAGCAAAAAGGGGGCAATACTTATCATTTTTATACGGCAAAGAATGCTAATTTTTTTATTAATACACTTCTTCAAGAAACTTGCTTGCGCCATGCTTTAAAAAGCTCAGAGTTTGAAATATACTATCAGCCGCAAATAGAAATCAAAACAGGTAAAATTATTGGGGCTGAAGCTTTGGTGCGCTGGAATCATCCCGAACGGGGGCGAGTTTCCCCCGGGGAATTTATTCCAATGGCTGAAGAAATGGGCTTGATTGCACCGTTGGGTGAATGGGTATTAGAGACTGCTTGCAGGCAAACTAAAACATGGCAAAGAGCAGGTTTGCCACTCCTGCGAGTGGCAGTTAACGTATCAGCCCGTCAATTCGAGCGCAAAAATTTCACGGAAAGAGTCAGGGAGATATTGACAGAAACCGATCTCGATCCCAAGTGTTTGGAATTAGAACTGACGGAAAGTCTGGTTTTGCAAGACGAAATTGCAGCAGCTAAAGCTTTTACGGTGTGGAAAGATCAGGGAATTAGGATAGCAATTGATGATTTTGGAACTGGATATTCTTCTTTGAGTTATCCAAAACGGTTTCCGTTTGATGCGATCAAAATAGACAAGAGTTTTATTCGCGACATTGCAGACGATCGCCAAAATGCAGCGATAACAATAGCGATTATTCAAATGGCACACTGCATGAACATGACGGTGGTGGCTGAGGGGGTAGAAAATAAGCAGGAACTTGATTTTTTGTGCGAGCACGAATGCGACGAAATTCAAGGCTATCTTTTCAGTCAGGCTTTGCCAATGGCTGAGTTTGAAGCGCTGCTCAAAAGCGATAAGTGCTGGGATTTATCCTGGAGGAAGAAGGAAGTTCGGCAACGGATTCGGTAAGGGAAGGAGGAAGAAGGAAGTTCGGCAACGGATGTAACGGATATAAGGGATGTAACGGATGTAACGGATGTCAGGAAGAGGGAAGTTTGGCAACGAGCACTGTACGGGATGTAACGGAGGTCAGGAACAAGGAAGAAAGAGGAAGGAAGAAGGAAGAAGGAAGGGTGTCAGCAATTAATAACATCCTAATTGTCTTAGTTGTTGCTAGACAATAGGATAATGGGGAAGTGGTAATTGGTAATTGGTAATTGATAATTTTTCCTAAAGACTCAAGACTAAAGACTCAAGACTAATGACTAATGGCTGATGACTAATTTAAAAGATACGATCGCCCAACCAACTTCCCAGCCACAGCCCAAAACCGGAAGTAGCCACCAACAGGATAAACGTATAAAGCCCGCTGCCGTTGTGGCTCAACCTTTCTGCAGCTACCATCCGCGCCACAACTCCAGCAATAATGCCGATCCCAGCCCAAGCCCCATAAACAGTCTTAGACCCGGCGATAGCCAAGGCTTGGACGATCGCCCCCGAACCCGCCCCAGCAAAAACCCCCGCCCACGCCCCAATCCCCAGCCCGATCGCACCAGAGAGCCCCACGGGACCGCCAGAATTCACGCCTAGTTCCGTCGCCAGCCCGCACGTCAAGCCGACAATCGCCCAACACACGGCCGCCACCAACGCCTTAACCCAATTCCCAGAACCCGTTCCCGCCATCAATCCCACCACTGTCACCACTCCCCCTACAGCCAAAACAGCAGCCACAGCCCGAGACTCAGCCTCGGAACTGGCGATCGCCCCCAAACCAGCCCCAACTGCGCCCCAAGCAGCCCCTGTGACCGTTCCTCCCGCCTGAAAACCAGCGATCGACCCCCCTACCGCCCCAGCTAAAACTAAGGCCGCCAGCCACACTCTAGGCGTTGCCGAACCCTCCGCCAGCAAAATCGCGGCCCACAGCCAATCGGCACCGCAGATTAAAGCCCACATCCACAGCGGGGCGGCTGATACCGTCAAAATCCAGCCGGTCAAAGCATAACTCGCCACAGCGATTGCCAGCGGCCACCAAGGGAAACTTGAATAATGTTGAGATGGCCACACTTCCCTCGGCGCGCTTCGCGGTTTTGAGTATTGAGTGGAAAATTCTGTTTTCCTTTTCGAGGTAAGCTTTCGATAGTTTTCAGAGGGCCGTGCTTTCCTCGCAAGGATTCGCCCTGGTTGCTTTGTTCCGCGCCACGCTTGACGGTTGTGAGTGGTAAATCGTTTCTTGCTTGAAGAGTTTTTTTTAGTTATAAATTTTTTGGAGGCGGCTTTTGGGCGGGTTTCACGGCGCTGGGAACCACGCCTGGCGGCCGATTTTCCAGAACGCCTTCTCAGCGGCTTTTCCGGCGCAGGGGGCGGTGGCTGCTGAAACTGTTTTTCGATCAACCTCGATGATTCAGGCTGACTCAGAAACAACACCAACTGCTGGTAAGCTTCATTAATTTCTGTTAATCTTTGGTGAGCTTTTTGTTGCAGGCGGTCGTTGTTGGCAAACCGATCGGGATGCCACACAAACGCTAAATCCCTGTAAGCGCGCTTAATGTCTTCTAAGGAAGTTCCCGGCTCAATTTCGAGGATTTCGTAGCAGCGATTAATGTCAGCCATAGGCTTCGGGCAGGTGTTTGTAAATTCGCGTGAAGCGAAGCTATCGCGTAGGGAATCATACTTAACATCTTCTACTATTCTCAGCCAAGCTGCACAGTAAGCCGAGATGCGCTCAAGTGTCAAGCGTCCTCAAGTATGCGGGCCATCCTTCCGGTCGATCAATGCCGACTGACAACTGAGTACAATGAGAAAATCCTTTCGTGCGATCGGTATTTGTGTCTGTGTCGGAAAATCAAGCTCCCACCTTCATTCTAGTTGACGGCCACTCCCTGGCCTTTCGCTCCTACTTCGCCTTTGCCAAAAGTCGAGACGGAGGCTTGCGAACTACGACAGGCATTCCCACCAGCGTCTGTTTTGGCTTTCTCAAGTCGTTACTGGAAGTAATGGCGGCCCACGACCCCCAGTACATGGCGATCGCCTTTGACCTCGCCACACCCACATTTCGCCACGAAGCAGACGACACCTACAAAGCCGGTCGAGCCGAAACACCGGAAGATTTTAAGCCGGATATCAAAAATCTGCAAGAACTCCTCACCTATTTGAATTTACCTGCAATAACTGCTCCCGGCTACGAGGCGGACGATGTTTTGGGAACTTTGGCAAACAAAGCCAGCGCGGCCGGTTATCAGGTCAAAATCCTCACGGGCGATCGAGATTTGTTTCAATTAGTAGAAACCGAAAAACAAATCAGCGTATTATATTTGAGTACCGATGAACTCAGGCGATCGGGCAAAGGCAAATCCCAAGAATACGGCCCGGAAGAAGTCAAAGCAAAACTCGGTATTTTGCCCGAACAAGTAGTAGATTACAAAGCCCTCTGCGGCGACAAATCCGACAACATCCCCGGAGTTAAAGGCATCGGCGACAAAACCGCTCTGCAATTGCTGGAAGCTTACAATTCCCTCGACGGAATTTATGCAGCCATAGACGAAATTAAAGGAGCAACTAAGAAAAAGCTAGAAGAAGGCAAAGAAGCTGCTTACCATTCTCAACGCATGGCGACAATTGTCCAAGACGTGCCCTTGGAAGTAGACTTAGAAAATTGCCAGCTCAAAGGTTTTGATGAAGCAGCCTTGATCCCGATGCTGGAAAAATTAGAATTTAAGACATTTTTAAGCAAAGTAAAACAAATTCAAAAACGGTTCGGCGGTGTAGAAGAACCATTGGCAAAGGGCGGGCAAGATGCCCCCCCCACAATCAATTCAATGGAGAGTGGAACAGGCAAGATGCCTGTTGCCGACAGTGGAACAGGCATCTTGCCTGTTGCCAAGGGCGAACCCGATGCCCACCCCACAATAGATAAGTCACCTGCAACTTCTGAAAGTTCAGAAGACGACGCCTTGTGGTTTTTTAGTCCCGCAGAAACCCTAGCCGCCCAGCAGGAAAACAAACTGCCAATTAAACCCCGAATAATTCAAACAACCGAACAGTTAAACGAATTAGTCGAACTGCTGCAAACCTTCACCGACAAAGCCTCACCCGTGGCGTGGGATACCGAAACCACCGCCATCGAACCGCGAGACGCCGAATTAGTCGGAATTGGCTGCTGTTGGGGAACCGGTGAAGAGGATGTTGCTTACATTCCTACGGGACATAAAACGGGCAAAAACTTGGACAAAGCCACAGTTTTAAATGCTTTGCGTCCGATTTTGGAAAGCGAGAATTATCCGAAGGCGCTGCAAAATGCTAAGTTTGATCGATCGATCCTGCGCTGTCAGGGAATCAAACTAGCCGGAGTCGTCTTCGACACCATGCTAGCCAGTTACGTACTCAATCCCGAAACCACCCACAGCCTCAGCGAATTGTCAAGGAAATACTTAGGCATTGTCGCCAAAAGTTACAATGAATTAGTACCCAAAAACAAAACAATTGCTGACATCAGTATTCCGGCGGTAGCCGACTACTGCGGCATGGATGTTCACACAACATTTCAGTTAGTAGGTAAACTGAGAACTGAATTAGATAAAGCTGATGAACATAACTTTCCCGATAAGTCTTTGCACAAGTTGCTGCTGGAAGTAGAACAGCCCCTAGAACCAGTTTTAGCAGAAATGGAATATTGCGGAATTCGCATAGATTCAGCATATCTGCAAGAACTGTCACAACAGCTAGAAAAGAGCTTAAAAGAAATAGAAGAAAAAACTTATCAAGCAGCGGGGAGAAAGTTTAATTTAGGTTCCCCGAAACAACTCAGCGAAATATTGTTAGAAAAAATCCCCGATGAGTTTCAGAAAAAGTCTCGCAAAACTAAGACGGGATACTCTACAGACGCCGCCGTATTGGATAAATTGCAAGGAGACCACCCGATTGTAGACGATTTATTAGAACACCGAACATTATCCAAGTTGAAATCAACTTATGTCGATGCTTTGCCGCAGTTAGTGCGTGCGGATACCGGGCGAGTGCATACAGATTTCAACCAAGCGGCAACTGGTACGGGAAGGCTTTCTTCTTCCAATCCAAATTTACAAAATATTCCCATCCGCACCGAGTTTTCCCGGCAAATTCGCAAGGCTTTTTTACCGGAAGAAGCTTGGCTGATGGTGTCGGCTGACTATTCTCAAATAGAACTGCGAATTTTGGCTCATTTGAGTCAAGAACCTGTGTTAATTGAAGCTTATCAAAATAACCGAGATGTGCATACCGTAACGGCTCAACTGCTGTTTGAAAAAGAGGAAGTAACGCCGGACGAAAGACGGTTTGGCAAAACGATTAATTTTGGGGTAATTTACGGTATGGGGGCGATTAAGTTTGGTCGTTCGATGGGCAAAACTTCAGCAGACGGTAAAAAGTTTATTGAACGATTTAACCAGCGTTACAGTAAAGTTTTTGAATATTTGGAGAAAGTAAAAAAAGAGGCGATCGCCCTAGGCTATGTCACCACAATACTCGGCCGCCGCCGCTATTTAAAATTCGAGAGCGAAAGCATCCTCGACTTAAAAGGCCGCAATCCCCAAGACATTCACTCCGATAGACTTAAATCTCTCAGCAGAGATGACGCCCAATCTTTGCGGGCGGCAGCTAACGCTCCCATTCAAGGTTCCAGTGCTGATATCATTAAACTTGCCATGATTGAGGTACACAAAATTTTGCAAAACTATCAGGCGCGGCTGCTGCTGCAAGTTCACGACGAATTAATCTTTGAAGTACCTCCCGATGAATGGGAAGAATTGCAGCCGAAAATTAGAAGTGCGATGGAAAATGCTCTGCGACTTAGCGTACCGCTGATAGTTGACATCCACGCTGGGCAAAATTGGATGGAAACTAAATAAAACAAAGAAATATGAGCAAACTTAAAATCGCCATTTTCCCAAAAATAAAAACCTTAAGTGCAGTTGCCCTGCTATTGCTACTATTCGGGTGTCCACAAAAGTTAGCGCCCAACAACTATGCTGTCAAACGAGTTAGCGACGGCGACACCCTTGTCGCCAGTGATGCCGCCGGGAAAGATATAAAAGTGCGTTTTGCCTGTGTAGATGCACCGGAAGTAGCGCACACAAATGCTGAGAAAAATAGCAAAGCAGCAGCAAAAAAAAATCAATTTAAGTGGGGAAATCTAGCGCACCAAAGAATGCAGCAGCTAGTCAAACAAGGGGGCGGTCGCGTTGTTTTGACCGTCACCGATACTGACCGCTACGGCCGCAAAGTTAGCGAAGTTCGCTTGCCAAATGGCACATTTGCCCAAGAAGTTTTGACCCGCGAAGGATTAGCAATGGTTTATCGTCCTTACTTGAAAAATTGTCCGAGTGCAAGTGTTCTGGAACAAGCGGAAGCCGAAGCTAAGAAAAATCGCCGTGGCGTTTGGGGAGATTCTAAGTTTGTTCCCGCGTGGAAATTTCGGAACAGTGATAAATGATGGGAAGAAGGCCCTTCGACTTCGCGATGGGGTAAAAATAAGGAAAATGGTAGGAGTACGAGCTAATTATTGCCTTCGGAGTTTTGTTAGTCTAGTAGAGCCACAAGTTTCAACCGATTTGTATATTGACAGGGACAGGATGATGTTGTGGGCGTGGAGTCTGGGAACCTTTATCAGACATTTACAGTCTTGGACTGACTCAGGTTTTGTTAAACCCCGTCTATACTATAAATCTTAGGTTTAGCTGCTCCGCATCGGCCCAGAAAGCGGGTTTCTAGATACCGATGCCGATCGTCCTAATTTAGTACCATACAATCAGGACGAGGTTCTGCTCCTACTGTCTGCAATCTGTGGAGTTTCGGCGATAGCTGACGCCAGATTAATCTAAAACCAGACATGAGTTCGATCGCACTTTTCTCCGAGCTGTTTTTTCGGAAAAGTCAACAAATGTGATAGGCTCCAGATAAACTAATAGACTGCTGACAAAAGCGGTCTATTGCAATCACCCAAAATTAACTTTAAGGGACATCAATGAATTTCAAACATCTGGTTATTTCCGGCCTTGCCCTAATCCTCGGTACTGCAATTGTAGGAAATGCGATTGCTCAAGAACTGACCGACAACCAAAAAACGGTTATTTGTCGCTTGAAAACAGAAGTTGACCAGCGGAAAGGCAACGGTCAAAAATTAGTATTTGTGCCGTTGCTGGGCCAAGTTCGCAAGCAAGTTTCATCTCCTTTTAGAGCAACACTGCATCCTAATGTGGAGTATGTTTTTGTTGCCACTTGCGACGGAAATTGTCAGGATTTAAACTTATCTCTCAAGGATGCAAGCGGTCAGGAAATCGCTGTGAGTCAAAAAACAGGCGAACTGGCGTCAATTTCTTTTACTCCCCCATCCCAAGGCGAATATCAAATCACTGCTAAGCCTGGGGAATGCACGACGGCAGAGGGTTGCAGTTACGGCCTGGGAATCTTCGTTCCTGCAAGTGCGAGCGTACCTAATGCTTCCAAAATTCCTGCTGAGATAGCACAATTTCGACTTTGCCAGTAGGGGAACAGCGATAGAGTTGTGGGTTGCGAGTAGAGTAGAGTTTTGAATCAGAAGTCTAACTCATAACTTGCAACTTATAACTCGCCACTTATATCGCAACCACGCCCGACGGTGAGTACGTTCTTAATTACTCAAACCCTGCCTTTGACTGTTTCTTGGTTCTTGCTTCTTGGTTCTTGCTTCTTGCTTCTGCTATAATTTGTTACGCATAACTCCTCCAAACTGTCAAGCCGATCAAGCTGTGGAACCCTGCAAAGACCCAATAACTGCCGAAAGCTGGCCCGAAGCCAGAACTTTATTTACCCTCATGCAGGCATCAATTAGAATATAGATGGTGCCTCTCAAAGGTGACGAGTACATTGCCCATGTCTTTAACCTTAGCTTTGAAAAATCAACTGCAGAACCGTCCTCAAATAGGGTTGAAAAGTCTGTTGGGCCGCTTAGGTATCAGGCAGAAAATCGGCTGCGGATACGCCTTGGTCATTGGTATTGCCGTTTTGGGTGCTGTGGCGGGACGGGGAGTAGAATCCTATCACAAACAGCAAGTTAGAGAAAAACTAGCGATCGACCGAGATAAAGCGGAAATCCTGACAAACCTCAATAACACGGTGCAGGAAGTCAGAATTCAGCAGCAAGAGCTGGCGACTCTGACGGCCAAACCGCAAATTTTCGATCGCCAACGCTCGGAATTCCTGACTCGCGTTGCTCAGATGAGCGGCATCCTCGAACAACTGCAAACCCCGTCGCAGACGAAGAATCCCGAGATTGCCAGAGACTACCAAGAGCTTCAACAGTTCGCTCAAGTCAACGGCAAAACCGTAGAATCATACTTTCAACAAGTACAAAAATTGTTGGCTACTGCGAAATTATCGGCTTTGAATCCGAAGCAGCAGCAGGCTTTGGGGCAGAACTTGAACAATTTTGTGGCTGGCGAAACTGCTTTGAAACTCAAACAGTTTTCCGAGGATTCAGCTCAACTGGCCGTCAACTTTCGCGAGAAAGTAGACGAGGCATTGAGAACGTACGAAAATGCCGAAAAGCTCGGAACTCTAATTCTCGTTGGCTCTCTCTTGATATCAGGTGCGATGGCAGCAATTCTAGCAGCATACACCAGCGGGGCGATCGCTCGCTCCTTAGAAGCCACCACCCTCATCGCTCAGCGAGTGACAGAAGAATCAAACTTTGACCTGCAAGTACCCGTCACTACTTCCGACGAAGTGGGAATGCTAGCAATTTCCCTCAACGAACTAATCCAAAGAGTAGGCGAATACACAGAAGAATTGCACGAAGCCAAAGTAGCCGCCGAAGCTGCCAACCGCTCGAAAAGTGCATTTCTCGCCAACATGAGCCACGAACTACGCACCCCCCTCAACGCCATCATTAACTACAGCGAAATGCTGCAAGAAGATGCTCAAGATTCTGGTTCAGAAGACTTTCTCCCGGACTTAGAAAAAATTCAAACCGCAGGCAAACACCTGCTGGATATGATTAGCGACATCCTCGACATTTCCAAAATAGAAGCAGGTCACGTCACCCTTTATTTGGAAAACTTCGACGTGGCGACCATGATTGAAGAAGTGATGACTACTGCTCAACCGCTAGTAGAAAAAAAAGGCAATGCTTTAGCACTGAAAACAAAAGGTGAACTCGGCACAATGTACGCCGACCAACCGAAAGTGCGGCAAATTCTCCTCAATTTGCTCAGCAATGCTGCCAAATTTACCGAAAAAGGCGTCATTACTATCGGCGTCGAAAGAATGAAAATTGAAAAATCACGACCGACGAAACCCAATAAAAATAATGATTTTCAATCGGGTTCAAACTATACTTCTCAAGTTTTAATGTTTCGAGTCAGCGACACCGGCATCGGCATGACGGACGAGCAATTAGAGCAGATATTTAAACCTTTTACCCAAGCTGATGCTTCGACTACCCGCAAGTACGGAGGCACGGGTTTGGGATTGACAATTAGCCAGCGTTTATGTCAAATTCTCGGCGGCGAAATTAGCGTCGAAAGCGAGGACGGTAAGGGTTCAACGTTTATTGTCAGTCTCCCGGAACGGGTTGTGATGCAGGCATGAAGTCAGGCAAAATATGGATTTTGACACGGATACACGGATTAATTATTGAGCATTAGTCAATAGTCACGAGGCAGATGTTCAAGGAACAAGAAACAGCGAGGAAGAAAGAGGGAAATTTTAAAATCTATTGATATATTAATTATCACAATAGAGAATAATTAACAACGCGCTCGCGACTGACGTACAGACTCTATCTGTAGGTGGGCCGCGTGTACCTTACATATAGGGGTTCTGCGTAAGTTTTGATAATTCCCAGGTCAAAACCTGGGAATATAGCAAGTCTAAAGAACAAAGCCTTGTACAACAGTAGTTTTCAAGACTCCTTCAAAAGTGCGTTCTGTCTTGTCCACCAGGACAACGACATTGCGCCCGTTCGGAGACAAACGAACTTCTCGGATTGAATAAGAGAACACCCAATCTTGAAAATTGTTCAGCGATCCGAGGACACGCTGCCGACCGTTATGATTAATTACAAGACGCATTGCCGCGCTTTCTTTGCCAGGAGGAGTAGTTTTTTGCCGCTGTTCCAGGCGAATTTGTAAAGGCTTTGCTGTATTGACTTTGACGGCGACTGTCTCGCTTCCATTGGCTCCGGGAGTACGAGAAATAATGTTGAGTTTAGTTCCAGCTTGAGGAGGAGTTAACTTCAAAGTTTCCCTGCTATTCCAACTTTTTTTAAGCAAGTCATCTTCTGCCATTTTAGTGCTTTTATTGGAGTCTGGTTCGCCATATTTAGTTTGGATACACCCATTTTTGATGCAGGAATTTGCAGCAACTTGGACAATTTGCAATTTTGCTTTGGGAATTCCCGCTCCAGTATCTCTGGAACTTTCTAAATACAAGTAGTAATTGCTATCGGCGGAAAAACCAGACATCCGGTGTGCGGCACGCCAGGTACTTGCCAAAGCTTCAGGGGCTAGTGCGATCGCGGCACTTGCTATAATACCTAACGAAATTAAAGGTACAATTTTCATAGCTATATTTTCCAGGTGTGAGAGTTATAGCGGCTGTTATTGATGAGTAAAACAATAACGCTTCGGGTTTCGCTATAGGACTGTGACGCTTCTCAAGTCCTCTCTCCTATTTACATGAGTGTTTCTCCATTTTCCGCAGCAGGAGACTGTTTAAGAATGTGCAGTTTTTTCAAGTGGCACTAGAAAGCATTTTTAATGTGAGAGTTGCTCATATCCAAGAGTCCAACTTTTAGGCGCGACAGTTTGCTTTTCCTTGCGAGAGACTCCTACATAGGACGGAAATACCTATCTCAAGATAGGGGAACACCGATCCGCCCCCCCTCGGCAACTCCCTACAATGACAATTGTACGGGCGATCGAGCAATTGCCTCTACAGCAGTAATCATTTTTAATGCAGGGAATTAAAATTTATGCAACCAAATAATCCAAACCAATTTACCGAAAAAGCCTGGGAAGCCCTCGCCCGCACCCCCGAAATCGTTAAAGCAGGTCAGCAGCAGCAGCTAGAAAGCGAACACTTGATGAAAGCTTTGCTGGAACAAGAATCGGGACTGGCTAGCAGCTTGTTTAACAAAGCTGGAGTTTCTGTAGCAAAATTGCGCGATCGCACTGATGAGTTTATCAGCCGCCAGCCGAAAATCTCAGGAAGCGGCGGCAACGTTTATCTAGGTCGTTCTCTCGACACTTTGCTCGATCGCGCCGAAACTTATCGTAAAGAGTACGGCGATGAATTTATTTCGATCGAGCATTTGATACTAGGTTACGTTAAGGACGATCGCTTTGGCAAAAATTTACTACAAGAATTTAAACTAGATGAAGCCAAGCTCAAAGATATCATTACCCAAGTCCGGGGGAAGAACAAAGTGACCGATCAAAATCCAGAAGGCAAATACGAAGCGCTGGAAAAATACGGCCGAGATTTGACTGAAGCCGCGCGTCAAGGCAAACTCGATCCGGTAATCGGACGGGATGACGAAATCCGCCGCACGATTCAAATTTTGAGCCGTCGCACCAAAAATAATCCAGTATTGATTGGGGAACCGGGAGTCGGCAAAACTGCGATCGCCGAAGGACTCGCCCAACGAATTATCACCGGAGATGTGCCGCAATCTCTCAAAGACAGACAATTAATTAGCCTAGATATGGGCGCTTTAATTGCCGGTGCAAAATTCCGCGGAGAATTTGAAGAACGCTTGAAAGCGGTGCTCAAAGAAGTGATGGACAGCAACGGCAAAGTCATCTTATTTATCGATGAAATTCACACCGTTGTCGGTGCGGGCGCAACTCAAGGTTCGATGGATGCCGGCAACTTACTTAAACCCATGTTAGCGAGGGGAGAATTGCGCTGTATCGGCGCTACAACTCTCGACGAATACCGCAAGTACCTCGAAAAAGATGCGGCACTGGAACGTCGTTTTCAACAAGTTTATGTTGACCAACCAACAGTTGAAGATACTGTCTCGATTTTGCGCGGCTTGAAAGAACGCTACGAAGTTCACCACGGCGTGAAAATTTCTGACAGCGCCTTAGTGGCGGCGGCTACTTTGTCTACTCGATATATTAGCGATCGCTTTCTTCCAGACAAAGCCATTGACTTAGTGGACGAAGCAGCAGCTAAACTCAAAATGGAGATTACCTCCAAGCCGGAAGAACTAGACGAAATCGACCGCAGGATTTTGCAGCTAGAAATGGAGAGACTGTCGCTGCAAAAAGAAAGTAACGCTGCTTCGATCGAACGCTTGGAAAGACTGGAAAAAGACTTAGCCAACCTCAAGGAACACCAAAACGGTTTGAATGCCCAGTGGCAATCGGAAAAAGGTGTCATCGGCAGCATTCAAAAGATTAAAGAACAGATTGATAAGGTGAATATTGAAATTCAGCAAGCTGAATTAAAATATGACCTGAACCGCGCTGCTGAGTTGAAATATAGCAAGTTAACCGAATTGCAAAAACAATTGCAAGAAGCAGAAGCTCAACTGTCAGCAACTCAAACCACAGGTAAAACTTTGCTGCGGGAAGAAGTTACAGAAGGTGACATTGCCGAGATTATTTCCAAGTGGACGGGAATTCCGATAAGCAAGTTGGTTGAATCAGAAATGCAGAAACTTCTGCACTTGGAAGATGAACTGCACAAGCGGGTAATTGGACAGGATGAAGCGGTGACGGCGGTTGCAGATGCAATTCAGCGATCGCGCGCAGGTTTAGCAGATCCAAATCGTCCGGTTGCGAGTTTTATCTTCCTCGGCCCCACGGGTGTTGGCAAAACCGAGTTAGCTAAAGCATTAGCGTCTTATCTGTTCGACACGGAAGAAGCGATCGTGCGAATTGATATGTCGGAATACATGGAGAAACACGCGGTTTCGCGGTTAATTGGTGCGCCTCCGGGATACGTCGGCTACGATGAAGGTGGACAATTAACTGAGGCTGTGCGCCGCCGTCCTTACTCCGTGATTCTATTCGATGAAATCGAGAAAGCGCACCCGGATGTCTTCAACATCATGCTGCAAATTCTGGATGACGGCCGCGTTACCGATGCTCAAGGTCACACAGTAGACTTTAAGAATTCTGTGATTATTATGACATCGAATGTCGGCTCTCAATACATCTTAGATGTGGCGGGAGATAACGAACAAATGCGACTTCGGGTGATGGAAGCGATGCGGGGAACTTTCCGCCCTGAATTCCTGAACCGGATTGATGAGATGATTATCTTCCACGGTTTGAGTAAGGCCGAACTGCGGCAAATCGTGCAGTTGCAAGTCAAGCGCTTGGAAAAACGGTTAGCTGAACGCAAGATGTCTCTGAAATTGTCGGAATCTGCGATCGACTTTTTAGCAGAAATTGGTTACGATCCGGTTTACGGTGCGCGGCCTCTGAAGCGGGGAATTCAACGCGAGTTGGAAACGCAAATGGCGAAGGGTATTTTGCGTGGAGATTTTGCTGACAGCGATACCATTTTTGTGGATATCGAGAATGAAAGATTGGCGTTTAAGCGGCTGCCGGCACAGTTGGTGACTGCCAAATAATTTGAGTAGGGTGGGCTGCGGCCCACCTTATTTTTTTGAGGCGATGCTTCTTTTTTTGACCGCAGATGTAGGCGGATGGACGCGGATGGGATTGCGGGCGATCGTTCTTAAGGGCGATCGCTTTCTGATTTATCTTTTTTCAACTCTTGACGCTCGCGAACAGATTTAGTTAGTAGGTACGTTGCCAAACTGCTAACGGATCTGCTTTCTTCTTCTGCCCATTCTTCCAGAGATTTTTGAATCTCTTCGGGCAAGTATGGGGTAACTCGTCCCCGTGAAGCCCTTCGTTTTACTGCCTTACTTCCGCACCATCACAGACTTAATTACAGCATTCGGGTGATACTTATTAGTCTGAAAAAATCCCCCTTGACCAGCGCCATAAACTCCCCCAAATTGTTGGCCTTCAGCCTTGGGAACAAACATAATGTTTCTAGTGGGTTGCTTGGCAAATACAACCCCTTCTCTCGATTCATTATCCACGTTATAAGATAAAGTCGCCTTGCCGTAAATGGCCTGAGCTTGTTTCAGAGTCATTCCCGGCCCGACGCCCTGAACTGTTTTATAATTAGCATTTTCAGTCATCAAAAGTTCAATGACATCC
Organism: Microcoleus sp. Pol11C2; assembly: GCF_036701505.1. Taxonomy (NCBI): domain Bacteria; kingdom Bacillati; phylum Cyanobacteriota; class Cyanophyceae; order Oscillatoriales; family Microcoleaceae; genus Microcoleus; species Microcoleus sp. Pol11C2. The sequence goes on from NZ_JAUBQX010000022.1 coordinate 54,776, forward strand.
GTATCTTTTAGCTTTGTACCCGCAGCATAGATAATCCGATATTGCACTTTTCCCGACTGGCTGACAGCCACAGCATCAAAATCTACCATAAAAGGAGACTGTACCTTAAACTGTGCTGTGGGACCCAAAGCCTTTTTCAATTGTCCGAAAGTCATCCCCACCTTCGCCGCTCCAATTGTGCGATCGGAAATTGTTAAACTTGCAGAAGGTGTTTTTTGAGCAGCATTTGCCGCTTCTCCCAGCACATTTGTAGCCCTCAGGGCAACAGTGGAACCGGGAGTCGAAATTAAGGTGAGGTAACTGCCGATCGCCAGCAAAGCAGCTATCATTGATCCAGACAAAACTTTAACATTCAACATGACTAATTCTCCTAGATTTCAAATGCGACTATCTACCCGCATCTTTTTGACTATCCTGGGCCTCACCCTCCTAGTTTGGATTCTCAGAGGTGTTGGCCTCTTGACATTCATTCCCGGTGGTGTCATTTGGATACTAATTTTTCTGTCTTTTGTTGCGGGCATCCTCAGCACTTTACTCCGTAGGTAAGCCAGCATCCGGCAAATAACAATTAACAATTCAAAATTAACAACTTATTTTAATTTTGATTGTTTCATAGCCTTTCCCACTGTCACATTCAACTGAGCGCCTATCAGCATCACCAAAGAAGAAATATCCAGCCACAGCAGCAACACAATAAAACTTCCGATTGTGCCGTAAGTCCACGTGTAATTGCCCAAATGCAAAACATAAAACCGAAATAAAGCTGAAAATAACGCCCACAAAATAGCAGCAAAAACAGCTCCCGACAAAATAGGAATATCTGGTTGACGGCGGCTAGGCCCGTAGCGGTAAATAAAGGCAAATGCGAGTGATACAATTCCCAAAGAAATCGGCCACCGCCACAGCCGCCAAACACCTAACAATTGCGACTCCAAAGGGCAATTGCCGGCGAGGAGCAAGCAATTTTGGACATCTTTTAAATCGCAATTGGCGACGGATTCCAGCAGGCAACTCTGGCGGGCAATAGCTTGGACAATTAAGTCGCTGACAAATACTACTCCCGATGCTAGAATTAACAGCACAATTGTACCGATACTCAGCGCCAGAGAGATAAGTTTAGCCTTCCAAAATGGTCTAGTTCGATCGCTCGGGATTTCATGGATGCGATCGAGTGCAGCCATCGCCGCGCTCATTACTCCAGAAAATGCCCAAATCGCCCCAAGAAAGCTCACTGAAAACAGCCCTTTACTGCGAGTTAACAGAATTTCTTTGATTAAGCCACCAATCAACTTCCGCACGTCATCGGGTATAACTTCGCCCAAAAGACGGGCGATTTGATAAAGTGTTGACTGCAAAGGTTCAAAGAGGGCGATCGCAGATAAGATAGCCAACAGCCCCGGAAACAGCGCCAGCATAGAATTGTAGGCCATTTCTGCAGATAGCCCCGGCAAGCGCTGTTCTCCTGCCTTCGCGCCGACTTCCTTGAGCGTGCCCCAAGTCAAACACCGACAAAACAGCAAAAAACCCCCAAATTTCCGTTTGAGAGCTCGAAGCAGCCTCAAAAATGCCTTAAACAAAGCTAAAATCAGGTAGCGCAACCAGTAAAAAATGTTCATAGCGCACAGGAGAGGGGGAACTAGAAACTGGAAAATGGATGCAGGACGATCGTGCAACTGGAAATAAGGAGCGTTACTTAATTAAGCCATTGCTAATCTAAAATTTAAAATCTAAAATCTAAAATCTAAAATCTAAAATCAATATGGCTCAGGATGTCAGACAGTGGTTAGATGAAATCAAGCGGCTGCAACAGCAGTTAACAGAAGTTTCGCGCGATCGAGATGAGGCCGGTGAAAGTGCCGCTCAGTGGCGCCAACTCTACAATACCGAAGCCGAGCAGCGGCGGAATGATGCGAAATTAACTCAGCAAAGCATCGCTTCTCTGGAAGCACAAATAGAGCAATTACAAAATTTTTCCCCCATTATGCCCGAAGGGGACGATGCTGGAGTTGCTCGCCAGCAGGAGGTCGAACAACTGCAAACAGTAGGCGAACTTAAAGCTAAGTTAGCAGAAGTTCTTCAAGAGCGCGATCGGGCGATCGAACAAGTTAAACAACTCACTCAAGCCCTCAAACAAGAAGAGGCCCGTCACGCCGAAACTAGCAAAAATTTAACTAGCGCCCTCGGAGATGCCGTTGACTTGCTCACGAAAGCACAAAATCCTGCCCCTGCAAAAACGGAGACAGTATATTCTTTAGAAATAGTACCTACTCGCACTGCGAATCCTGGCGAAACAGCTCTGGAAATCCGCCAAACTTCCGCCCAAACAGGCAAAAATCCCGCCCAGCTTCCACCTTCTAAAAATCAGTTACTCGATCTACCGCCCTTTGGGAATTAGGAGTTCAGTTGACAGTTGACAGTTGACAGTTGACAGTTGACAGTTGACAGCTTGCCCGCTCGCGACTTGTGCTGAGCGTAGCCGAAGTAAGTCGAAGGGTTGACAGTTGACAGTTGACCGCTTTATAGCGACCTCTACCTGGAAGGAAGAGGATTGGAGTAATGAATAGTCTTCTGTTAATTTCTCCCGCTCATGGTTCCGGCTTTAAACCAATTCTTTCTGGTAAAAATTCAGGAATTGTCGGCATGGCGAGTCCCATTAGCAGATGGGATTTAGTCACGGATGCGTCGTTTTTGCTTTTCCTGCACTTAGAGGGCATTAATTCATCCGCTTCTTTATTATTCCCCATCTACAGATGGTTTACTAATAGATGTAAATGTACTCTATCTCAACCTATAATCCGCATTCAAAATTTTGAGTAGTGGCAAAAAATATTCCTCGCGTCGTACCAACCTACAGTCTTTAGATAGAACTTAATCGAGCTAAATTTTACTACTATCGACAACGACTGATGCGCGAGGAAACTTCATGAAGGCAGAGATATCCATAGTCTGGAAAAAGATTCAGAGCATGATCGACAGCTTTATGATCATGCTGCCTAATATTGTGCTGGCCTTAATTGTCTTTGCATTTTTTTACTTTGTGGGGGGGCAAATTAAGAGAGTGGTCAGGCGGCTTACTCGCAACCACCACCAAGCTCGAAATTTGGGGCTGGTGTTAGGACGGTTAACCCAGAGTGCGATCGTTCTAGTTGGTCTGTTTGTTGCGCTTTCGATTGTAATTCCCACATTTAAAGCTGGGGATTTGATTCAACTGCTGGGAATTAGCGGGGTGGCGATTGGTTTTGCCTTTCGGGATATCTTGCAAAACTTCTTAGCCGGTATCTTAATTCTGTTGACGGAACCGTTCCGAATCGATGACCAAATTGTGTTTAAAAACTTTGAGGGAACGGTAGAAAATATTGAGACCCGCGCTACAACAATCCTAACCTATGATGGTCGCCGGATTGTCATTCCAAATGCCGAATTGTTTACGAATTCGGTGACAGTGAATACCGCTTTCGATAAACGCCGCACGGAATACGATGTTGGTATTGGTTACAACGACGATATTGACCGCGCCAAGAAGTTAATGCTGGAAGCATTGTACAGCGTAAATGAGGTGTTGAAAGATCCTGCACCCGATGTGCTGGTGGTTGAGCTAGCAGAAAGTACCGTCAATATTCGCGTTCGATGGTGGATTGCTCCGCCGCGCCGAATTGACGATATGCGATCGCGCGACAAGGTAATTTGTGCTATTAAAAAAAAGCTTGTGGAAAACGGCATCGATTTGCCTTATCCCACGCGACAAATTTTGTTTCACGACCAAACCGAAGAAACCGATGGCGATCGCTCCCAGCAGCGTGAAGGATGGCCCGCTGGTAAAAGTACAGTTCCGAAACCTCGCAGTATTGGCGACTCTTGGGGAAAACAGGCCCTTGGGCGATCGCAACAAGACGGCAACGGACAATCTTAACCGCATCACCAGTCATGCCAAATGTCAAGCTGAGCAAAGTTTGGGATTCGCTGCACTGCGATCGTGCAACCGGAATTGATATCACTCGCCGAGGGATTAAAGGAGTAACAAACCCGATGGATATCATGCCTAATTTTTAAGCAAAAACCACAGTCCGATTGCCATAAACTAAAACACGATTTTGTAAATGATATCGCACGGCCCTTGCTAACACAACTCTTTCTAAATCTTTACCTTTGCGAACCAAATCAGACACTTCATCGCGGTGACTGACGCGCACAACATCTTGTTCTATAATCGGACCCGCATCTAAATCGGGTGTAACATAGTGGGCTGTTGCACCGATAATTTTTACCCCTCTTTCATAAGCCCTTTCGTAGGGATTTGCGCCCACAAACGCGGGTAAAAATGAATGGTGAATATTAATCACATTGGGAAAATTTCTGATAAAGTCTTGACTCAAGATTTGCATATATTTAGCCAAAACCACTAAATCAATTTTATATTTTTTAAGAAGTTCTAACTGTTGTGCTTCTTGAATCGCTTTATTGTCTTTAGTAATGGGAATATACTCAAAGTCGATACCGTATTGTGCGGCAAGATGCTTTAAATTTTCATGGTTGCTGATTATCAGCGGAATTTCACCTCTGATTTCTTGCGCTCGCTGTCGCCAAATCAAGTCTAATAAACAATGATCTTGACGGCTGACCCAGATCGCAAGCCGTCGAAGTTTTTGGGAGAAATGCAGTTGCCAATTGGCTTGTAAGTCCTTGGCAATTTCACTAAAAGCAGGTGTTATTTGTTCGGTGGTTAAGTCAAAATCATCTAATTGCCATTCGAGTCGGCTCAGAAATAATCCGGCGGTAAAATCTGTATGGTGATCTGCGTGGATGATATTGCCGTTGTGGGAGGCGATAAAATTGGCAAGTAAGGCGACGAGTCCTTTGCGATCGGGACAGGCAATTAACAGGGTTGCAGTAGGCTTGGTCATTGTATAATCGCTAAAGTTTTATTGACGCTCCGCACCATACAAGCTCTTTGAAGTTATTCTATAGGGTGTACGCTACGCAGCTTACTGTTACTCGAACTACCGCCGTTTGGTAATCAGGAATTTAAAATACTGCTTGCTGCGAAGATTTGTTGTGCGGTTAACTGCAAGTCTGGGAAGACTGAAGAAATCAGTCGATCGCTCTTTTGAAACAACTTTTTTTGATACTCATCTTCTCGCAGCATACAAATCGTAATTGTCGGCTGTTTGGGTTTGCCAATATATTCTCTGCCGCCAATGCCCAGATCATCCACAATCCAATACTCAGGCACTCCCAGCAGTGCGTAATCTTCAACTTTGCGGGCGTAGTCGTTCTGCCAATTGGTGCTGACGACTTCAGCGATTAGTTTAATTGAGTTTCCCGATGTAATTACAGGTTCTTGTTGCCACAAAGGTTCATTAATTAGTTGAGTTCGATCGACTACAAGTACGTCGGGGCGAAATGCTGTTGCTGTTCCTAATAATTTGATGAGACAGCGAGGGGGAATAAAGTAGGGTAGATCCAGACGATCGATTTCTACATTGAGTTTTCGCCCGAGGAAGGCGGATACTTGTTCGTGCGGCCCCGTTGGTTCCCTTTCGGTTAATTCACCATCGATTAGTTCGTAACGCTGGCTGTCGCCAAAGTTGGCAATAAATTCATCAACACTTAGAAGTTTGGCAGGTGATTGAACCATTCTGTTTGCTCCTGGTGATGAATTAAGAATTTTTTTAACGAACCGCAGAGGACGCAGAGGACGCAGAGGAAGAGAAGAGAGAGAAGATGACAAAGAGTTTTCATATTTCCCTGTTCCCTCTTCCTTCTTTTAAAATCCCATCGCCCCAGCTACTGCATCCAAAGTCGGAGCAATGCCGCTTTTAAATAGATTGTTGCTGTGATTAATTGCGGTATCGGGGTCTTTCAAACCGTTACCAGTCAGCACGCAAACCACCGTCGCCCCAGTCGGAACTTGGTCTTTCACCTTCAGCAAACCTGCCACAGAAGCTGCACTCGCCGGTTCGCAGAAAATCCCTTCCTGCGATGCTAACAAACGGTAAGCGTCCAGAATTTCGGCGTCGGTGACTGCGGCAAAACCGCCGCGGCTGGCTTCGGAAGCTGCGATCGCCTGTTTCCAGCTAGCCGGATTCCCAATCCGAATTGCCGTCGCCAGGGTGTCCGGGTGCGCCACCGGTTCTCCCGTTACCAACGGCGCAGCACCCGCCGCTTGAAATCCCATCATCTGCGGCAAGCGCGAACATTTTTTGGCTTGGTGGTATTGACAAAAACCCATCCAGTATGCTGTGATATTTCCCGCATTTCCGACGGGAATGCACAACCAGTCCGGGGCGTCGCCTAAAGCGTCAACGACTTCAAAAGCTCCGGTTTTCTGACCTTCCAAGCGGTAAGGATTGACAGAGTTGACCAATGTCACCGGATAATTGACAGCCATTTCGCGGACAATTTCTAGGGCCCGATCGAAATTTCCGCCAATCGAAATGACTTCCGCACCGTAAAGCAAAGCTTGCGCCAACTTGCCCAAAGCCACGTAACCTTCGGGAATCAACACGAAAGCTCGCATCCCCCCGCGTCGGGCGTAGGCGGCGGCGGCGGCCGAAGTATTGCCGGTACTGGCGCAAATTACTGCCTCGGCACCAGCTTCCTTCGCCTTGGAAATCGCCATTGTCATCCCCCGGTCTTTGAAACTACCAGTGGGGTTGAGGCCGTCGTATTTTACCAAGACGCGCACGTCTCGACCGATAAGAGAGGCGATCGCCGGTGCTGGAATCAGGGGAGTATTGCCTTCTTGGAGGGTCACTACCGGCGTGGTTTCCGTCACCGGCAGGTAGGGGCGATAAGCTTCGATCAAGCCGGGCCAGCCGTAGCGTTTCGGCTCGGCGGCGCGGGCAGCAGAGTTAGCAGCAGAGTCAGTAGCAGGTAGAATCAGGGTCACGATGTCAATGGTTTTAGGCAATGGCCAAAGAATTTACACTAATTTTAGCTCGATCGGTTAATTTGATGTTTAATACGATCGGTTCAGGTTAAAGTAACTTAATGGTGTGAATGTGTAGATATGTCTACCCAATTACTAATGTCAAATAATTCATCGACTCTTTCCCGGCCTCAAGTTACCGCGAGCAATCCCGAAATGGCTAGTTCTTCTACGCTATCGACCAGTTTTGCCCGCAAAGTAAATTCAGTGAAGTGCCCCTACCAAGCCGATCAGCAAGTTAAGTTCCTGCACTTGCAAGCGGAAATCGAATCCTTGCTGCTGGAAGTGCAAAGCCTCAAACAGCGCTCGATCGCTGGCTTGCGGGAGATCGACCCCATTTCTGGCAGGAACAGCAATTAGCAGACAACAGTCGCTAATGCTAATTGTCCTGGCCCTGTGTTATAAAAACGAATGTTTTGCTACCCGCAGTGTTTTTTGCCAATAGTGCTAGAAATTCCTAACTGCGGATAGCGATCGCTAGCTTTTGCTAAAACGCGCTTGCCTACAGCTCAACTCGTCTGCTGCTTGCTGGCAACGAGCTGACATTTTACGGCGCTTTTTTATTGCGCTAATTTGTTAAGCCATCCTCATGGCATACGGAGAATCGAAATCAATTTATGACAGCATCGATCGAAAAACCACTAAATTTGACATCCGCAAGTGACACTTCTAACCTGCGCCTGAAAGATATTCTCAAAACCCTGCCGCGGGAAGTATTCGTCAAAAATCCCCGCAAAGCTTGGACAAAAGTAATCGTCAACGTTCTTTTAGTTGCTGTCGGTTACTGGGGCATAGCAGTCTCTCCTTGGTTTCTACTACCCCTAATGTGGATTTTCACAGGCACCGGATTAACCGGTTTTTTTGTGATCGGTCACGACTGCGGGCATCGGTCATTTGCTAACCGCCGCTGGGTAAACGATTTAGTCGGACATATCGCATTTCTGCCGTTAATTTTCCCGTTTCACGCATGGCGGCACGGACACAATTATCACCACAAGCACACCAACAAAATTGGCGAGGATAATGCTTGGCACCCGATGACAGCAGCAGACTACGCTGGCGCGTCCAAGCCTTTACAAATCGCTTATAGTTTAATATTTGGTCCTATGTGGTGGGTCGGCTCGATCGCCCACTGGGCAAAAGTACACTTTATGTGGTGGCGCTTCAACGGCAAACAGAAACAAGAACAAGTCCGGTTTTCTGTGTTAGTAGTTTTAATCGGTGCTGCGATCGGATTCCCGATTTTAATTGCAACCACAGGCATTTGGGGATTTGTCAAATTTTGGTTGATGCCCTGGCTGGTTTACCATTTCTGGATGAGCACTTTTACGATCGTTCACCACACAGCACCAGACATTTCATTTAAAGAACCCGAAGAATGGAACGAAGCCCAAGCGCAACTGTCGGGAACAGTTCACTGCGATTATCCCCGCTGGGTAGAGTTTCTGTGCCACGACATTAACGTCCACGTTCCCCACCACCTTTCAACTGCTATTCCCTGGTACAATTTGCGCCTCGCCCACAGCAGCTTAAAGGAAAATTGGCAAGATCATCTCTACGAAACAGAATTTTCTTGGTCTTTAATGAAGCGGATTGCCGACAACTGTCACTTGTACAATCCCGCTGGTGGCTATCAAACATTGCAGGAATTTAACGCTAAAACAAAGTAAGTTTTAAATGCGATAAATGCCAGAAAAACCCGGTTTGTCAAACACAACCGGGTTTTTCGATATTACAACCCATAGCCTTTTTAAGGGGCGGAATGCGCGCCCTACCGTCAATATCACAATCCGTACCATTATTAAATCAGTCATTCCCCATCTAAAATCTAAAATCTAAAATCTAAAATCGAATGACTTTCAATCCCAATAACTGTCGCAACGAAAGCGAAGTAGAAAGCAAACTGATTGTCAGCTATCTGCTACCCAAGTTAGGCTATACGCCCGACACTTGGCACCAAGAAGTCACTTTTGGGAATATTCGTCTAGACTTCCTCTCATTTGCCACTCAAGTTATCCCCATAGTTGTGGATGCAGACTCGCCGATGAGTGTAGTTATGGAGGCAAAACATCCGAAGGAAAATTTAGACCGCCACCTGCGAAAACTCCATCGGTATTTAACAAGTTTGAGCATCCGCTACGGCCTCATAACTAACGGTAAAGAAATTAGAATTTACCAAAGAGTCGCCGATGATATTCAGCTAGTCTTTAAGTGTGCTGGAAAAGACATTGAAAATAGAATTGATGAAATTATCGCTTTAATTGGCAGAGAGCGTTTAAAATTTATAAAAAATCCCGATAATCTCGAACTGGAAGATAGTAAAATTAATTTGGTTAGTCCTGAGTTAATTAGCGAAGTCCCAGTACAGCCCAACAATCCCGCCACCGCAGAACCTGAGCCAAGTCAAATCTCAAAACCGGAACAAATACCTGAAAATAATCCCGTTAAGCCTCAAGTTAAATCCGATGTAACCGTTCCCAAAAAAAGCCAAAATACGATGAAAATTATTGCAGTTTACCACAATAAAGGCGGCGTTGGCAAAACTACAACAGTAGTCAATTTAGCTGCAGCGCTGAGCAAGAAAGGTAAAAGAGTCTTGGTAATCGACTTAGACAGTCAGGCAAATACAACCTTTGCGACAGGTTTAGTAAAATTTGAGGATGAAGAACAAGATGATTTGAAAGATAGCAATATTCTTCACGTTTTGCAATATGAAGATGGTTACTCGCTCGCCGAAGTAGCTCGCAAGTCAAGTTTTTGCAATCCCGCAATTGATGTGATTCCGGCCCACATCAATTTAATGGAGCAAGAAACCACATTCAATCAATTAGATTACAGCCGCATGATTTTAATTAGAAAACTAGAAGAAGTACAAGATAAGTATGATATTGTACTGATTGATACGCCGCCATCTTTGAATTTTTACGCGAGAGTGGCCCTGATTGCGGCGGAGTATTTAATTATTCCTTCTGACTTAAAACCTTTTGCCAATCAAGGATTGGTTAATGTGAAGGATTTTATCAAAACAGTCAACGGATTCAGGAAACTAATCGGCAAGAAACCTTTAGAAGTTTTAGGCGTCCTCCCTTGTAAAATCTCCACTAATACTAAATTTGTACAATACAGTTTGCCCAAGCGGAGGGAGGCAATTCCCAAACGCTACGGTATGGAAATCATGGACAGCGTAATTTACGAGAGAGACGATTTAGCAAAGTGTGCAGAACAAATGCAAATCGTGGGAAATATGGAAATCGCCGATCCGATTTCAGTGCTCGACTTTAAGCCCGATTCCATTGCATCTCAAGAATTTGAAATGCTAGCAATCGAAGTTTTGGAAAAAATAGGTAAAAACTCATGAAAAAATTATTTCCGTCCCTGGTTGCAGTGAAAAGAATTACGTGCACAGTTCCCCGTTCCAATTTTGCCGAGCCTGATTTGGAGAAATTAGCCCGACTAATTTTAGATTCAGGAGGCTTGATTAATCCGATCCTTGTCCGCCGCACGAGTATGGATGCTTACGAAATAGTAGACGGAGACTTTGAATACTATGCGGCGGCAAGAGCAAAGGAAATAGAACCTCTCAAGGGCGAGACAATCGGAGCATTCATCTTGGAAGAAGAAAATGAAGAGCTTCTCCTCGAACAACTTGAAATTCTCAGAAAAACCGCAATCCCTGAGAATCAAAGTGTAAGTGTGGTTCCGCAACCGTCCTCCAGCTTTGAACAGCGGCTGACAAATATTGAAACTCGATTGGAAAACAGAATTAATGAATTGAAAGCCGAGTATACGCGGGAAAAACAGGCGCTGATAGAGAGGGTTAAAGAAGTTGAAAGCCGCCTTCCCAAACCTGTTCCGCTGTTGGAAGCACTCAACACTCAAAAGGAATCCCAACTGAGGATAAATTTGAAAAATGCTGGCATCAAATCTCAAACAATAATAGACCACATCATCAAACAGCGAGATTTGGAGCCATTTACCTCATTTGAAAATGTGTTGGAACGCATGAAAGGTAAAGGGTTAGGCGAGAAAACAATGATTAAGCTTATTGACAAGTGGCAAAAATATTTATAAGTTTTCAGCCATCTCAATTGCATTTTTGGGGCCCTCAAAGCCCGTCCGACAAAAGTTGAAAAACCCGATATGACTCGGCGGTTCAAACCCCTCCTACACAAACTTCCGTCCCTCTCGCTGGAAACTAAAGAATAAAGGGGATATTAAAGCTGGCTATCGTATAAATCGAATTGCGATCGCAACTCGCAACGCCAGCCCGATCGCCCTGACGCCAAAAAAAGTAAAGATGAGTAAAGCAGTGTATCCTTGGTGTCTCACAGCCAGTTAAACTCATCACAGTAGCTTTTTTTAGGAATTGCAGTAACTTTTGCCGTAGCTTGCGGGGCGGGACGCCATCGCCCGGGCTGTCACCGCACAGCCCCTCGCACAGGTACAGCAGCAACGCCATATCTCCTCCAGATAACTGAGTTCGATCGCAGACTGGGAAGACTCAGCCCCAGAAACCCTTTAACTTACCACGGTCTGGGTAAGGTGTTTGTCTCGCACCCTACAATTAGAGTTCTTGGGTTAGTCCTGCATCCCTTAAAACGCCGGCTGTAAAGTGCAAACATACATAAAATACCTACACAGCAGATTTTAATGACAAAAGGGGACTTGTAACAAGATGGATCGATCGTCCGATCAAAACCAAATAGTTGAATATTTGCGGATTAAGCCAATTAGTCACACTCAGATTTACACTTCCCAAATTGCCATACCAGAGCCTCATCGGGGCGAAATTCCTCGCGAACGCCGCGAAGCTCTCAGGAGAAGTCTGATCGAGCAAGGCAGCAACTTAATTCCTTTAATTGTACGCCCCACTGAAGCTTACAGCAACGAAGAAGAATATGAAGTGGTCTGCGGCTCAGATTGGTGTATTGTTGCTAAAGAACTTGGCACCGAGCAAATGTGGGCGTGGGTATTTGAAATGACCGACGAGGAGGTAGCTGTTGCTCAAGCAGAAATGGAACATTTAGCTCCGCAACCGACTCCTAAAACAGCACAAATTGAGACTCTACTGCAACAATTTGAGCTATCATTTCAAAAAAAGGTAGATAGTCTAACAAAACAAATAGAACAATCTGTTAAAAAAAATGAAGATCTGCTAAAAAAGCACGTAAAAGCTCTAAGTGAGCAGAACTTTGAGCGTAACCAAATAGAACAGATTAAGCATTTGCTCGAACAAGTAGAAAAAGCATTTCATGAAAAGGTAGATAAAATGGCTAAAAAAATTGAACAATCGAGCAGCAACCGTCCGCCAACATCCGCTGTTATGTCTGAGGTAAATCTTGAAGGTGCTTTGAGACAGTTGGATGAACTGGAAAGACTGCTGTCAATAAAATTAGAACGCACAGTCCAAACAATTAATCAGTTTGTTTCTGACGCCATTGAAGAGGTAGAAAATGACCTGAAAAATCAAATTGAAACGCTCCGCCACCAACTGGGAGCCGCAGGGACTCACTCAGAAAGACAGCCCGATGCACCGCCGAAGAAGCAGTCAAAAACGCAGCCGAAGAAGCAGTCGAAAGCACAGCAAAAACCTCAGTTACCGCAGTTGCAGTTAGAGTTGCCGTTTCCGTCCCCAGAGGAAGACTACGAAGGTCTTTCGCTGAGACGGTTGAAGGCGATCGGCAAAGACAGGAAAGTGCGGGGCTACGCGCGCATGAAACGACCGGAAATTCTGGCGGCTCTCAGACAAACTGACGGTCAATAAAAGGGTAGTTGCTAATAGTTAAAAACTAATTATTGGGTGTTCGATCGCGTATTTCGGCAAAAAGCGGGATCGGGCTTCCAGAATAGTCCTGCGGGCAGAAACGAACCCATCGCCTGGCCGCGAAACTGCGAGAATTCAATATTGAGCCCGATACAGTTTAGTCCAGCCCCTACTGACAAAAACACGGTTTACTGCCGCGTGTATCGGTGCTTTACCCCAATCGGAAAATACTCCGCATCGCCCATCGCAGTTAATGTCACCACAGGTAACTGATATTCTGGTGGCACGTAATTAGCAAATTCGCTGTTTAGCCGTCGCAATTGCGCGAGAATTGAAGATGCGATCGCCTCCTGTATCTCCTCGTCGCCCTCCACCCCCGCTGCTAATTCCACAACCACCGATAAAAACCGATTTCGATCCGCATTTTCCTTGACTTGCAGCACAAATTTTCCAGTCACCCATTCCCGAATGGTGGGAACTTCTAAACCTACGGTGACATTTTCCGGGTAAATGTTAGCACCGAAGTAGGAAACGGTAAAGTGCGATCGCCCAAATACATAGACAAAGGGCAGGCAGCGAATTCCTCTGGGGAAATCAGAAACTTTCATACCTGCTTCTTGCTGCAAACGTGCCACAGGGTTAAATCCCCATTCTGCCAAAAAATTGAGCATTGCTTCGTAACAAATTAAACCGCCGTTATCGGAGATGTGATAGCGTATTAGCGGGATGCCGTTGTCGCCAGAAAATAACAGCGTGCCGTCATTATTCACTTCAAAAAAGCGACTTTTTGGATCGTACTGCACCAGCGTTGGCAAGCGCGATTCCCCGAATAAATTGCGTGCTGCTTCCGGCTTCTTTGCTAAAAAGCGGCGGATGCAAATGCTCAGCGGTGTCTCGTTGCCCAAAACGCCGGCATCCGCAGTACCGTAAAGGCTCGCAGAGTTGTAATATAGATTGTCAGAATTAGTGCGATCGCTCACCAAACTCCGCCATTCTTCGCTAAACACTTCCCCCGCAAACACCATCTTAATTCGGTATTTTTGCCACTCCACACCCCCAGCAATTCCGCTATCAATCACATCCTTGATAAACGGCGGATATCCCAACAATACTACTTGCTCGAAATGGTCCCCAAGTTCCTGCACAACTCGAAATATTTCAGTCTTATTATTTCCAGGCGTCACAACTGTAACTGGATAGCCCTTACTCGCTAAATACCGGCAGCAATTTGCCGTGTACATTCCGCCTACCCAAGTTCCCAACGCAAAGCAAATGACAGCTAAAGTTGAGCGAGTGTCGGCGTAAAAACTGTCGTGAAATATTTGTTCAAAACGAGCAGCAATTTGCAACTCGTCACTGATAAAACGCGGCCAAAATGTCGGGTTTCCTGTCGAACCAGATGAAACAGCAATGAAATCGCAACTTTCTAATTTCCCCTCGTAACACAACTTAGGTAAGGGGTGACAGCGTAAATAATTCTCTTTGGTAATTAGCGGCAATTTTTGGAAGTCTTCAAAGGTTTGAATTGAAGCGGGATTGATGTTAAGTGCAGCTAGGAAAGTCTGGTAAGCTGGTACTGTGGCCGCGACTTTTTGAAAAAGCGCGATCGCCCCGGATTCGGCAACTCGATTCTGCTGGTGTTGCAATCGTTCCTCAAGCGGCGCCCTCAAAAACTCTTCAAACGCCCCCATTGCTCGCTGACGCTGTTCTGGCTGCATGATTTGCTCCTTAAAATGCCTATTTTGCACCCCGATCGCTCAAGATTCCATTAGTAGCGCGGCGCGACCCGATCGCACATTGGGCTGGACACTAAAAATTTGAACACACTTTGAGGTCGATCGAAAATATGTCGCAGTAGATAAACTTCCATAGCACAAAACCGCTGTTTTCACAATAACCACAGGGGATAGCCAAGCTGCCGATCGACTAATAAACACTGACACACTATGTCAAGATTAATTCAGCGATCGCCCAAAACTCCTAGTCTCAGTCAAGCGTGAAAATCCGACGCAGCAAGTTCCCATGAACAATCCCATCTACCCCGGCATAACTCTCAACAACCACTACCGCATCGTCCGCGAATTGGGACACGGAGGCTTCGGGCGCACCTACCTCGCTGAAGATGCCCACCGATTTAACGAACCCTGCGTTTTAAAAGAATTTGCGCCCCAAGTACATGGAAGTTACGCTTTACAAAAATCCGAGGAACTGTTCGAGCGGGAAGCGGGAGTGCTCTACAAGCTGCAACACAATCAAATCCCCCGCTTCCGCGAACTCTTCCGCGTCAGTATCAGCGATCGAGGCTACCTATT
This sequence comes from Microcoleus sp. Pol11C2, assembly GCF_036701505.1. Taxonomy (NCBI): domain Bacteria; kingdom Bacillati; phylum Cyanobacteriota; class Cyanophyceae; order Oscillatoriales; family Microcoleaceae; genus Microcoleus; species Microcoleus sp. Pol11C2. Next base: position 69,780 of record NZ_JAUBQX010000022.1, read on the forward strand.
TCTTGTCCAAGACTACGTTCCCGGTCAAAGCTACCGCTTTCTGCTCGACGCCCGCAAGCGTCAGGGTTTGCGGTTTATAGAGGCAGAAATCAATCAACTGCTGCTGCAGATTTTGCCCGTGCTCGAATACATTCACTCTCTAGGAGTGCTTCACCGCGACATCTCCCCGGACAACCTAATTCTGCGGAGTTCTGACGGGATGCCGGTGCTAATCGACTTCGGCGGAGTAAAACAAGTCGCCGCCACCGTAGAGTCTCTTTTCGCTGAGGCTAACGGCACTCCCGGCCCCGCGACTCGCATCGGCAAGCTCGGCTACGCTCCCGTCGAACAGATGCAGATGGGCATTGTCTCTCCCCACAGCGATTTGTACGCTCTGGCGGCCACGGTTTTGGTGTTGCTGACGGGGAAGGAACCGCATCAGTTGCTCGACAGCCAAACGCTGAATTGGAACTGGCGGGCGGAATGTTCTCTGTCTCCGAATTTGTCCCTGGTGCTGGATAAAATGCTTGCTCAACAGCCGAGCCAGCGTTACTCCTCGGCTCGCGAGGTAATGCTTGCTCTTTCCGGCAATCCGCCTTTACAGCCACCTTTGCCGGCAGCCCCAGATTTTGGGATCACGCAGCCGCCGGATCTCTCGCCTATACCCGTGCCCGCCCCCACGCCAAAACTGCCGGGAACTCCGGTGCGAATTGCTGCTATTGGCAATCAGCAAAAAATGCCTGCTTGGAAAATGGTTTTGTTCGTGGTGGCGGTGCTCTCAACTATGGGGGGAGTTGGCTGGTTTGCGGGCAATTCTTTGTTAAATCTGCAATCAAAAGTACAGAAAGTTCCCCAGTCTCCAAACCCAAAGCAGCAGCAAGAAGATGCTTTGCAAGATCGCTTTGTCAAGCTCAAAATTGACGATCGATTCTATAGCGGTTACGTCAACCTTGTGGACGAGACTTTTTATGCCAAATACCCGGAATTGGGGGGACGATTGTTAAAAGAAGGCGAGGAAGATCGCCAGTGGCGCGAAAGGTGGCAGAAAATCGGCGACGAGTTGCTCGACAAGCTGGAAAATCTCAGCAGCGACGCTAGAGCGCGGTTGGGCAGTTACGACACCACAGATATCGATCGCTGGAAAACAGAGGTTAACAAGCTGAATTTGAGCAGTCGAGCTTTGTACGATTTGGCTGATGCTAGGTTCTTTTATTGGTTTCCACAACAGCCGCGCGATCGCAATATCATTGGTTTGCCGATCGGACAAATTTGGCAAGCAATTACCGCCGACGAACTCGAAGCCTTACAAGCTGGAGCAACTGTCGAAAGCGTTGAATTTGACCGCCTATCGAACCGCAAAAGCCTCACAGCCAATCTCAAACCCGGAGAAGGGAAAGCTTACATTGCCAGGTTCGCTCAAAATCAAACTTTGCGCGTGAATTTGCAAGCACCGCGCAAATCTACTCTACTGTCAATTTATACTCCGGGGCGGACAAAGGGCGCACGAGCTTTGCTGCAAGATGCAGAGGGGCTTAGTTGGTCTGGATTGCTGGATGATACTGGTTATTATGAATTCGTGGTAGTTTCTCAAGCATCTGAGCCGATCGCTTACGAGTTGAACCTGACGGCAGAATAACTGCTATTGACGCTCTCTATCCACCCAGGCAATAATAAGGTAATACCAATCAGACAAGTTGTCGGGTTCAAACAAAGAATATGCTGAGATTCGCGATCGTAGCTTTAGTGACTTTTGGATTAGTATTAGTGACTGCACTAGGTTTACATCCGGCCAATGCGACAGTCAGCACTCCCGAATTTTATGCTTGGAACTTTGCCTCTGTAGGCAGTAGCGAGCTGGTTTGTAAAAAGACCGTGGTAGTTCCGCAAGACCTGATAATTCCGTCATCATCCATGCACGCTGTCACTATCAATTCTGCAATTGTAGATGAAAAGTTTTGCGCGACTTCCCCTAAGCCTGTGAATTAAGGCTGTGGATAATATGATTTTTGGTTAGAGAACCATAATTAAGTTCTCCGTTAGTCGATTTTAGATTTTAGATTTTAGATTCACTTCACAGATGAATCTGGCAAGTTGAACCTTAATCTAAAATTTTTATTTCTCCACGACTGTTGCCTGAAAGCAAGTATCCTTTTTTGGGCGGGCTCAGGACGCTGCCTCCTGATTCATCGATTGAGATAACACTATAGTTGTCAGTACAAATACAGACTAATTATGAACAATTAACCGAACATCATATAAGTGATTGCCTGAGTAATTTCCGGCAGCCGCGCACTGAAACTGTTAGCTGAATTTTTTTTGATGAGAAATCTCGGATATTTTGTAATAAAAATTTATCCAACGAGTCGGGCGCAGCAGTTTTCTGCTCTGGAAAAAGATCGAAATCTTCCCTATTTGGGCAGTTATTTGATTGTGAGTTAAGAACAGAGGAGAAATATTCAGCCATTTGGCTAATCATTTATTGGCTAATTAGCTGAAGTATTAATTTGCTAGTTTGAGTATGCTAGAGTTAGTCAGGTTCAGATATATAGTGCCATCTGTTATCTAAGTATCATGCTCAAAATTTTGGTGATTGAAGACGACGAATTAATCCGGGAAACTCTTCTGCAACTCCTGGAATCTCACAGCTACCGGGTTATTGCGGCTGAAAACGGTCGAGCAGGGGTGCAGATGGCACTTTCGGAGATACCGGATTTAATTTTGTGCGACGTGCAGATGCCGGAACTCGACGGTTATGACGTGTTGCGGACTCTGCGGCAAAACTCTCTAGCTGCAACAATTCCATTTATTTTCCTCACGGCTCAAAGTGACAAAACCGATTTTCGTCGGGGGATGGATTTGGGGGCAGACGATTACCTGACAAAACCGTTTACCAAGGGTGAATTGCTGGGAGCCATTGCTTCTCGCGTCTTGAAACGGCAAACTATTACTCAACCGCTGACAGTCGCGCTTAACCAAGCAGAAGCCAGACTCAAAGATTTAGTTAACGACTCCACCAAGGTTACGACTCTCTCTCCTGAAAAGTTTGCTCTCGAAGCTTTGCTGCGCCACGCTTTGGCACAAGGTGAGTTTCAGGTATACTATCAGCCACAAGTAAATCTTGCTACCGGCCAAGTTATCGGCGCCGAAGCTTTAGTGCGCTGGCAAAATCCCGATCGAGGTATAATTTCTCCCTGCGAATTTATTCCATTAGCAGAAGAAACCGGTTTAATTATTCAGATTGGCGAGTGGGTACTGCTTTCAGCTTGTGCTCAAGCCGCTAGTTGGCTGGCTGCAGGCTTTTCGCCCTTTACAATATCAGTAAACTTGTCGGCCCGGCAGTTGTCCGACCCGGAACTCAAGGCGCGAATCGTCCAAATACTGGAAACTACAGGCTTGGAGCCTGCTAATTTAGAATTAGAAATGACCGAAAGCGCTTTGGTGGAAAATGCGACTGTAGCAGGCGCTACTTTAAACGAACTTAAAGCTCTAGGAATTCGGATTGCTATTGACGACTTCGGGACCGGTTACGCTACTTTAGGATATCTTAAGCAATTTGCTTTTGACAGTTTAAAGATCGATCGAATTTTTGTCCGTAATGCCAACGAAGATACTCAAAATGCTGCTATTACTACAGCAGTAATTTTACTGGGTCACAGTTTGAATATGACTGTAATTGCTGAGGGAGTGGAAACAGAAGCAGAACTAGATTTTTTGAAACAACATCAGTGCGATATCATGCAGGGGTATCTGTTCAGCCGCCCCGAACCCGCACCGATAATTGAAAGTATGTTGGTTGCCGCCCCGAGTTTGTTCGGACCGCCCCCAGCAGCAGCACCTGGTCGCGTTGTCCCTTTTGTACCTGTGTCCGAACCAGAAAAATCTAAAAACCTTTCAATGTCGGGTCTAGGAATAGTGTAAGTGTCACTAAGATTTCTGTTTTATAGGGTAAAATTATTTCTTTTACCTTCTATTTTCTGCATAAAAGTTGACGCTTCCTCGTAAAAAGTTGTAGCTTTTGATGATAGGCGAATCCAAGAAGGAGATTGTTCCCCATATTGCTCTACTGCTTCCCCTTTTATGCGGTCGGCGCCCCTAATTGGACTATTTGAGAAAGTGTGGCGTGTTGAAATTGCGAGCCTTTATCAAGTTGCAGGAGGTAAACTCAATTAAGTTCCTACTTTGGGACTGGCAGTTTCAAGAACTGTCCAACTGGAATTGGTGCAAGCCTGTCATGGAAAGAATATTAGTGGTGGACGACGAAGCAGACTGTCAAACAGTCTTAGCAATGTACCTGGAAAGTCAAGGATATCGGGTGGAATGCGCTAATTCAGGGGTTGAGGCGCTCTCGATGTTTGAAAATGCCCCCCCAGATTTGGTAATTTCAGATGTCATGATGCCGGAAATGGACGGGTTTGAGTTTTGTCGCCGTTTGCGAACTACCCGTTTGGGACAGTTAGTCCCCTTTATATTTTTGTCGGGTCAAGGCGAGTTGGAGTCAAAAGTTGAAGGTCATTCGATCGGCGGTGACGATTATTTGGTAAAACCTTTTCAGTCTGAAGAAATCTTAGCTAAGGTAAAGGCGCAGTTAGAGCGCTCTCACCGCATTCACGCCGAGATTGTCCGACTGCTTCAAACTTCTAGCGGTAGGGCGGTGGAACCACAATTGGTAGCAGTATTGCCAGCACCTGCACCTTTGCCTTTAACACCAGCCGAGGAAAGAGTTTTTTGGGAAGTGATCCAGGGTTATACTAACAAACAAATTAGCGATCGGCTGTTTATTAGCCCCCGGACTGTGCAAGCTCATTTAGGCAGCATTTTCAGTAAATTACAGTTAGAAAATCGTGCCCAGCTTGTGAGATTTGCCCTAGAAAGAGGATACAAACCACCTCAAACTTAGCTCGTATCTCAACTTAGGGTGCGCCAGCCAGCCAGCGAGTCAGCCGATTTTAGATTTTAGATTTTAGATTTACTCCACAGATTCATTGGGGAGCTAAAACTTTAGTCTAAAATTTTGATCTTTCCACGACTTAAGTCGCGGGCTTGTATCCGTTTTGGGTCGGAATCAAAAACTCCCGTAGCTGCCAAAAAATGGAGGCTGACGCACTCAGCAAGCAGATTATTCCACATTCAAAACACAATAAGGAAAATTAGTGCTCACGCAAACCCCTGGCCCCAAATTCGTACCTCGCAAGTTGGCACGTTCCAAACCAGCCTGCCGCACGTTATTTGCCGCATCAATATTTGTCCCGGTCAATTGAGCCCCAGGAAGCCTAGTATTTGACAAAATAGCATTCTGCAAATTAGTATCGCGCACATCCGCGAAAGACATATCCGCTCCGCTTAAATTCGCACGATTCAAATTCACTCTAAAAAGCAGGGAACGCCTCAAATCGGCATTCGACAAATTAGCTTGCAGCAGATAAGCTTCGCCCAGATTCGCATTAAAAAGCTTAGCACCGCGCAAATCCGCACTCGTCAAATTCGCTCGCCCCAAAAAAGCATTAGACAAATCCGCATTTCGCAGATTAGCACCATTCAATTCAGCACCGTACATCTCGGCATTAACTAAGTTAGCATTTGCCAAATTAGCATCACTTAAATCCGCTTCTAGCAAATTAGCTTCATAGAGATTTGCTCCGCTTAAATCCGCTCCTCTTAAATTAGCTCTGTACAAGCTAGCCTTGAACAAATCAGCATTTCTCAAGTCACAACCTTCGCATTCTTTAGTTTCCAGCAATTGCCTAACATGATCTGGATTTTGAGCCTTAACGGGAGCTGCCAGCCCAAACAAAGCTAAACTTGCCGTTACAGTTGCCAAGAGTTTAAGTTTCACAAACAAACCTCACTGCTACTTCAAACAAATTATACTAGCCAACTGTAGACTTTAAACCGATATCCTTCTCTCTTTTCTCTTGCTCTGCGTTCTCTGCGCCCTCTGCGGTAAATCTTCAAAAAAATGATTCGCAGCCAAGGATATAGACCTGCTTCCAGCAAGGCGGGCAAAGCCCGCCCTACTTAACTTAATTAAGCTTCATCTAAAGCAGCAACACCAGGCAATTCCTTACCTTCGAGCAGCTCCAAACTAGCACCACCACCAGTAGAAATGTGGCTCATTTGTTCACCTAAATTCAACTGTTCCACAGCCGCCACCGAGTCACCACCACCGATAATTGTGGTAGTACCAGTTTTAGTAAGTCCAGCCAAAGAATGAGCGATACCTTCAGTTCCTACAGCAAACTTCTCCATCTCAAACACGCCCATGGGCCCGTTCCAGATGACACTTTTGCAATCGGCCAAAGCATCTTGGAAAGTTTTTACTGAATCCGGGCCGATATCCAAACCCATCCAACCGTCGGGGATGCTTTCAACAGAGACAGTTTGAGTGTTAGCATCAGCAGCAAACTTGTCAGCAACTACCACATCAGTAGGTAACAGAAAAGTAACTCCCCGTTCCTTCGCTTTAGCTTCCAAAGACTTAGCCAATTCCAGCTTGTCCTCTTCCACCAAAGACTTGCCAACGTTCAAGCCACGAGCTTTGTAGAATGTGAAAACCATGCCACCGCCCAACAGCAGTTTGTCGCACTTTTCGAGCAGTTTTTCGATGACTCCAATCTTGCTGGAAACCTTAGAACCGCCGATTATAGCAGCTAAAGGACGCTGAGGATTGTCGATCGCACTGCCGAGATATTGCAGTTCCTTCTCCATCAAAAACCCAGCCACAGAAGGACTCAGATACTTAGTAACGCCCTCAGTAGAAGCGTGAGCCCGGTGAGCCGTACCAAAAGCATCATTGACATACAAATCGGCCACAGAAGCTAACTTCTTAGCAAATTCCGGGTCGTTGGCCTCCTCCTCTGGGTAGAAGCGGACATTTTCCAGCAACAGCACATCGCCATCTTGCATCCCGGCGACTGTAGCAGCGACTTCATCACCGATGCAGTCGTCAGTCTTTTTGACTTCTTTACCCAACAATTCCGACAGCCGTTTCGCAACCGGCGTCAAGCGCAACTTCTCCGTCACACCCTTGGGACGGCCGAAGTGGCTGCACAAAATCACCTTAGCGCCCTTGGACGCTAAATCTTGAATTGTCGGCAGAGCCGCCCGGATGCGAGTATCATCGGTGATATTGCCGTTGTCGAGCGGCACGTTAAAGTCCGCCCGCACCAATACCCGTTTGCCCGATAAGTCCGATGCCGATAAATTTGCTACAGTTTTTTTTGTCACAGGATTAACCTCCTAATATGTGTGTTTTTGTCGAATTCCGTTGAAATGGCGGCACTGGTCACTTGCACTTGGGCCTCGGACGCATTCAACCGCGTCCGTACAAAAAACGGAAGATGAAACAAACGGCACTGATTGGCTCAACGTAAACATTTTATCGGAGTCCGCGTCCCGGAGATGCGCAGTATGTTCAAGACTGTCTTATTTCCTGTAGATCAAAGCCGAGAAGCCCGCGAAGCTGCCGAAAAGGTGGTCAATATCGTGAAAACCTACGGCTCTCGCTTAGTTATTCTCTCGGTAGTCGAGCCCCCAGCCGAGGAGGCCGACGCCCCCGCGCGAGAGGTGATGACTTCCCCCGAAGCAGTCGCCAAACTTCTTTCTGAGGCCCAATCGATGTTTTCCCAGCAGGGAATTGAAGCTGAAATCATCGAACGGGAAGGCAAACCTGCTTTCACGATTTGCGATGTGGCTGACGAAATTGGGGCCGATTTGATTGTGATGGGCTGTCGGGGGATGGGTTTAACCGATGATGGGGCGTCTGACAGCGTTACCAATCGGGTGATCAATCTGTCTCCTTGTGCAGTTTTGATTGTGCCTTAAGGAAGGAAGAAGGAAGAAGGAAGACGGAAGAGGGAATAAGGAAGAAGGAAGAAGGAAGAAGGAGGAAGGAAGACGGAAGAGGGAATAAGGAAGAAGCCAGAAAGAAAACTCTTTCTTTTTACTTAATCTCAGCAGTGTAAGTTAGATACTTAACAGCTTACTTTTTCATTTTCCCTTTTTCATTTTCCCTTTTCCCTCTTCCCTTTTCCCTCCTTACTTCTTGATTCCTTACTTCCTGATTGCCTCCCTAGTTCCTTCCTTTGTAATTCTCTCTTTCCTTACACTCATCCTTCTTCCTTCTTCCTTCTTCCTTCTTCCTTCATATTATGAAAATTCACTGGTATCCCGGTCACATTGCCAAAGCTGAACGGGCATTAAAAGAACAGCTAAAGCGGGTAGATGTGGTACTCGAAGTCCGAGATGCCCGCATTCCATTGGCTACTTATCACCCCCAAATGCCGAGCTGGGTGGGCGGCAAGCCGCGAGTCTTGGTCATCAACCGCATGGATATGATTACACCTCGATCGCGCGAGGCGTGGGAAACATGGTTTGAGGCCCAGGGGGAAACTGCGTATTTTACCAATGCCGAGCACGGTCAAGGAGTAGACGCTGTGGCGGATGCCGTGCAGGATGCTGGGGTGCAGCTAAATAAAAGAAGGTTCGATCGAGGTATGCTGCCCCGTCCAGTCCGGGCAGTGGTGATGGGATTTCCCAATGTCGGAAAATCTGCTTTAATTAATCGGCTGTTAGGGCGGAGAGTGGTGGACAGTGCCCGCAGAGCTGGAGTAACCAAATCGCTCCGATGGATTCGCATTTCTGACGAAATTGAATTATTAGACGCGCCTGGAGTGATCCCAACCCGAATTAACAATCAAGAAAATGCCATAAAATTAGCTATTTGCGAAGATATTGGCGAAGCAGCTTACGACAATCAGGTAGTAGCAGCAGCGATGGTAGATTTGCTCCGAGGGCTGCAAGCGGCTGATGAGACTTTGATATCAATATCTGGTTTCAAATCCAGGTATAAATTAGATCCAGCATCTAGTAATGGTGAAGATTATTTGCACGAGGTCGCAAAAGACAAGTATAAAGGAGATGTCGAACGAACGGCGCGGCAGATGTTAAACGATTTTAGAACTGGTGTTTTGGGTCAACTTTCTTTGGAGTTGCCGCCGGCTTGAGCAGACTCGTAACCTACAACTAATCAGAAATGGTATTCAATAGAGAGTTGCTGACGCTGAGAATGTGAACTTCGTCTCCTATGTGTAATATTTTTTCGGCTGCTTGAGGTGCGAGTCGCGTGTTAACTATCAGCCGACTAAAGTGATTTAAATGCCCTTTTTTTACCAAGTCAGGCATGATTTCCTTCTGCTTGGCTGTTAGTATATTTTTAAAATTGGGTTCGCCTGCTTTCGCCCCATACTTTCGCGTAGATAGGATACATGGCTGACCGGGATGAATAGCTTCAAATATTACTGTTCCTATTTTAAACCTCACAATTTCATCGGATTGTGAGAAAAGTTGGTCTTCCCAAAAAGCCGGGACATCTCCTATTTCAATATTAGCTCGCAAGCGATGGCGCATCTCATTAACGCAAACTCTCGGAAACCAAGATGCAACTTCGGCAATTGTTTCGGTACTGATAATGCTTGGCCCTGGTGCAGCGGTATTGTGGGGAAAACCAGTCAGCAAGTTTTCAATTAACTTGACGGGAAAACCGAAGTAGCTGCTCAACCAAGATTCTATTCCCAAGCGTTCTCTATCTACATGAAAAAATATTTCTTGTTCGGTGCCTTGAATTTTTAGGCCGGCAATTCTCTTTTTGATATCAAAGGATAAGCGTAGAAAACGGACTCCGCTGTTGTGCTTAGTGTTAACAAATTCTCCGGCTGCATCGCAGATTGCAAAAGAGCGATCGCCTTCTAGAGCTCCGCTGGCTAGAATAGTTGCTTGACTGACTGCTATGCCGTCAAGGGACTTGACCGGATAGATATGAATGCTGGCGACGTATGACATTTCGAGCCATTGATAAAAAATAGTCGTTTTAGATACATTCTAGCATCCCTGTCCGTAGAAGGATGACTGCCGTTGATTTTACTAAATAAAATATGAATGAAATAAAAATGGGCTACTTTTTTGAAGTTTACATTGTGCCGGAGCAGCTTGTAAAGAAAAATCAAAGAAGTCTGACTGAGCTTGTGGTATATATTATGCTAACAAATACAAACAATTGAACCGAGTTGCAAGCAATGACTAAAAGCGAAAGAACAGGTATGATTTCGCGACGGAATTTAATGCTGAGGGCTGGTGCAGGGATGCTGGCGGCCAGCATTGCACCAGCGTTTTTACAAGCCGAAGCAGCAAAGGCAGAGGCAATCTCTGACATTACTCCTACTGAGATTACTCCTAACACTGCTCTTAAGAAATTGATGGAGGGTAATCAACGCTACATTGAGCAAAAACGGACATTTCCCGACCAAGCTCGATCGCGAGTTGTAGAAGTAGCACAGGGTCAACATCCGTTTGCAACCATCCTGGCTTGTTCTGATTCGCGCGTTGCTCCCGAAATTATTTTCGACCAAGGATTAGGGGACTTATTTGATATTCGAGTAGCTGGAAATTTTCTCGACGATGTGGTTCTCGGGAATATAGAATATGCGACCTTAGAATTAGGCGTGCCACTATTAGTAATTCTGGGTCACGAACGCTGCGGTGCTGTCAAAGCAGCTTTAGATGGTAAAGCTGTTCCGGGTCACATTAGCACTTTGGTGGCGGCGATTAAACCGGCAGTTGATTCGACCAAAGGTCAAAAAGGCGATGCCTGGGATAACGCAGTCAGAGCTAACGTGAAAATGAATGTCAATCAGTTACAATCCTCCTCGCGTATTTTAGCTGAAGCAGTCAAAGCGGGCAAGCTTAAAGTTGTTGGGGGCCGCTACGATTTGGATAGCGGCAAAGTAGAGATAATTGCTTAATTTTGCTGGTAATTTTCAGAATTTTTAGGGTAGTGCCAAGAGTGCCTACCCTTGGGGAGCGAGGGGAAACCATCGGGGATTGCCCCTAAAATTTATTGGGCAACGATAAAGTAGATATGCAAGTTTAAAGTAAACCCATTTCTTGTAGTCCTCGGCGCAGGCGTTCTGCTTCAAATGGGCGGCGCTGTTCGTGAAGGGCGATCGCTCTTTTGAATTCTGCTAAACTCTCTGGCATTTTGCCAATTTTCAGCAGGGCTACTGCCAAGTTTTGATGAGCTTCCGCGTGTTCTGGATCGATTTTAATCGCTTGTCGGTAATAGGCGATCGCATGGGCTAAATTTCCGGCTGCCTTCAGCGTCAGCCCTAAATTGTAGTGACCTGCTGCAAAATTGGGGTCGATTTTTAAAGCTGCTTTGTAAGCTTTTTCAGCAGATTTCAAATCTCCTTCCTCTTTGAGCAAATTGCCCAAATTATTGTAAGCACCCAACTTGAGGGGCGGGAACACATTTGTATTAATTGCGGCTTGATAGTGTTCTTTTGCTTTGGCAAACTGCTGCTGCTGGCGATAAGCAATTCCCAAATGATAGTTTAGTTCGTAAAGAATAGAATCATCAATTGCCGCAGCAGTCAAGCCTTTGGTTAATAAATTAATTCCCCGCCCGATTTGCCCGGTTTCTACATACAAAGCGCCTAATTTGCTACAAGCATAAGCATCGTTTGGATAATAAGCAATATAGCGTTCCATTGCTGCTTGAGCTTTTTGGAATTTACTTTTTGCGGCGATCGCATCTTTTTGATAACCAGAGTGCCAAATCGCCACATCGGGGAGAGAAGCTATTTTCCATTGTGGTTCCCTCTGCAAAATCTCAGCCACGCTGTCGTCTACCATTGCGTGGTAAGGGCGAGAAAAGCGGATATCGAGGCGATTGCGAAACAAGCGCGACACTAGGGAATAGGGAGACTGAGAGGCACCGATTTCTTGGCGGATGAGATTGATTAGCAGCAGCCGATCGCTCGCAATTGCCTGCTTTATTTGAGGTACAACCTCCGGTACTAAAACCTCATCGGCATCCAACACCAAAATCCAGTCGCCCTGGGCGTGCTTCAGACACTCATTGCGCGCCGCTGCGAAGTCGTCGCACCATTCAAAGTCATAAACCCTCGCCCCGCATTCTCGGGCAATTTCACGGGTGCGATCGCCCGATCCCGTATCCACTACCACCATTTCGTCAACAACACCCTTAACGCTGTCCAAAGTCCGCGACAGTGTTGCCTCTTCATTCTTCACAATCATGCACAGAGTCAGATCCATCGGGCGCAAACTTTCCTCGTTTCACAAAATTATTGTAATTTTTTTACCAGTAAAACACAAACAGTCCCAGAAAAAATTCTCCTATTTCCCTTTTGGTTTGAGCATAAGTGCCTTTGTTCCCTAGAAAAAGTGGGTTAACTCTTTTGAGATATTAAAAAGCCTCAAACTGAGACAATTGATGAGAAATCCTACCACTTCCGGTTCCTCCCTACGGTAGAGGTAAAGGCTCGATAGCGGTTGTTATTCTAAGAACATAAGACAAGGGACGAGAAAAGTTTAAGTATTCAGGAGAAAGAGAAATGGGAATTATTGCTTGGATCGTTTTAGGACTGATTGCCGGTGCGATCGCCAAAGCCATTTATCCGGGAACTCAAGGCGGCGGTTTTCTGGCAACAACAGGTTTAGGAATTTTGGGCGCGCTCGTGGGAGGTTATCTAGGTCAAGTCTTACTGGGGACGAGCGGGGGAGCATCCTTCGGAGCATTGACTCTACCCAGCATAGCTTTTGCAGTCGTAGGTGCGATCGTTCTACTTTTCATCTGGGGATTGTTAACTCAGCGTGCTGCATAACAAATATTGCCAATTCCCAGTCGATAGACTTTTAAGGTATTCATAAACCCGGTTTCTGGAAGAAACCGGGTTTTTCAGTTGTTTGTAGGTGCGTCAGCCTACTTTTACCAAATCCGCGTTAAAAACCCCTATCATACTCAGCGCTGGCAACGGTTCAATAGCAAAACTTTCGTCCACACAGAGGGGGACTGAAGAATAAAGGGGTAAAAATCCCGGACTTGGTATTAATTAATCAATCCGCAAATTGAAAGGCAAGCGAACATAAACCCCCTGCGGGTCATTCATCGACTTGATCACAGCCAATTCATCTTGCATTTTCTTAAATTCGGCCGTTAGCGGGTCGAGTTTGGTGGCTGGTTTCAAAACGTGAACGCCGGAAATTTTTTCCAAAATTCGCTCCTCCAAAGTGCGGCGTTTTGGATATTCTTCCAACTTCCAATCGTCGCCGAGTTTAGCTTGTTTCGCCGCCTCTGTGACAGCATCTTCAAGACCGCCAATTTCATCGACTAAACCCAACTCTTTCGCCGCCGTACCAGACCACACCCTGCCTTGAGCAATTTCTTGTACCTTGTTTTTCGGCAGTTTGCGGGAGTTGGCGACTTTAGTAATAAATCGATCGTAAATGCGATCGACTATCCTCTGAATATTCGCCAATTCTTGAGGATTTTTGGGACGGGAAACCGTGTTAGTATCCGCAAAGCGGGCGGTTTTCACAACGTCCCAAGTCAGGCCGTTGTTAGCAGCCAACTTTTCGGCGTTAAACAGCATTCCAAAAACGCCAATAGAACCAGTAATCGTATTGGGTTCGGCAAAAATGCGGCTGGAACCCATCGAAATCCAATAGCCGCCGGAAGCTGCTAAATTGCCCATTGAAACAATAACTGGTTTCTTTTTCCCCGTCAGCATCACTTCGCGCCCAATGACTTCGGCCGCCGTCGCGCTGCCTCCGGGACTGTTGACGCGCAAAACCACTGCTTTTACGTCGTTATCTTCTCGAATTTTCCGCATTTCTTGAGCGATGCGATCGCCTCCTACTTCAGTCGGGCCCCCTTCGCCGTCTACAATTTCTCCCTCGGCGTAAAGTATAGCAATTTGGTTTTTCTTGTTAGCGTGAGTTGAGTTTTTATTCTCCGCAATTTTCGCATAGTTTTTCAAACTAATTTGCTTGAAAGATTTGTCTTCGCGATCGGTTCCTGTGAGTTTTTTGAGTTCGGTCGATATTTCGTCAAAGTATACAACTTTATCAACTAACTTGTTTTTGAGAGCTTCGTCAGCCATCAAAGTTCCGCCATTATCTGCAAGCGCTTGCAGTTGCGGAACAGTCACTTTGCGGCTCGGAGCGACAGTTTTCAGGTATTCTCCCCACATATCTCCGAGCAACTTTTGAGTTTGCTGGCGATTTTCGGGACTCATTTTTGTGAGCAAAAACGGCTCAACGGCTGACTTGTATTTGCCGACGCGAGTCACTTGCACTCCGACGCCGTATTTTTCCAAAGCACCGGTGAAAAACATTCCCTGACTGCTAAAACCGTTGATTTCCAAAGCGCCGTAAGGATTGACGGCAATTGTATTAGCAACGGAACCGAGGTAATAATCTCGCTCATTCCAGTCCATCTGGTAAGCAAAAATGGGTTTTTTGGCATCTCGGAAACGCTGCAAGGCAGATCGAACTTCTTTGAGATTGGCAAACCCGGTGCTGCTCGAATCCGAGCTGCCTTCGAGATAAAGGCCAACTATTTTCGGGTCTTTTTTCGCATATTCGATCGAGTCTAAAACAGTCCGCAACGTTACTGTATCGCCGGAATCTTCCGAAAGCACTTCTTCAATCGCCGCGCTAGTGCTACGGCTCGGTTTGCTGTCGGTGATATTTAAAGAAAGGTCTAATACCAATACAGACTTATCTTTAACTTGCGGGCCTGAATCTTTAGACGACGATGCCGCCACAGCAATTAGCAGTACCAGTCCCCCCAATCCGATGCTGCCCAGCAGCAACATTCCTAGGAAGGTTCCCAGTAAACTGGCACAGGTATATTTTAGGAAATCTTTCATTAGATAATTGGTAATTAGTTATTAGTCAATAGTCAGTAGTCATTAGTTAGAGTATATCCGGTGAGAGTAGAATGATACCGAGACGAGAGTCCCGCTCGCACTGCAATCGGAATGATATTTTTCCGATGCCAGCGGAAACGATATTATGGGTAATTCCTGCAACTAGGATTTAGCAATTATCCTCTGTCGTAGTTATTAGCTAATGACTTTTGACTGCTGACTAATGACTTTTGACTGCTGACTCACTTTTATCTTAACCTTTCCAAAACCCCTGAATGTTTTAGCTCATCCAAATTACCGCAGCCCGTACAGAACATCACGGTGGCGATTTCTGCAATTAAAGCCTCAGCTAGAAGGGCTGCGGCTGATTCCGATTCCGCTGCAGCTTGTAGAAACGGCCGCGCCAGTCCCGCAATATCCGCGCCAAGAGCGAGAGCCTTCGCTGCATCCAACCCATTCTGCAATCCTCCAGAGGCAATCAGAGGAACATCGGGCGCTACGGCGCGGGTGCTGACAATGCACTCGGCTGTCGGTATTCCCCAGTCTGCAAAGGTGGCGCCTAACCTGCGCTGCTTGCCATCTTTAGCTCGCTCTCCTTCTATTTTCGCCCAAGAAGTGCCTCCGGCCCCGGCAATGTCGATCGCACCTACCCCGGCGGCGAGCAATTTCTTTGCCATTTTTCCTGAAATACCGTTGCCAACTTCTTTAGCAATAACTGGTACTGGTAATTTATCGCACAATTTGGCAATTTTATCTAGCAGTCCTTTAAAGTTAGTATCGCCTTCGGTTTGAACGCACTCTTGCAGCGGATTGAGGTGCAAAATTAGGGCATCTGCTTCTAAAATATCAATAATTTTTTGGCACTGTTCCAAACCGTAATTGTAGTTTAATTGAACCGCTCCGATATTGGCAAATAGCAGAATATCTGGAGCCCGCCGTCGGACTGCAAATGTAGGAGCTAGTTGAGGATTTTCTACGATGATTCGCTGGGAACCGACTCCCATTGCCAGTTTGTATTCTTGAGCGACATCGGCGAGGCGATAATTGATTGTCTGGGCTAATTCTGTGCCGCCGGTCATCGAGGAAATTAGCAGGGGAACTGCTAGTTTTTTGCCGAGGAATGTGGAGGTTAAATCAATTTCAGTGCGATCGAGTTCCGGCAAACAGCAGTGTTCAAAACGGTAGCGTTCGAGGCCGCTGGTAGTTTCGCGAAATTGTACGTCTTCTTCGAGGCAAATCCGCAGGTGGTCTGCTTTGCGGGTTTCGGTTTGCGAGGGGGATGTTAGCGGCAAGTTCACAGTGGCTATTTGGGGAAAGAGTTTTGAGTTGGGAATATAGCAATTTTATTTCATTTTTGAATTTTTTTTAATGAACCGCAGAGAGCGCAGAGGGCGCTGAGGAGAAGAAAAGAGAGATGTTTGCAAATCCTGTAAGGGTTGCTGTATTATCCCGGAACAGTCAGTGGCATTCCGTTATCTGAAGCTTTCAACTTGAGTAAAAAAGGAACTGCTTTTTGCACCCAGGCTTTGACTGACGGGTAATTTGCTGCATCTTCGCCGAAACAAATGTCCAGCATATCTGTGTGAATTATCCCCGGATTCAAAGGAACTGCTGCCATACCTCTGGGCAATTCTTGAGCGAGCGATCGCGTAAGTCCTTCTATTGCCCACTTGGAAGCGCAATAGGGCGCGACTTCCGGCGAAGTTGACCTTCCCCAACCCGAACTAAAGTTGACAATTATGCCACTTTTTCGAGCAATCATTGCCGGGACAAAGTGACGAATTACATTAGCCGTACCTTTAATATTAACATCAATTACCTGGGAAAATTCTTCGTTACTGACATTCCAAAGAGGCGCGAGATGATTAGCTACACCTGCATTATTAATTAGCAAATCTGGTGGCTCATTTTTTGCCAAAATTTCTGTTGCCCAAGCTTTTACTTGCTCGTCGTTAGTGACATCCAAACAAGTAAAATGATGGGGCGCACTATGTTTTTTGTTGAGTTTTTCCACCGCTTCGGAAGAACGGGCGCATCCCAAAACTGTATGTCCCAATTCAATAAAATTTTCGGTCAGGGCAAGACCTAGACCGCGACTGACTCCGGTAATTACAATTAATTTGGTCATAGATTTGCTGATTTTTGACATTAAGTAATACAATACATATTGACTGGTGAATTGACAAATCGATCGCAGGAGAAAGCATGAAAGTAAAAGCAGCAGTTGCTCGCAGTGCCGGCCAACCTTTGAGCATTGAAACGGTGGATCTGGATGGGCCGAGGGCTGGAGAGGTGCTGGTGGAAATTAAAGCCACGGGTGTTTGTCACACTGATGCTTACACTCTTTCGGGTGCCGATCCAGAAGGCTTGTTTCCGGCTATTTTAGGCCACGAGGGAGCCGGGATAGTCGCAGAAGTTGGGCCGGGAGTAACGAGTGTCAAAGTGGGCGATCGGGTAATTCCTCTCTACATTCCCGAATGCCGCAACTGCGAATATTGTTTGAGCCGCAAAACTAATCTCTGTCAAGCAATTCGCGTGACTCAAGGCCAGGGAGTGATGCCCGACGGCACGAGCAGGTTTTCCATAGACGGGCAGAAACTTTACCATTACATGGGAACTTCTACCTTTGCTAATTATACAGTATTGCCGGAAATTGCAGTAGCAAAAATTCGCGAAGATGCTCCTTTTGATAAAGTTTGTTTGATCGGCTGCGGCGTAACAACTGGCATCGGCGCTGTCATAAATACTGCGAAAGTAGAGCCTGGTTCTAATGTGGTAGTTTTCGGTTTAGGCGGCGTGGGTTTGAATGTAATTCAAGCAGCTCGTATGGTGGGAGCTAACATGATTGTCGGCGTAGACTTGAACCCCGATAAGCGAGAGATGGCGGAAAAATTCGGCATGACTCACTTTGTCAATCCTCGCGAAGTGGAAGGTGATTTAGTGCCTTATCTGGTAGATTTAACCAAAGGCGGAGCTGATTACAGTTTTGAATGTATCGGCAACATTAATGTGATGCGCCAAGCTTTGGAATGCTGCCACAAAGGTTGGGGCGTGAGCGTAATTGTTGGGGTAGCAGGAGCCGGTCAAGAAATTAGCACCCGCCCGTTTCAGCTAGTAACTGGCAGGGTTTGGAAAGGGACGGCTTTTGGCGGTGCGAAAGGTCGAACTGATGTTCCTAAGATTGTTGATTGGTACATGGACGGTAAAATTGATATTGACAGTCTCGTAACTCAGGTAATGCCGATCGACAAAATCAATGAAGCCTTTGATTTGATGCACAAAGGTGAATCAATTCGCACAGTTTTGACTTTTTGAGTTTTTGAAGGAAGAGGGAAGAGGGAAGAAGGAAGACAGGACTTACGGAAAAAGTGGTTTTACGCGCTACCTATAGGCGTAAGGTAAACGGCTGCACCCTACATAACTTCTCTTTTCTCTCTGCCTCTGCGTCCTCTGCGCCCTCTGCGGTTAATAAAAAATTTCCTTCACAAATGAAATAGAATTAATATGATATCAGAATCCCTAAAACTGCACAAAGAACAGAAAAGTTTCGGTGGCAAACTCGGCTTTTACAGCCATCAATCCTCCGCTTGCAACAGCGAGATGAAATTCGCTGTTTATCAGCCGCCGCAAGCTTTATCTCAACCCGTACCAGTTTTGTATTTTCTATCAGGTTTAACCTGCACGGAAGAGAACTTTATGGCAAAAGCAGGGGCGCAACAATTTGCGGCAAAATTCGGGTTAATGTTGGTTGCGCCCGACACTAGCCCGCGCAATACTAGCATTCCTGGAGAAGATGACGATTGGGATTTAGGAAGTGGTGCGGGTTTTTATGTTGATGCGACAGCCACACCTTGGAATTCTCACTATCGGATGTACAGTTATGTGGTTGATGAATTGCCCAATTTAATCGCCGAAAATTTTCCAGCGATACCAGAAAAACAGGGAATTTTCGGTCATTCGATGGGCGGACACGGGGCTTTAATTTGCGCTTTGAAAAATGGATCTCGCTATCTTTCAGTTTCCGCATTGGCGCCTATTTCGGCGCCAATGCGCTGCCATTGGGGACAAAAAGCTTTTGCAAACTACCTCGGCAGCGACCAACAGATTTGGAGGGCTTGGGATGCTAGCGAATTGGTACTTGAGGCGCAATACAACCGTCCGATTCTGATTGACTGCGGCACTGCTGATTCGTATCTGGCTGACGGGCAGTTGTTGCCGGAAGTGTTTGCGGAGGCTTGTGCAAAAGCGGGACAGCCACTAACTTTAAGGATGCAGGAAGGTTACGATCATAGCTATTATTTTATAGCTACTTTTATGGAAGAGCACATTCGGCATCACGCGGCTGTTTTGTGCGGGTAGTTCCTAGCAGGAAGCCGGCAAGATGCCGGCTCCACAACAACTGGTTCTTAGGCTCTGCCTGGGAACCGGTATCCACAAGCTCTGCCTCGCATGGCTGGCATGAAATGTGGAGGCAGAGCCTCCTGATGTGCTTTACCAGGCAGAGCCTGATAACGAGTGAACTCGCTTCTACGAGCACAGGTATTTTCGGTTAATTAAGATCAATCGGAAATACCCAGTCTTTATACTGGCTGTCGCGATTTTCGATAATCGCGGTTAGTTTGTCCAAAATCTTTTCGGTGATGGGTCGGTTTTTGGGCAATTGATAGTTTTCTACTCGCTTAATTGGCGTAATCTTCGCGGCGGTTCCGCAGAGGAAAATCTCGTCTGCAATCAACAGTTCTGATCTATCAACGGGTCTTTCTATGACTTCAATTCCTAAGTCTCTAGCGATAGTTATAACGCTGTCTCTGGTAATTCCTTCGAGAATATCTTGCTCGAAGCCGGGGGTAACTAATTTACCGTTTCTGGCGACAAATATATTCATTCCTGAAGCTTCGCTGACTTTTCCTTGAGAATTCATCATGATCGCTTCGTCGAAGCCGGATTCTACTGCTTCTGTTTTAGCTAAAGCTGAGGTAATGTAAGCGCCGCTAATTTTACCTCTTAAGGGCAAACTGCGGTCTTCTTGGCGGTACCAAGAGCTAATTCTACAGTTGACTCCTTCTTTGGGCAAATAGTCTGAAAGTTCTAATCCGTAGACAAAAAAGTCGGTTTCTACGTTGTGCAGTCGCGGGGCAATTCCTAAACTGGATGTGTAGATAAAAGGGCGGATATAAAAGGATTTTGTTGGTTGGTTTTTCTGGACAAAATCAATAATTATTTGTTGGATTTTGCTGGCTGGTAAATCGCAGTGAAGGAAGCTGGCACTTTGACTTAATCTTTGACAGTGGCGGTCTAATCTAAATAGCAATATTCGATCGGGATTTTGGGGGTCGGGAATTCCCCGCAACCCGCCTAAGACTCCGGTTCCGTAGTGCAGTGCGTGGGTGGCTATGGAAATTTTGGCGTCGGTAAAGGGGAGAAATTGGTTTTGAAAGTAGGCAATTGGTAGAAAACTATCCATGATTCAAGCTGGCGATGAGTTTTGCAGTCCGCTAGGAAAGCTGAATTTGGTTATATTACCATAAGTTATACCATTTGACATTTGAGATTGAGAATGGCTGATTTGATAAGGGTTTGAAGCTTGCCTACAGTTGGATTGTTTTTAGACTGGTATTATTCTTTTGTTGTTAAATCGATTGATAAAATAATATCAAAAGCCGTCTATTAGGTTGATAATTGTTTGGGGAAAGAGTGCGATCGACTACAAACAAAAATCAACCAAGGGGCAACTATGGCACGTAAATGTTTCATCATCGAAATGGGGATGGGGGTAGACCAGCACGGGCAGGAACCGACTGTAGCCTGTGCAAGGGCTGTACGGAATGCGATCGCCCACAATGCTTTGCTGGGGGTCTGGGAAGTTGCGGGTTTGACTGACCCCAATCAGATGATTGTTGAGGTAAAGGTGGCTGTTCCTTACCCGGAACAAGTGCGGGAACAGGAGGTGTTGGCGGTGCTACCTTTCGGCAGCAAAACTCTGATTGTGGAGCAAGGAGGGATGATTGTGGCAGGAAGGGCGATCGCCTCTCTGAATGATAAAAATGATGAAATGCTAATCGCTGTGGCGGCTGTGAGTGTTTTTGTGGAAACTGAGGATTAATTAATTTTGTGTTGTTTGAATAAATCGCCCGATCGCACTTGTTTGTTTCCGCGATCGGGCGATCGAACGCCTGTCTGTTAAAAAATGATTTATTTAGACTAAGTTGTAGCGTGCGTCAGAGACATGGCATGAAATATCGTAGAAAATCTGAGGCTCTGAGGCACCCTATAACTTAGTCTGTTCAACGGTAAGGTTTATTTGCGCCTACCTAGTTAATTTTGAAGTTTTAATGGATAATTTTTAATTGTTCAGGCGACCGGGTATGTAAGCAATCCAGCAAAACCCTACGATTAATAACAGCCACGTCGCTGTAATATTGCTGCCCAACAAACTGCGGAGAAAATCTTCCATTGTTCTCAAAAATTATAGGGTTTAAAAGAATTTATTAGTGTTCCCTCTCCGATCGGCAAAGGTAGAGTGCGATTTGCTTTTAGGCGATCGCACTCTACATCCTCTACCTCCTATTTGGGCTGGCTGGTATCTGCCAACATTTGGTTAACCATTTGCAAGTGCGCCTGAAGGTTCGGCAACTTCTGGGTGGCCCAAGCCTTCAAGTCGGCATCTTGTCCCTGTTGAGATTGAGCCTGAAACACAGAAATAGCCTGATTGTGGCTCTCGATCATAGCCTGCTTGTAAGCAGTGTCAAAACTTCTACCGGAGAGTCCCGAAAGTCGCTCCATCAAAGCTGTGTTCTGGCTGCTCATTTCGGTTGGCAGTTTTACGCCTTTTTGCATTGCTACCTGCATCAGTTCTTGATTAGCCTGGGTGTGTTCCTCAACCATTTCTTGCCCGTATTGTTTCACACTAGGACTAGAACCGCGCTGCACTGCCAATCTGCCGAGTTCCACTTCGAGCATACCAAGTTGACCTGCTTGCATGACAAAGTTTCTGTCTTGGCTGCTGAGAGAATTAGGCGAAGTTTCGCCACCTGTTGGAGTGTTGGGAGAACGGCTGGGAGTGTTGTTGATGGGGCTATTTGGAGAACGGCCGGGAGTGTTGTTGCTGGGGGTAGTTGGAGTGTTGGGAGAACGGTCGGGAGTGTTGTTGCTGGGGGTATTTGGAGTGTTGGGAGAACCGCCAGGATTGTTGTTGTTAGGATCTGTAACAGAAGGTCCCGGAGAATTAGGATCGTTTAAGTCGCTATCAGCAAGCTCAAAAACTCGATCGCCCGACTGGTTGAAGCCGTTAGTCTGGCGGTTTAATTCTGCGAATCCCGGCACAGCTATCAAG
Source organism: Microcoleus sp. Pol11C2 (assembly GCF_036701505.1). NCBI lineage: Bacteria > Bacillati > Cyanobacteriota > Cyanophyceae > Oscillatoriales > Microcoleaceae > Microcoleus > Microcoleus sp. Pol11C2. The sequence continues at coordinate 91,818 of NZ_JAUBQX010000022.1, forward strand.
GAACTAACGCCGGCAATTCCGGCAACTGTTACCAATTTTTTGAACAAACTTTTGCGATTGAGTGAAGTCATGAATTTCTAAGCCTCTAAGTTGTTTTCAAAAGTACGTGAAGCGAAGCTATCCCGTAGGGAATCGCCCGAAACTACCGATGGGAGGGTGTACTGCCTTTCCGAAACAAGTTGATCAAACCAAAGGCGCCCAAGGCACCCAGCCACCCGAAATTGTTGGGGCTATCGCGCCGAGCACTCAAAACTCCAGAATTAGTATCAGCCGGCGTCGATGTGGTATCGGTTGTACCGGTTGTACCCGTTGTGCCCGTGCCTGTTGTACCGGTTGTACCCGTTGTGCCCGTGCCACTCGTACCGGTTGTACCCGTTGTGCCGGTGCCTGTTGTACCGGTTGTACCCGTTGTACCGGTGCCCGTCGTATCGGTTGTACCGCTTGTACCCGTGCCAGTCGTACCAGTTGTACCAGTTGTACCCGTTGTACCCGTGCCAGTCGTACCGCTTGTACCGCTTGTGCCGGTGCCAGTGGTATCGGTTGTACCACTTGTGCCGGTGCCAGTGGTATCGGTTGTACCGCTTGTACCCGTGCCAGTCGTACCCGTTGTACCGCTTGTACCGGTGGTATCGGTGCCACTCGTACCGCTTGTACCGGTGGTATCAGTGCCACTCGTACCGCTTGTACCGGTGGTATCGGTGCCAGTCGTACCCGTTGTACCGCTTGTACCGGTTGTATCGGTGCCAGTCGTACCAGTTGTACCCGTTGTACCGGTTGTATCGGTGCCGCTTGTACCCGTTGTACCGGTTGTATCGGTGCCAGTCGTACCGGTTGTACCCGTTGTGCCAGTCGTACCGCTTGTACCGCTTGTACCGCTTGTACCGCTTGTACCGATGCCACTCGTACCGCTTGTACCGGTGGTATCGGTGCCAGTCGTACCGGTTGTACCGCTTGTACCCGTGCCAGTTGTACCGGTGCTTGTACCGCTTGTACCGCTTGTACCGCTTGTACCTGTGCCAGAACCGCCACCAGCACCGCCGCCAGCACCGCCCGACTGGGCTGAAGCAGGCACTGCTAAGGAAACCGTTGCTAAACCTAAAGTACAAGCGCTTGCTAAAACAACTTTCAACAATTTAGAAGATTTCATGGTAATGCTTGCTTTTGCATATAGTGCTGCGATCGCTTGTGATGCCAAAACCGCAGGGTCAAATTGACAGCGTAACGTGCAATTTTTCTAACCTTCGCTGCGGAATAATGAAGGTAAGGGAGCGTATTTAGTCCCGTTTCCTGGATTGTTTCCCACGGAAAAATTAGACCGCCGCGTTAACAGTTTATAAGCTATTAGGTATCGTTCAAGTTCGCCATTCATCTTTAGGAATATTTGACAAAATGGCTTTTTATTTCAGGTGGTGGATGAAATTTGATTGAGCGGCCGACTAGCTATATCAAAATTTGTGTACGGGGGATAGAAACCGGGCTGATATCAAAAATATTGGGTTGAGTAATGAGACATATACAAATCAACCGGGTTTCTGAGACAAGCGCGTGGCTATTCCTATAAATTTTCCCCGGCAGCAGGTGCTTTGAGCCAGAAATTATTGATTTTATTACTGTCAATTTTAGGTTAGTCCTATGCCAGAGGAGTTAGTTGTAAATTTTTTGAGCGCTATTTTTCCTTAACTTGCTGCTGGCAATTTTGCCCCTCGTAGCATACGGCTCAAACTTTCTCAGGAAACTAAATTCTCTCAAAACGCCCGATGGCTCGCTCTGAGTCGCCAGAACACCTGCAACCTCGCAACAGCAAGGCTTTTGACTGGGATTTGAGTTGCCTCAAACACGAAGGCGAACTGAGGGCTATCCGAGTCGTGCCCGCGCGACATGAAATTAACCAACGGTGGCGCAGTCGTCAGAATTGCTTGTGAGTGCGATCGGCTAAACTCTGATAGAGTCAAGCCAAAACTATGCCAGATAGCGCTTATTCCCTCACACATTTCACAAGCAGAGATTAAGTAGGCTGTATCGAATTATTGCCAGAATTGCCTATCTAATGTTCATCGCTTTTTCTAAATTCGCAAGTGAAAAAGCCGAAATCAGATTAATGATTGTTTCAGAAAATAAATTACCCAAATCCGGGCCAACCAGCAACGGCAAGTCACTTCCCTTAGCCATTCATAAGAAATTTAATATTACATCTGTCTTGGGAATGATAAAAATGCGGTTTAAAACTTGCTTATAGAGAGAGGAAAGTAGTTGCTTCTTGTATATAACCTTAAAGATAGGTTTAATAATTAGAGGTCATTATGCCAGAACAACAATTTGACACCTTACCTTCGGAAGCACAACAACTCCCCCAAGGGGCGAAACAAATTTTTCAGGCGGCTTTTAAGAGCGCTAGCGAAGATGGAATGAGCGCCGATGGTGCTGCTAGCGTTGCTTGGAACAGCGTAAAATCTGAATACGTTCAAGGCGAAGGTGGCACGTGGCATCACAAGGGCGACGATACTAACCAAACCCGCAAATCTGTACAGTCTGGTGGCAATTAGTTATCAGCCATCAGTAATATCGTGTCCGCTAACATAACCCCTCTCCGTTGTGTAGTGAGGGCTTCATTCCTCAACTTTTGATGAGAACGAAGAATGCTCACTACCAACCAATTGCAGTGACGTTATTCTAGCGGGCATGATATCCTCAGTTATTAGCAATGTACTCATCACTTGTCGTTAATGCTTTACGTCGATAGCTGTTGTAATCGCGGTGGTACATAAGTTAATTCAGCCTGTTAATAGGCTGGCGCATATCCCATTGCAATTCCGCTAAAACTAGCAAGCTCAATACCATTACTGCTCCCGTAAAGAGGAAAAGCCAACCGCCCGTGTAAGGCAAAATCAAAATTCCCACCAGGTGAAGTAAACTTGCGGCTACAAGCGCGCGCGATCGCACTGCAAATCCCGTCCCCAAATACCCTATTCCGCTCATTCCCAACCACAGGGGACAGAGATTAGCCAACACTTTTCCCCAACTGAGAAAAATTGCTAAATCGGTAAGCAACAATCCTAATAACATTAGTATTACCCAACCGTAAAGCACCCAAATCAGGCGTTCTATTTTGACCCAAGAGTATGTCATGCTTACCATTGCTGCTGTACCTACGAGGCTGAGGGCTGACCACAAACCAGCTTGCAGCATCCAACTCACAGAAAAAAATTGTGCTGTGCCGAAGATGGGTATTAACAGCAAGCTCCACAGCAAGCAAGTTCGATCGAGACAAGTATAAAATTGTGAATAAAATCGATCTTTGCCAAGTGGAAACTGAACTTGCCAAAGCCCTTCTAAATCCTGAACCTCAATGTTAAGCTGTTTCCGGCGCAAAGGCGGAACAGAATAATTAAAAAAGGTCATATCTGACAATATTAAAACTTACCATTATTTGCTTAGGTACTATCTCACCAGCAATCGCTATATAATTGCAATCTGTCAATCGGATTAATCTAGTTAATTTGATAATCTATCGGCAGTAATAGTTATTCGCTCCCACCAGATAAAACAGGAAAAGAGAGATTGCACAAGTTGAGAAAATAGCTCTTGGGACAGATTGCGGGAGTATTACATATTCGATACTTTTAAAATAGTCAACTTGGTTACAGAATTTATGCTCACTTCATCCCACCCTCTGAAACAGGTATTCCACTGCCCGGAAGAATCTGATTTTTACGCGCACTGCTTGGAAAGTTTAGTGTTAAATGCTAGTGACAATTCTCGACTTATCGTAGAGTTTGGTTCTGGAGAGGGAAGTCCAGTTATTAAGTCTTTGCTGAGAAGTGATTTTGATGGGACAATACAGGGATTTGAGCTAAATAATGTAGCTTGGAAAATTGCTCAGTCTCAAATTAAGGAATATCAACTGATCGAAAAATATACGGTCAACAATTGCTCTTTTTTTGATTCGCCTTTATACGAGTCGGCGGATTGTGTCATCTCAAATCCGCCTTACTTGCCCGCGGTGGATGATAAGATTTACCAGCCGCTGTTGCACGGCGGGAGTGATGGTTCGACAATTGCTAAGAAACTTTTATCTCTGGGCTGCGATGAAGTTTTGCTGATGGTTTCTAGCTATTCTAATCCTGTGGGTTTGATCGATTATGCCTTGGATCGAGGCTACTCGGTTGCGAATTTTGAAATTGCACCTTTAACTTTTGGCTATTATAGTTCGGAACCCAAAGTGAAAAGCGCGATCGCTACTCTCAGAGAACAGGGAATGGCTTTTTATTCGGAAAACATCTATCTGTTGGCTGGAGTTTTGTTTAAGAAGCACCAAAAGTCGCAAAGAGATTTGTCGATCGAGCTCATTCAGTTAATGACAGCATTTTAAAATACAGCGCTGGTAGGGTGCCTCTGAGATGTTGCACCATTGTCAGCAACAGGCAAGATTGTCAGCAACAGGCAAGATGCCTGTTCCACAAGAAATAAACTCTTTGTGGAACAGGCATCTTGCCTGTTCCTCAAAAGCTTATTGAGAAGGGTGCAAGATCTAGGGTGCATCAGTCTCTGACCCACCCTACGATATAGCTGTTAATTGTGTTCTGTGGCTTGGATCGATCGCACCACAGCAGCCCCAGCCCGATCGCCGATCGACTTCTCCTGATCGTACCCCAACACCAGCTCCCAAGCGTCCTGCGGGTATCTATCAACCAGCGGGATCGCCACTTCATCCAACATCCAGCGGCCGTGACGCTCGTCTTCTTTGATGTGCAGTTCCCAATAACCCATAGCAGCCTGCGAGAGGCCCAAACGCTGGGCAGCGGCTAGATAATTGCGGTAAGCAACGGGCCCCGCCACCTCAAAATAAGTGAGTCCGCCGTTGTAGCGCAGAAAATGGCGCTTGCGTTCCGTCAGCAGAAAGTTGTGATTAATGCTTGCGAGCACTTCCCAAGGCACTAAATCGAAGTACGCTTCTGGTTCTGTACTCATATCGAATTCAGCCAGCATCTGAGCAAAAAAGGTCGAGTGCTTGCGGGGGAGGCGACCGCCGCCGTATTCTTCGATCAGCACTCGGGTAAGAGTACACTGAATTTCGTTGCCGGCGCCGCCGAGGATGCGAGAAAGGCGGCTGGCTTCCACTAAACCGTCGAAAGAGGCGATCGCCAGCAGGTGTTTGTATCCCTCTTCAGTCATCTGTTCCCGCTGGTAGCGATCGATCTCAGTTAGGGGAGGATCGACATCGGCGGCCGCGCGATCGCGCAGGGCTTGCTTGACATCCGGCAATTTTTGCAGCGCTGCAACGTCGATTTGCGCCAGTTCCCACTGCTGCCAAGGTTCTTCAATGCGATCGCGCACTGAACGCAAATAGTGCGATCGTTCGTTATTGTAGCGGCGCAAATCGTCGTACCAAAACAAATTGAGGCGGTTGATGCGGTAAAGCACGCGCTGCAAGAAGCGGTGAGCGGCCTCATCGCCCGGTTGCTGTTGGTAAGCTGCTTGAATTGCATAGGCGATCGCGCTTTCAAAATCGCTGACAAGTAACGGTTTTGCCGCCACCGTCTTGTCTAAATCCTCGACTTCTAGCAAATTGACAAATTGCCGATCGGCTGCTTCGTAATTTGGGGGTGCGGGTTGCTTTTTGGGAAGACTCGGCGAGTCTATTTTGGGGAGTAAATCTGCCGTGTTTTGCATGGAATCAACTTATTATGACTTTGATTATTGTGCTGCCTGCCCAAACAGCCAACCGTTGCAGATTGCTGAGGATAATGGCTACTTTTCTTGAAGATAGCTAATCTGTCAGCAGGATACACCTTTCTATTGATAGAGATTTGACCCAAATCTATTTGGTCACAACTGACCGGATTCATTCCGAAAGCATGGTGACTGAGGGAGACTTTATCAAGGTGTGCAAAGTAATTGGGGCTAATATCTGAGCATCTTTTGCAGCCGGCACTGCTTCCCGCCACGCTTTGATACCGCCTGAAAGGACAACAACATTCAGGCTAATATCCTTAATCTTATTAGTCTCATTTCCTCCAGATTCTTGGGAATACCGAGCGACTTTTTCCAACTGTTTGTATGCTTTAACCGATCGCCCTCCTCTGGCACAATAAAGTACAATTACGGGCTGAGTCCGCTCAGATTTAACCCTAGCTTTTACAATGGATTGAATCTGCTTGACACCGAACCCCATCTCAATATCAATTATGGGAACAAGGGGACTTTCACCGATGCGATCTTCCGCGTATTCTTCGGGCGATCGCACATCGATCAAAATCACTGGTTTCAACTTACCCTGCTGCAATTCGGCAACAGTTACTTGTTTCGTATTTAAACTGGCGATAAAAGTTAGGATATCCATGTGATGAAATAGGGCCACTGCACCCACAGAAGCAACACTCGTCAAGCCAAAACCCATAATTACCAGCAAAATCCGAAAATAGCGATTAATACCTGGTTTTGCATTTTTATCTAGCATTTTTCATCATCCTTGAAAATGGAAATAATATTTGTCCGACATATCCAACAGGTATAGAATTATAAATTCCATATTTATCAGGCATTTTTTTCGCTGGCATATACATAGTACCAAATAGCCAATCTAACAGTGGCAACTGAACAGCAAAGTTTTTGTTGTAGATTTCGGGAATTCTACTGTGATGCCAGTGATGAAATTGTGGGGTTGCTACGAACCATTTTAGGATACCAAATTTTAATTTAATATTAGAATGAATTAAGAAAGCGATCGCCGCCGAATAAAGAGCATAAGCCACCAAACTCTCCTTAGTAAATCCCAACCAGTAAAGAGGCATTATTTTGCAAATCTGAGTAAAGAGTTGCTCGCAGGGATGCACCCGCACTGCTGCTAACCAGTCCATGTGTTCAATGCTGTGATGGACAGCATGAAATTGCCAAAGCCAGGGTACTTCATGCAGCAGCCGGTGAGCAATATAATATGCCATATCTGAAACGATAACTGCTTCTGCCAACTGCAACCACACAGGTTGAGAAGCTACTTTGCTTTGCAATTCCGCGTTGAGTAAATTAGTCATCAGTGACCAAGTTACAGTCACAACAATAGCGCCCCCTCTGCCAATAAAGTGACCTGTAAAAAAATAAGTGGCATCGGTTGCCCATCCGAGACGGAATATCTTTTGCTTGTGCAAGGATAAGATTCTTTCGAGGGGAATGAAGATGGCCGCTAAGACGATGAAGCCTTTGACAATTTCAGGTAACATGAGATTCTGATTAATGTCGATATTTACTTAAATACGTCGCTACTATAGCAATCCTAAATGATTTTCTATATTTATAAACAATCCTAAATAATTTTCTGTGTGTAAGTATATTGACGTA
>NZ_JAUBQX010000097.1:0-6207 GCF_036701505.1 Microcoleus sp. Pol11C2
GATAGGACGGAGGGGAGGTTAGGGTGATTTAAAATTAAGTTAGGGTCTAAATCTAACTTGTGAATAAAGGTGTAAAGCAATACTCCGGACAGTTTTTATATGGCCCAAGGGCTTATGCTCGCTTGACTTTGAGCCACTGTGGATAATTAAATCAATATCAGCTCCACCCCTGACTTACATTTAATTCGACTTTTTTATGCTCCTGGCCCCGCGTAAGCTTGTAGTCTCGTTCCAAAAACTGTCCGGAGTATTGGTATAACGCAGTTTAAAATGATAGTTCACTGGCGTTCACTGTTAGAGGATTCCCCTTGTACTTGACCGCTTTAGGCTAGCAGTTTCGGTTACTTTCGTGGTCTGCATTCCATCTCGTTCATTGCTTACTTGAGGCGTGACCGGACTTCAAATGAAGTCTTTTACGTAGGAGTAGCAGGTGTGAATCAGCTAGGAAAGTGGTCTTCCCATGCTAAACAACCTTATCAGGTCGCGCTCGACTAAACGAATCGCATCTAAACTCCAAGTATGAGTAAAAGCGTTTATCTCAAAAAAAATAGGCTAGCTATATTTCACAGCGCCTATCTCAATCTAAATTTTAATGGCTCCCCGCAACGCCGTCTTACCTCAGCTTTTGACCTGGTATTTTACCAGGTGGGTACCGTTGGCTCGGACTTAAAGTTTCTGGGTACAAGCCCAGTTTACTGCTGTCCAAACATCTTGATTCCCGAGAGTTAAGAGTTATAGATCAAAAAAACATTATTGGCAGTCACCAACGTCGCAGTAGAACCTTTATTTAATATATACCAACTAACCAGATTTTGGCAAGCTTCGAGCAATTTAACTTGCATACCAGATAGATTCAACGGTTTGAGCGAGATCCTCTGCTGACGATCGCCCCTGAGCCGCCAAGTCCGCGTCGAACACAACTGTAACGTGACCGAGTTTGCGGCCCGGACGCGATTCTTTCTTACCATACCAATGTACAAAAGCACCGCTAATTTGTGCCAGTTGTTTTCTTTTTGCTAAATAATCGGACTGGGCCGACTCGTAGCCTAGCAAATTTACCATGACAGCGCCTGCACATTTCAGAGCCGAATTACCTAAAGGCAGTTGACAAACTGCGCGCAAATGCTGTTCAAATTGTGAAGTTTCGCAAGCATCGATGGTAAAATGTCCCGAGTTGTGGGTGCGGGGTGCAATTTCATTGACTAACAGCTTATTATCAGCGGTTAAAAATAATTCAATGCCGAATACGCCGACAGCTTCTAAGCTGTTGAGGAGAGTGCGGGCGATCGCACAAGCTTCAGTTTTCACATCTAAGCTAATATCAGCGGGCGCAATCACGAGATGACAAACCTGATTTTGCTGCTGAGTTTCGACGATCGGATAAATCGCAATTTCGCCATTTGCCGATCGAGCTGCAATTACAGCCAACTCGCGATCGAACGGCACAAACTCTTCCACCAGCAAAGACTGACCTTGGAGTTTAGCACGAATTGACTCCAAACTCCCTCGATCATTCACAATAAAAGTACCTTGGCCGTCATAACCGTGGCGGCGAACTTTGACGACAAAGGGAAAGTCGATCGATCCAGCATCCGAGTCTCCTTCCATTTGCACGCTGTCGGAAACAGAAATTGCCTGAAAGTCGATCGCCACCGCTTTAAACAATTCGGGGGGCAAATCTGCGCTGCAATCCCATTCCCAAAACCTCGGAGTTGGCAAACCCAAACCTTGTAAATAACAGCGCTGAACGTACTTATCCAACAAAGGAGAAAGCGACGACAAACTCGGCTGAAATAACACACCTTGCTCTTCTAGCGGTCGCAAACTATCCAAATCCACAAACTCATTTTCAAAAGTAATAACATCGCAGCCAGCCGCCAATTGAGCCGTAGCCAAAACATCATCCACAGCCGCCAAAACAGCACCAGCAGCAACAGAAACTGCCGGGTCACTAGCATGGGGAGTTTGCACTACCAATTCAATACCCAGCGCACTAGCAGCATCCCCCATCATCGAAGCTAGCTGGCCGCCGCCGACAACGCCCACCCGCTTAAATTTGGCAGACGAACTCGCAGCGGTTTGATTTGATTTCATGTGAGTAAAATTCCCCAGAGTCAACCTGCCTATCTTATCGCTATTTGTCCCCGGAGCAATTATAGTAATTGCAGAGTTAAAAGCCAGAAAAGAGTTTTAATTGCCTGATTAAATCGAGGCAGAACCCATAAAAATTGGGCAGCTAAAGTCTTTAATTATTGCACGCTCGCAGCCATTGAGAAACAGCCGTCGAACCCCACTCCTCCAGAAAAGTGCCACATCTAGCAATTCCCTAGCGCCAAGCATGGCATAATTGACAGCACTGCAAAAAGCAGATAGACAGATGCCAACACTGAAAATCAGACATTCAGGGAACAAAATTTATAGGTGAGGATACTGTGAAAGTTTTAGTTGTGGGAAACGGAGGTCGCGAACACGCGATCGCAAAAAAACTGCTAGAATCTACGCGGATTAAACAAGTATTCTGCGTACCGGGCAACGGCGGCACAGCTACCACCCAAGGCTGTCAAAATCTGTCGCTCAACATCGACGACTTCCAAGGCATCGAACGCTTTGTGATGGTCAACAACATCGGATTAGTCATCGTCGGCCCCGAATTGCCCCTATCGCTAGGCATCGCCGACTATTTCCAACAGAAAAAACTCATGATTTTTGGGCCCACCCAAGCCGGTGCCCAAATTGAATCCAGCAAATCCTGGGCCAAAGAGTTGATGCTCGAAGCAGGCATCCCCACACCCAAAGCTGCCGTATTTACAGACGCAGAAGCAGCAAAAGCATACGTTCTAGAACAAGGAACCCCAATAGTAATCAAAGCAGACGGACTCGCATCAGGCAAAGGAGTCACCGTTGCCACCACCGTCAAAATGGCTCACAGCGCCATCAACACCATTTTCCGAGGCGAATTCGGCACCGACAACATCCGAGTCGTCGTCGAAGAATTCTTAACAGGTCAAGAAGTCTCGATTCTCGCCCTCACCGACGGCATCACAGTGGAACCGTTGCTGCCGGCCCAAGACCACAAGGCTATCGGCGAAGGCGACAAGGGAGCCAACACCGGCGGTATGGGAGCCTACGCCCCAGCGCCCCTTGTCACCCCGGAACTCATGGAAAGGATTCAAGAAGAAATTCTCGAACCCACCCTCGCAGCACTGCAAAAACGCAAAATCGACTACCGGGGTGTACTCTACGCAGGTTTAATGATTACGCCAGAAGGAGAACCCACAGTCTTAGAATTCAACTGCCGTTTCGGAGACCCCGAAACTCAAGCCGTTTTGTCACTGCTGGAAACTCCTTTAGAAGATTTGGTGCTGGCCTGCTGTCAGCAGCGTCTCGGTGAATATTCTATTCGCTGGAAGTCGGGGGCCTCTGTTTGCGTAGTTTTGGCTTCTGGGGGCTATCCTGGAAGTTATCAAAAAGGCAAAGTTATTACAGGTATCGAGGAAGCTGAAGCCAAAGGAGCAGAAGTGTTTCACGCGGGCACTCAGTTGAAGCAGCAGCAGTTGGTGAGCGACGGCGGCCGGGTTTTGGGTGTCACCGCGACGGGAGAAACTTTGGAACAAGCTATCTCAAAAGCTTATGCAGCAGTTGATTGTATCCAATTTGAAGGGGTCTACTGCCGCCGGGACATCGGTCGCCGAGCTCTGGGCGATAAAAATTAGGAATTGTGACATCAGCCGCCATCCGAAAGCCAAGCAATCTCAATGTAGAAATGTAACAATGAAGTTTGGTATCTCTGCGGTGGCGGTAGCGGACAAGTCGCAGCAGAAAATTCGATCGGGAGCCAACTGAATTGATCTTGCTTTTAATATTGAACTGGTGAAATGCTGGCCATACTAAACAAAATCGGAGAAATTATTGCCCGCTGGTGGTCGGATTTTACCCTCCAGACCCGCCTGATGGCCGCTGCTACCCTCGTAGTGTCGTTAATTATGAGTGGCCTGACCTTCTGGGCCGTGAATACTATCCAGCAAGACGCCCGACTTAACGATACTCGTTACGGCCGAGACCTGGGCCTGCTGTTGGCAGCAAATGTGGCGCCGCTGATTGCCAAAAACGATCGCTCCGAAGTCGCCCGCTTTTCCCGCCAATTTTACAGCAGCACCTCCAGCGTCCGCTATATGCTTTACGCAGACGAAGCGGGAGATATTTTCCTGGGGATACCCTTTTCGGAATCAGAGGTGGAGACTTCCCTGACGCTGCGCCGCCAGATCAAACTTCCCGATAATTTTCTCGCCGATATTGAGGCGAGAAATTTAACTTCTTTGCCTTTGGTACGGCAGCATTTGACTCCAGATGGAGAAGTTACCGATGTATTTGTGCCGTTAATTCATGAAGACAAATATTTGGGAGTTTTGGCGATCGGCATTAACCCAAATCCGGCAGCAGTTATCTCTTCAAATCTGACTAGGGATGTCACTTTAGCAGTATTTGTCACTATTTGGGTGATGGTAATTTTGGGAGCTGTATTTAATGCCCTGACAATTACTCAGCCGATCAAACAATTAGTCTTCGGGGTCAAAAACATTGCCAGCGGTAATTTTAAGCAGCGAGTTGACCTGCCTTTAGGGGGAGAATTGGGCGAGTTGATCGGCAGTTTTAATGAAATGGCCCAGAAACTCGAAAGTTATGAAGAACAAAATATTGAAGAGCTGACAGCGGAAAAAGCTAAGTTAGAAACTTTGGTTTCAACGATTGCTGATGGCGCGCTTTTATTAGACGCAAATTTGCAGGTGATTTTAGTTAATCCGACGGGGATGCGGATTTTTGGATGGGAAGGTAAAAAGGCGATCGGAATAAATGTTCTGAACATTTTGCCTTCGGAAGTGCAGCAGGAATTGGCTAGACCTTTGCAGGAAATAGCTGCCGGCGATCGCGAAGGTGGCGAATTTCGCATCTCTATGAGCGAACCACTTAATCGTACAATTCGGATTGTTTTAACTACTGTGATTCTGCACAAAGCGCCCGGTGCCGAACCGCTGTGCAGAAGCTGCATCCGCCATGAGGAAGATACCTGTACCGAGCCACAACGCCCGGTAGCTGTAGAGTGTACTTTCTACGAGCAAACCTCCAAGCATCAAGGTTCCGGAAATTACCGAGAAAGTCTCAAAGGCATTGCAATGACAGTGCAGGACATTACTCGTGAAGTAGAACTCAATGAGGCTAAAAGCAATTTTATCAGCAATGTTTCTCACGAATTGAGAACACCTTTATTTAATATCAAATCTTTTATTGAGACTCTCCACGAGTACGGAGAAGACCTTCTAGAAAGTGAGCGCAGGGAATTCCTAGAAATTGCCAATCGAGAAACCGATCGCCTAACTCGTTTAGTTAACGACGTGTTAGACTTATCGCGACTGGAATCCTGCCGAGTTTATCACTTGGAGGCTGTTGACCTCCCGCAAGCTGTGGAACAAACGCTGCGGACTTATCAGTTAAATGCTAAGGATAAAGGCATTGAATTAGAGCAAGAAGTTGACCCGTATTTGCCGCCTGCTTTGGGTCATTACGATTTGTTACTGCAAGTATTTGCAAATTTAGTAGGAAATGCCTTAAAATTTACTCAGTCCGGCGGCAAGGTGGCCATTCGAGCATATTTGCTAGAGCCGGAGGCGCCCACCCACAAAGACGGTCAATCCGTCAACCACAACTTGTCACCGGATGCCCAACATTGTCCGGTAGTGCGGATCGAAATTTCTGATACGGGAATTGGCATAGATCCTGAAGACCAACAAGCGATATTCGATCGCTTTTTCCGGGTAGAAAACCGAGTACACACTTTAGAAGGAACGGGATTAGGTCTTTCTATCGTCAGAAACATTATTGACAAGCACCACACTAAAATTAATTTAGTTAGCGAAGTTAATGTGGGTACCACTTTCTGGTTCGACTTGGCAGTTTATCAGCCGAAACAAACAGTAGACATGGAAAATTCTTGGCCAGTGGAAGCAACTGTGGAAAGTGAAACAATTGCAAGTCACGTTAAGTGAACCCACTTAATTAAACGTAAAATGCGATCGTGTTAAAGCCCCGACTTCTTAAAGAACTCGGGGATATGCCTATTCTGTTTAAAGATTCTCCTATAGCAATCCTAAATGATTTTCTATATTTATAAACAATCCTAAATAATTTTCTGTGTGTAAGTATATTGACGTA
>NZ_JAUBQX010000023.1:0-98796 GCF_036701505.1 Microcoleus sp. Pol11C2
CGTCAATATACTTACACACAGAAAATTATTTAGGATTGTTTATAAATATAGAAAATCATTTAGGATTGCTATAGCTAAAATTTAGATAATTCATATACCAACAACTAAAATATAACATCAAGTTTCCGCAACTCTTTCTTAGTAGTGGACTCCCGGGCGGCCAGAAACCGGGTTTTTTTGCGAGAATAATTCGTTACAGCCCGCGTCAACGGCAAAAAATCCCGTTGCTTTGGTTTTGAAGCGTCCAAGGCTGTTTCTGTAAGCGGATGACATACGGAAAGTCTCCAGATGTCACCTGATTAGAGATGATATCCAGAGACTTCCGTATCTCTACCCATTTATTGAGTAGTGAAATGTTCAACTAACCATCGATTTATAATCTATAAGAAATTGCGATAGCTTTTTTCAGCAATCTGAACATTTTCTCTTTTGAACGGGACAGACGGGGCTCGAACCCGCAACTTCCGCCGTGACAGGGCGGTGCTCTAACCAATTGAACTACTGTCCCTCGTTTTGCCGTTTTTTCAGGCACAATTTCTATTATGCCTATCACTTCACCTTTTGTCAAGAGGTTTTTTGAACTTTTATTTGGAAGCCCAAAATTTGAGTCTCTTGCAGGGGACTGAAGTTGTTGTCGCTCACCAAAATCAGACCTCTGCTAGCATCCGCTAGGGCGGGGCCAAATGTCAACCCCTCAATGTTGTCTAGGGGAATTTTCAGCGTTTCCAAATCCAGCAGCAGGCGTTTTTGAGCGGGAGAAACCTCGCTGAGACGGCTTTTGAGGCTTTCGAGTCCTTCAATACGATCGCCCTTTTCCAGAGAAATCTCAAAAATTCTGATAGTTGTGCCGGTTTCCAGGGAAAAAGCACGCTCTAAACTCAGCAAGCGGTTATCGTCGATCGCCAACAAATCCACTAAACCGTTGCTAGTTAATTTTCCCACAGGATTCGCACCAGCGGGTAGCGGTTCGGTGATGTAGAGAAACGATGCTTCTGGATTGCCGCTCACCGCATCGTAGCGCAAAATCCGGCACGGGCTCCCGGTTTCCAGGGAAGCTACGGCGCCATCTTGAACCAAGGCATTTTCGGTAGCTGTAAATAGGTATTTGCGATCGGGCGTTAAAGTTAAACTTTCAAATGATAGATTGTTGCGGATGCCTTTAGTGCCTTTGTCGTCGGGCAAAAATAGTTCGGGAATTGCCAGCGTTTTCAGCAGTTTACCATCGAGGGAGAACTCTTTGATAAAAGGATTTATTTGGCGATCGACATCTCCCTCAGAAGAAACAAACACGCTATTGCCAGTAAAAGCTATCGCTTCCGTATCTAAACTTAATTCACGAAAAGCTTTGCCGTTTTCATCTAATAAAGTAGTGACACCAGTAAAAGTAATTTGCTCTTTTTGCAGTTTACCAGATTGCAAGTTGATTTTGAGAGTATAGAAGCGCGCCGGAGCCTTGCTGCTGCGGTCATCAGAAATGGCATAATAAACTTGTTTCTCGGCATCATAACTAATGCCCGAAATTCCGCCAATTTCCGTCCCCTGAAACGGAGAACCTGTAGGAAATATTGCTCTGCCGATAAAATCTATTTTCGTAACAGCGAAAGATTTGGCTGACTGGTTTACCCAAATAGCAACACTTGCTGCCATCAAAAAACAGACAATAAATATAGTTGCTTTTCCTAGCTTTCGCATTTTACCAATAAATACATTATTACCTATCTTCCTCTTCTCTTTCTTCGCGCCGCGACGAAAGCGGTTCATTAAATCAGAAAATCACGGCTCATGATTTAGCAAAAAATTGGTCAACCAATCTTTAACCACATAAGTAGCACGACAGTCGTCCTCATTGTAGCGGACGATCGCCTCCAAGAGCGATCGATCACCGGTTTTAAGCCAATCGTCGTACCAGCAGACGCACTGAGCACCATTAGCCTTAGCATCTCGCCAGTCAAAACCCAGCCAGCGGGCAATTGGTTTGAGTGCGTAGCTTTCCACCGGCATAATCGCTTTTTGCGTCACTTGTTTGTGAATATCTACAAACCGTTTCAGCACTGGTTTCCACAAATAAGCTGGAGTATTGTAAAGTTTAGCCAGCCGCTTAAAAGTCTTGACTTCGTAGTCGCAAAAATGGAAAATTGGAGCAATGGGATAAGTCCACATTAATTCTAAAAACTGCTCCCAGATTGCACCTTCCTCTGCTGCTGATTCTGCTAAAAAGCCGTGAAATTTTTCCGTATTGTTGGATCTGTCAACAACTAAGACTCCGTGGAGGTAATCTAGGTTTAACTCGGGTTCCGCTTCAATGTCAAAGTAGAGTTCGATTGGGGCGATCGGCAAAAAGACAGATTGGGAATAGGGAATTGGTTTCTTGCGGAGAATTGGTGCAGGTAGAGAAGATATGGAAGGTTTATTTTCTGTAGTCTTTTCCTGAACAAGATTAACTTTTGCTAAACTCTTCTCAACCACTTCGGGTATTATTATAAATTGATTAACTTCTGCCTCTTCCCCTCTTCCTTCCTCTTCGTCTTCCCTTCTTCCTTCTTCCTTCTTCCCTCTTCCTTCTTCCCGCAACAGTGGTTGATTTAGCAAGTGCGATTTAGCTTGCTGCACTACATCAAAGGCAACTCTGTCGGGGAATTCTGGATACTCAGCTAGCAGTTGGGAACTAGCATTAGCGAGAGGTTCTACATCAGTAATTTCGAGAGTTTTTAGTCTAGCATAGCGGCTGGCAGTAACTCCCGGCAATAAGGAAAGATGTTTAATAGATTCGGCTTCTGCGTGACAGATAGTATACCAACCGCAAAGATTGCACTTTTGCCGGGAAATGAAAACCTCTGGTTTATCCCGATTTTCTATCATCTGAATGCAGTTGTCTAAAATCTCGAACATCTGAGGAGTTCGCTGGTCGAGATTCACCGCCCACAGCCCTTTTTTTCGCAGCATCAGCCACGCAGTATCGGGCATTGTTTCCTGTACGGAAGCTAAAACTTGGGCGTGAAAAGCTGCGATAATTTGATACTCTTGTTTTGGTCGCTTGCTAAGCCAAATATCCGCAGTAATATAACTCCAATCGCCAAATTTTGATTGTCCCGGCTGTTTGATTAATAAATGGGGGCGGCTGATTAGGGTAATGTTTGAAGAGGAAAGATTGGAGGATGAAAGATGAACGGGAGTTTCGGGGATTTCGCCAAATTCGGGGAAATATTGACTGTCAATTCCTACCATAGAAGTTGTTGCGCCGTTGGTTTGGCCGAATTCGCCCTGGATCAGAACTCCTCGGTAAATGCGATCGACCCCTTGCTGCATTAAACTCAATGTAGCGGCCGCGCCAGCTTCCCAATCACCTCTAGGATAATATGGTTGTTGGTAAGTCTCGTGTTCCAAAGCTTGCTGCTGGTATGCCGCGCTGTCGCGCATCAGTTTCAGCAAAAAGTCGCTGGGGGGATCTAGTTGTTTCCAGTCTCCGCAAGTGTCTAAAAATGCTCGGAGATGGCATCGCTGATAGGAAAGTAGCAGTTTGTCAGTTATTAACATTTAGTATTCGCAAGGCATAGAGTATCAGGCAAAAGGTATAAAATTCACAGCATTAGTTATTCAATATTAACGCTATCAATAATTACCCAAAAAAAATGACAAAGGACAATCACCGGCAAAAATTCCCTGCTTTGGCCAATAAAGCTTATTTTAACTACGGCGGACAAGGGCCGCTGCCTGAGCCTGCTTTAGAGGCGATTTATGAGGCTTACAAACGGGTGCAGCTTGGAGGGCCGTTTTCGGGGGAGGTGGGGGCTTGGGTGGTTCAGGAGGCGATGCTGACGCGACGTGCGATCGCATCTGAGTTGACGGTACCTCCTGAAACCATCGCCCTAACTGAAGATGTCACCGTCGGCTGCAATATTGCGCTGTGGGGCATTGACTGGAAAGCAGGCGACCATTTGCTGCTTTCTGATTGCGAACACCCCGGCATTGTAGCTAGTGTAATGGAACTTCAGCGCCGTTTCAACATTGAGGTTTCGATTTGTCCGTTGGCGGCTACTTTGAATGAAGGCGATCCGGTGGCGGTGATTGCTAATAGTTTGCGGCCAAATACTCGCTTGTTGGTTATCAGTCACATTTTGTGGAATACTGGCCAAGTTTTGCCTCTGGCTGAGATTGTGAAAGTGTGTCATCAAACAGGAGCTAAAGTATTAGTTGATGCGGCTCAATCTGTGGGGGTTTTGCCTTTAAATTTGATTGAATCCGGGGTTGACTTTTATGCTTTTACGGGTCATAAATGGTGGTGTGGCCCGGAGGGTTTGGGGGGGCTTTATGTGAGTGCTGAAGCTTTGGCAGATTTGCATCCGGTGTTTATCGGTTGGCGGGGAATTGTGACGGATGCTAATGCTAAAGTCCTTGGCTGGAAGTCTGGATCGCAGCGCTATGAAATTGCGACTTCGGCTTATCCTTTGTATGGGGGTTTGCGGAGTGCCATCGCCCTGCAACATGAATGGGGTACGATCGAGGAAAGGTATGCAGAAATTTGCCGTTTGAGTAAGTATCTCTGGGAGCGTTTGTCTGAACTTCCCGATGTGGAATGTTTGCGGACATCTGCGCCGGAAGCTGGTTTGGTTTCGTTTCGATTAACTAATGGGATGCCGCACAAAAAGCTGGTCGATTTGTTGGAAAAACAGGGAATTATGGTAAGGACTATTCTTAATCCTGATTGTGTGCGGGCTTGCGTTCACTATTTTACCACTGAGGCGGAGATTGATAAGTTTGTTGGGGCGATCGCAAATCAATTAGTATAGTCTGTAGCTTAAGGATTCTGCTCAAATGAAGAGTATGTCTAGTTAAACCCACATTTTAAACTATTCTCAAAAGCAGGCTTTCCGGCCTGTTCCACGATAGTTAAATGTTATTGTGCGGTGGGCTTCTAGGACACCCATCAAAGGCTTATTGACAATGATGCCAAATCTCAGGTTAAACAGTGATGTTATCCTAGATTTCGGAGGCGACGAATATGAACGCTATGGATGGTACTTTTCAGAATAAATTGGTTATATACTAAAAGCAGAGGGTACTCGGATGCCAGTAAATTACGGTTAAATAAAAAATAGTCAGGTTGAAAAAACATTTTTTAGATTTTCCCAGCAAAGACGTGACGATTATTTTGGAGTAATTACGGAGGAAAATAAACGATGAATTTAGAGCAAGCAGTTTTAGATAAGTTGCGAGCATTGCCCCCGGAACGGCAGCAAGAAGTTTTAGATTTTGCTGAATTTCTTCAACAAAAAACTCTTCTTAAACAACCACTAAAAAGCGTCAAATGAATGTGGGCTAATTTAGATATCAATATCACGGAAGAAGATATTGCCCAAGCTAGAAAAGAAATGTGGAAAGATTTTCCAAGAGAGGATATTTAATGACAGCCGTTGTCGCCGACACTCATACAATTATCTGGTATTTGCGGGAGACTGCTCGATTATCGCCAGCCGCAATGAATGCTTTGGATGCAGCATTAGCAGAAAACTCTCCAATTTATGTATCGGCGATTTCTGTGGTAGAAATAGGCTATCTAGTGGAAAGGTATCGATTGCCCGAAGAGGCTTTTCGGCAGTTAATTAATGCTTTATCTGATTCGGGGACTGGGTTAGAAATAGCCTCTCTGGATTTAATAACAGCACAAACTCTGCGTCAGATTCCCCGCGATATGGTGCCTGATATGCCAGACAGAATTATTGCCGCTACTGCTTTATCATTGAGTCTTCCCTTAGTCACCCGCGACGCGAAAATTCAAGCGTTAACCACTATTCAGACAATGTGGTGAGTATGAGGGGAATTTACCATGCTTTTCCGCATCCAGGAATAACAGTATATCCAATGATTGTAGGGTCTTTAATAAGTCTGATGTCGATAACTGTGCAGTTTTTGGCAGTTTTGTTTTCAGAAACCTGATTTATTAATCGAAATTAATCATTTAGCAAATCGATTTAAGTCTAATTTAATCAAAGTTTCAGATAACCATTTTTCTGCTTCATCATAAGTAAAGCCACGAGACGATTTGGCAACATTAGCCATATATTCACAGTATATCCTATAAGGATTAGAGTCTATATCAACAGACCAATGAGGTTGATTTAAATCCGGTATTCTTCCTCCAACATTCCAGCAATAAACAACGGTTGGTAATACCTGGCTTTTAACAAAGTGGGGAACTTTTTTCTTCATACTTTTTTCTAAAATTGCGATCGCTCCCTCAATAAAAAAGTCGATCGCCCCTTCTCTAAAACAAGCAAAGGGCGATCGACTTTTTAACTCAACTAATTAATGACTGTGCTCGTGCCCGTGAGAATGGCCGTGCCCGCCATGAGAATGACCATGTTCACCATGAGAATGCCCGTGCCCGTGAGAATGACCGTGATCGCCATGAGAATGACCATGATCGCCGTGAGAATGGCTGTGTTCGCGGTGTGTGGAAGCCAAACTCGGATTAACAGCAACCGCAGTCTCACTCAACAACGCTTCAATCTGCGGATTTGCCCACTCGGCCGCCATTTTCAGAAACTCTGGATGGTCATTTACGCAAGGTAATTTGCGGTAAGTAACTCCTTGACGCTGTTTCTGCAAAGACTCAATAATGTGGTCAACATCTAACAATGTTTCGTGATTTTCTGTCGCAAATCCGATCGGCATAAACACGATCGCAGTTGCGCCCAAATCAATCAAATTCTTCGCAGCCAAAGTCGCATCCGGCTGCGTCCACTCAATCAGCGGCGTGTCGTGATTCAGCCAACCCACCGAAATCAAAGGATAGCGATACATCAAACGTTCACGCACGCGATCGTACAAAGCTTGACTTTCCACAATTCCTGAAGTAAAGCCCTTCGCCTTGTGCGGACAACCGTGATTCATCAGCACAATCCCAATCTGAGAAGGCAAATGCGCTACAGCTAAATCGTTCTTAATTTCCTCTTCAACCAAACGCGCCATCAAATCGATGTAAGCAGGTTCATCGTAAAAAGAAGGAATGTAGCGCTGTCCTTTTACCCAATGTTCCTTACCATCAAAGGTTTGTGCTAAAGCTTTATTCACCTGTTCGACTGCAATGCCGCTGGTGAAAACAGAATCAACAACCAACAGCGGGTAAATCAGAATTTTGTCAAATCCTTCTGCTTTAATTTGCGGAATTACTTGTTCCGGCAAAAACGGCGCGCAAAAGTTAAAAGCTTTGAACACTTTTACTTTATCGCCCCATTTTTCCTGTAAATTCTTTTCAATCCCGGCGCGCTGCTGTTCAAAAATAGCATTGTGCGGCGAAACGAATTGACCGTGTTGGTGACTCCACTCGTGCAAGTCAAAGATTGCTAAAATCTTGGCCAGCGGCGGATAAATCCAAAGCGGTACTGGCGCAAACTTTGCCGTAAGCAAATTTAAAGCTTGTTCGTTGTAGTTGGCAAAATCGTCGTAGCTTTCGACTTCGCCGTAACCCATCAGCAATACAGCAACCCGATCGTTACTTGCGGGTGCTGCAGATGTTTTGAAATCGATTTTTTCTGGAGAAGCAACCACTTTGTATTCCTCAATTTTATTTATTCTAAGAGATCCAGGCAGGATGAAGGGTGAATCTGAGATTTTTCATTTTTTGCGATCGCACGACTGGCGTGCGCGGGGCTGATTCCCGGTTTCTGCGCCCATACTTCCTGGTCAAACCTCTTATTTATCCTAGAAACCGGATTGATGAGCATCAGTCCTAAGTCGGTTTTTTGACCCTGACCCGAAATTCGTACGCCAGCTAAGCTGGCAGGCCTCTAATTTTCACAATCCTGTTTCTTTAAGCTTTTGTGGGGTCGGCTTCGACGCCGCCAGAAAAGTTAAATCTAAATACAGAACTGCTTAAAACTAGAATCAGGCTTTGCTAAGCTTGACAGGGAATGGGGCTGGGGGGGATAAGTTTTATGTTTTCTTAAGACTCCCTGACCTTGCCTCAGATTAATGCGGTTTGGAGCGTTCCCAGCTTTTAACTTGGGGGGATACTCTTCAAACTTGACTCTATTATAAGTTTAACACCCTATCCCCAGGGGTAGTATATGATATAGTAGGCATATGATAAAGTTATGTTGCGAACTATATTAACTTTCTTGACGAACTATGAGACTGGTAATTTGCCCCGGAGTCCACGAACCAAAGCTAACCGACTGTTTCCTGGCGGGACTTTCGGGGCTTTGGGGACTGGCAGCCGATCGCCAAAACCAGCAAATAGTCGATCGTGTCAAGATTTTTCCCGCTCATAAATATCCGCCTTTTTCAGCTCTTGACATATTGCACTTTTTGTGCAGGGAAGAGTTAGCAGGAGAAAGTCTAGTATTTGTCAGCTTTTCGGCAGGAGTAGCCGGGGCGATCGGGGCGGCTTGGATGTGGCAGCAACTCGGCGGCAAAGTCGGGGCATTTTTTGCCTTAGACGGTTGGGGAGTACCTCTGGGGGGCAATTTTCCCATCCACCGCATCAGCCACGATCGCTTTACGCACTGGAGTTCAGCAATTCTCGGTGGCGGTGGAGAAAGCTTTTATGCAGATCCCGCGATCGAACATTTGGATTTATGGCGAGCTCCCCAAACGGCAAAAGGCTGGCACCTCAGCCAAACCGCCGCCGGCGTTGAGACTGTCGCACCCACAACCGCAGCAAAATTTTTAGTCCACCTATTGAAACAATACGGAGTCCAATCAGTTGTTTAATCTTAATTTAGTATCATCCGCGATCGCACCTATTGCCACCATCGCCCGCCTCGACAATTCTGTCACTTCAGCCACAACAAACAGCATCAAACAGTGGTTGATATTTGGTGCCTCAGCATTTTTAGTCTCAATTCCAGTATTCGTGCAAGCACCGTTAGTGCGTTTATATCCAACCATCAGTTTGCTGTCAACTATCCCCTGGTTCGTTCTGAGTTTAATTCTAATTTTCCGCCCCAAAACCCAACTTTGGGGAGATTTATTATTAGGATTTGCCGGATGTTGGCTGGCAGGTTCTATCTATTGGGGCTGGTTTAGATGGGAACCAATTTTACATCTACCTATAGAATCAATTGGCTTGCCTTTTGCTATTTGGTGCTTGGGCAAATCTTGGGGAAAAGTGGGCGGCTATTTTTATTTAGGTTCGCTCTTGGGTACTGCGATTACTGATTTATATTTTTATTTAACTGGGTTGATGCCCTACTGGCGGCAAGTGATGCACGCGGAACCGGAATTAGCTATGCCGATTTTTCAAAGTGCGATCGGTCAAATTGAAACTCCTTGGGGCATAGGTTGCGCTCTAGTTTTAATCGCTGTGCTGCTAACAGTCGGTTTGCTGAGTTTGCGCGATCGAGAACTGCACTGGCGCGCTTTCAGTGGCGCTGTGTTAAGCACGCTTTTGGTAGATGGTTTATTTTGGCTGGCTGCTTCTGCTGCTTAAGATTTATGATTAGTTTTTATGTGGGTGATTTTTGACCGCAGATGTGGGCAGATTGACGCAGATTAACGCAGATTTTTTTGAGGGATGTAGTTTTGAGATTCCTGACTTTTTAAAAAAGTCGGGAATTTGGGTATTTACTGAACAATTATGAGTTAAAATCTAAAATCTAAAATCTAAGAATCCCAAATCAATATCATGTCTTTCATTTCAATTCGCGGTGTAGAACATTATTACGAGTGGATAACGGCAGATAACACGGCCCAACCTAGCGGGAAACCCGTGATGGTATTTCTGCACGGCTGGGCGGGCTCGGCGCGCTACTGGGAAAGCACGGCCCGGGCTATTGCTGATGATTTTGATTGTTTGCTCTACGATATGAGAGGTTTTGGTCGATCGCCTTTGCCGAAAGAGCCTCCTGAGTCCAGCTACGAACTCGAAACCTACGCCCGGGACTTAGCTGAATTATTAGAAGCTTTGAATTTAAGCCGCGTCTTTCTCAATGCTCACTCCACAGGGGCTTCAATTGCTACTTTATTTCTCAACCTTTACCCCGAAAAAGTAGAAAAAGCAATTCTCACTTGCAGCGGGATTTTTGAATACGATGAAAAATCTTTTACAACTTTTCACAAATTCGGTGGCTATGTGGTAAAATTTAGACCTTCTTGGCTGGCATCGATCCCTTTTGCCGATCGGCTATTTATGGCCCGGTTTTTGCGCCGTTCCCTGCCCACAGAGGTAAGTCTGGCGTTTCTCAAGGATTTTTTAATGGCAGACGAGCAAGCTGCTATAGGTACAATGGTGACGGCCGTCAGCAAAAGAGCAGCCGAGGAAATGCCCCAAGAATTTGCGCGGCTGAGTGTTCCCACACTGCTTGTGGCCGGAGAATTCGACCAAATTATCCCCGCCGTCATGGGAGAGCAAGCAGCCTCTCTCAGCAAAAAAGTAGAATTTGTTATAATTCCGAATACGGCTCACTTTCCGATGCTGGAGGATGCCGCAACATACTTGCAGCGAATTCGAGAATTTTTGCCAGCAGCGGCTTAGCTGAGTTATTGTTCATCTAATGTACGATCGGACAAGCAAGCTTTGAGAACGGCTTTTGCTCCGATCTTAATTTTTAATTCCTAATTTCTTAAAGCGAAAGGTGGTACAATGAACGACCTCGACCAATACTATAAAGTGCTGGGACTGTTGCCGGGAGCTTCCAGAGAAGAAATTAGCCAAGCCTACAAGGATTTAGCGTTCATTTGGCACCCCGATCGCATCCCCAAAGACAATCCCAGACTACTACAGAAAGCTGAAGAAAAGATTAAGGAAATTAATCAAGCTCGCGAACAATTGCGATCGATTCAACCAAGAGGTCAGAATCAGAACGTTCAGCACAAACATACTCAGCACAAACACACCCAGCAACAAAGCACCCAGCACAAACACACCCAGCAACAAACTACCCAGCAACAAAACGCTCAGTACAGAAACACTCAGCAACAAACTACCCAGCAACAAAACGCTCAGTACAGAAACACTCAGCAACAAAATACCCAGCAACAAAATACCCAGCAACAAAACGCTCAGTACAGAAACACTCAGCAACAAAATACCCAGCAACAAACTACCCAGCAACAAAATACTCAGTACAGAAACACTCAGCAACAAACTACCCAGCAACCCAATACTCAGCAACCCAATACTCAGTACCAAAACACTCAGCAACCCAATACTCAGTACCAAAACAATCAGCAACCCAATACTCAGTACCAAAACGCTCAGTACCAAAACACTCAGTACAGAAATACTCAGTATCCAAACACCCAGCACCAAAACACCCAGCCACCACCGGCCAACCCTAAAGAACCCCGCTACTCTTCTGAACCCTCTTCAGGAAAATATCCTGGAAATTATCCAGGAAACTATGGGGGAAACCCTGCAGGTCCGTATTCAGAGGCGTCCCGCTACCAATCGCAGCCGCCGCCATCTCAGTCTTACCGCCAAGCTGGGCCGCAAGCTCCCGATTTAAGCGGTTCCAACTTCAAAGGAGCTTCCTTAAAAGAAAAGGATTTTTCAGGAAGAAACTTGAGCAATGCAAACCTGAGTGAAGCCGACTTAAGTGATGCTTTTCTACACAACGTCAATCTCACAGGCGCGAATTTGCATCAAGCAAACTTGTTCAGGGCCAATTTGTTAGGAGCTTGTTTGATCAATGCCAACTTGAGAGAAAGCAACTTAATCGGAGCCGATTTGAGCGGTGCTGACTTGAGCGGTGCTGACTTAACAGGAGCGAAAATCGGTTACGGCGATCGAGTTATGGTCAAACTTACCCGGACTACATTAACAGGTACAATCTTACCCGACGGTACTGTTCATAGCTAAATTATTTAGTTTTTAGTGAGTGGTTGTAGACGCGGGTTTTACCCGCAATATTTGCTGCAACTCCAAATACAAAAAAATCCGCACTTTGCGAATTTGGGATAAAAACTTATATTGTGTCCGCTAGAAAAACCGCCATAAAATTGGTTCGTAGTGAGGGCATTAGTCGTCAGAATTGTATGAGGACTTGCATTCCTCGCTGCGTACCCATAAGGGTTAAATTACTTGACATGATATTACGCGATCGCGATCGCACAAACCGAGTTTTTTTACGCGGTTCCATAACTGCAACGAGGTCTTTTCATTCATCAAACCCCGTTTCTGTCTCCAACACGGCTAATCGAGATTCATATTACAGCAACCGCCAAAATGCTTCCTGTTCTGTTTTTTCCTTCTTCCTTCTCCCTTCTTCCCTTCTTCCTTCTTCCTTCTTCCTTTTATCCGTTACATAATCCGTTGCCGAACTTTCTTCTTCCTTCTTCCCTTCTTCCCTTCTTCCTTCTTCCTTCTTCCTTTTATCCGTTACATCCGTTACATAATCCGTTGCCGAACTTCCTTCCGTTATTAATTATTTCCGCCACGGCGATTGCGTAACTTTCGTCCAGCAGCCAGCATAGCGCCTCCCGCCATCAAACCCCCCACAGTCATCGGTTCGGGAACCGGCTCAGCTTGAACCGCCTCCACAGAACCGCCTTTAATAAATACAGCAGAATCTAACTTGCCATCGCCCACATCTTTAATGCGAATGCTGAGAACATTCGTCTGATTTTGCTTGAGCAAACCCTCAAAACCTAAAATTTTAGTAAAACCGTCGAGCTTAACGATGTTAGCAGCAATACCTGTCAAACTTGGGTTGTCAATATAGTCTGAGTGATATGTAGAGCGATTATATGGATCGGGAACAAGATTATTAATCGTAACTGTTTTTCCGTCGCTCAATTTTGCCAAATTAGTGCCGTTCAACAGTAGTTCAAAATCGTCATTAAATTCAGAATTGCCGAATTCAGGAAACTCCTCAGAAGCAAATACATATTGAAAAACTAACTTTTCGACCGTGCTATTAGCAAAAAAGCTGAGGTTTAGCTGAGTCAAATCCCCCTCTTCACCTTCAGGTCCAAAGTCTGTGCTTAAATCGCTGAGCTTTGTGGTCGTGAAGTTATCTTTCCGATTCTTACCCCGTATATCGGCGACTTTACCAGTGCTCAGAACAACACCTGATGTCAAACCGAAGGGGTCATTAGTGAAAGTACCAAAAGCAGCCGAATTACCTTTAATTGAAACAGAGAAATTACTCAACCCGGCTGTATTAGTCCCCAATAAATTATTTTTTAAAGTCTCAGTGTTATTAGTTGCCCCTACCGAAAATGGCATGGCTGGTGCTGCCAACAAACTCAGAGCAGTAGTTAATGTAGCTGTTAAGGCAGCAATTTTGTGAGTAATTATCATAAATTTTTCCTGGAAGATACAAACCTGATCCTATGCACAACTTAATTTTTACATTATATAAGTATCAATGTCTAGTGCCTTTACAATAACTTTACACATAAGTGTATATACGCTTTTTATGGTTAACTTTTTTGGTAATTCTTGGCAATTAGTCAGCCAATAAACATCAGCGCAAAAATACGGATGCAAAAATACACGTACACAGACTAATAATTTCAGTAATTACGCACTGGAGACAAAATAAACCGGGTTTTGATACCTTTGGTCATGTCCAAAATGACTAATCACTAATGACTAATCACTAATGACTAATAGCTAATGACTGATGACTTATGAAAGATGACCTCGTCAAAAAAAACTATATAAGCCCCCAATTCCTGTCGTAGAGAGATCAAAATTTTTGACCCTAGTTCAACATCCCAGATTCATCTCTGGAGTAAATTTAAAATTTTTCGACTGAGTGCGACTCGACGGCTCGCCGAAGTTCTAAAATCTAAAATCTCTAATCGACTACCTGATAACTAAAACCCCCTTGCTTCTCCTTCGCCACGCCGATCGGCAGCCCCTTCCAACCAACCGTCGGCAGTCAGGACGATCGCATTGGCATTTCCCCAGCCGTCATCTTCGACAATCTGGTGTCCCCGCCACCGCAACTCCGAAAGCGTCGCAGCCTCAAAACCTCCCCGTTCCACCCTCAGGCGATCGGGCTGCCACTGGTGGTGTATCCGAGGTGCAGACACAGCATCGCCGACATTCATGTCGTAAACCAATACGTTCAGTACAATTTGCAACACGGTGGTAATAATCGTGCTGCCTCCGGGAGCCCCCGCAGCGAGGCGAAATTTGCCATTTTCTGTCACGATGACCGGCGTCATGCTCGATAAAGGAGTTTTCCTCGGGGCGATCGAATTTGCCTCCCCGCCCACCAAACCAAACAAATTCGGCACTCCCGGCGCGGCTGCAAAATCATCCATCTCGTTGTTGAGCAAAATTCCCGTACCCGCCGCCACGACTCCAGCCCCTAAACCGCCATTCACCGTAAATGTCAAGCTTACTACATTGCGCTCTTTGTCAACTACCGTGAGGTGGGTAGTTTCGGGAGACTCCCACAGAAGACGGTTCAAAGTTTGAGCGTCAACAGCCTTTACCTCGCTGGAGGGTCTGGCTTTTGACATTTGGATTTGCGATCGTCTCAATTTGCCATAATTGCTGCTAGTCAGAGCTTTGACAGGTACCCTCAAAAAATCTGGGTCGCCCAGATACTCAGCCCGGTCAGCATAAGCAATCCTCATGCTCTCCGCCAGTAAATGTAGCGTATCTGGACTTTGCCTCCCCAACCTCTTGAGATCCGTATCTTCCAGAATATTTAAGATTTGCAACAAATGAACGCCGCCGGAAGAAGGAGGCGACATGGCGCAAATTTCGTAAGTCCGAAAGTTCCCGCAAACCGGATTCCGCCAAATCGGCGTATAGTTTTTCAAATCTTCCAAAGTGATAATGCCGCCGTTTTTAGCCATGTCGGCGGCGATCGCCCGCGCAATGTCCCCGGTATAAAAACTCTGCGGATTTTGTGCAATCTGCCGCAAAGTCCGCGCCAAATCCCGCTGCACCAAAAGCTCACCCGGCTGGTATAAAATGCCACCACGAGTAAAAACCTCCCGCGCCGCCCGGTTTTTTTTGAGCACGTCCTCTCGTCGCCCGGTAGCCGTGGTAAAACGCGAACTTACCGAAAAGCCTTTTTCTGCCAGGGCGATCGCCGGCGCCACCACCTGGGCCCAAGGCAACTTACCATACTCGCGGTG
The DNA here is from genome assembly GCF_036701505.1 of Microcoleus sp. Pol11C2. Classification (NCBI taxonomy): domain Bacteria; kingdom Bacillati; phylum Cyanobacteriota; class Cyanophyceae; order Oscillatoriales; family Microcoleaceae; genus Microcoleus; species Microcoleus sp. Pol11C2. The sequence goes on from NZ_JAUBQX010000023.1 coordinate 15,046, forward strand.
GACCGTATAAAGTCCAGCAACAGTGCCCGGAATACCAGCCGCCAAATGCCCGTCCAGACTTGCCCTTTGCCGCACCTTGCCTTGCTTGTCGAGGTACATATCCCGCGTCGCCCGTTTCGGAGCTCGTTCCCGGAAATCCAGCGCTTGCACAGTCCCCGTTTCGGCCCGCCGCAGCAGCAAAAAACCCCCGCCGCCGATACCCGCCGAAAAAGGCTCCACCACTGAAATCGCCAAAGCCGTAGCAGCCGCCGCATCCACTGCATTGCCGCCTTGTTGCAGCAGGGCCAGCCCCGCAGCGCTCGCCAGAGGATGAGCAGAAACTGCCATCCCCTGTTTGCTGCGCTGCTGCTGCAAGGTTGCCTGTAGCTGCTGGCAGCCACCCAACACCCACACTGTTAGGCAACAAGTATAAATTTGCACTTTGCTCAAGAAATTTGGCAACATTTTTTACTGGTGAGGCGAGGATTTTTTACAGTATAATTTTATGATCGTCTTCCCTAAGACCGAGCCGTACTGAGTTCAACAGCAGATAAATTACCTGTTATGGCAGACGGGAAAACAATTTGACGCTGGGAGGCTCTAACGGTACAAGAGGAAGAGAGAAAGGAGGGACAGCTTATGGTAACTTAATAAGTAAATAAGTTGGAAAAAGCATTTTTTTTGAGAAAATCCTGATTGCAAAAAGCTGATGAACGCAGAAAAACGGCGTTGCTGATTTACGCTAGAAAAAACTAAAGAGGCAAATCATATAAACAGTATTCACAAGGCTTCGGAATTTTCAATTTATTTTTTTTCCTAGCCTATTAAGCAACAGCAAAAAAATCAGTATAGGTGATTGCTATGGCAAGGCAACACATAGCAGACTTAGCATAGCCGTTTTTGGGCAGTTGTTCGACTGGTTAGTTAATCAATAAAACAGGATTTACCCAATTTTGCTCTCAAGTTTGATTAAATAATTATAATTAGGTTTGTAGTGAGGAATCAAAGTCCTCCCTCGCCCGCCCCTGGCGCATGACAAACAATTTTATGCTCAGCGATTAGCCGGAATCGCTCTGAGTCAGAAACCAGGTTTTTTAGTAGCTCTATAGTTCTCAAACCAATAATTTTGGGTGAGGCAGGGTTTTTGTGGGTAAGCCGTATTAAAGCAAAAAGATCCATCGAATTTAGGACAACTCCAGTCCCCGGACAAAACCCTCAATCCATCGCAGCCGTCGCCTTTGTGTCAGACAAATAGCCCGCAAAATAAGAGTCTGCACTCCGCCTGCTAAGGGCTGTCCCCTCCTTATGGTAGATAACACTCAGGTTGGTAAACCTGTTATATTGGCAGTATGTAGGCAAGTTTCCTGACTACAGGTACTTGCACGTAAATGAGTCAGAGTGTCGGCTTCGATACTATACTTCGGCGAACAACTACCAAACCACACCTTAATGCAAGTTATGAATAACCAAAAAGTCAGTGTCATCATTCCTGCATTCAATGCTGCCGACACTCTGGCCGAGACAGTTGCCTCCGTACTTAATGGTACTCACAAAAATATAGAAATTTTAATTGTTGATGACTGCTCTACTGACGCTACTGACCAAGTTGCTGCTAAGTTGGTAGAGCAAAATTCGAGAATTCAATACTTCAGGAATTCCCAAAATTACGGGGTTTCTAAGTCGAGAAATTTAATGATATATCGCGCCACAGGCGAGTATGTAGCGTTTATCGACAGCGACGATACCTGGGAACCCAATAAGTTAGAAGTTTGTTTGAAGATGCTTGCAGAGAATCCCGAAGTCAAAGCTGTGGCTCACGCTTTGCGGTATTTAGACAAGCACGGTAAGAAGTTGAGTTATATTCCCACCTATCCTACAACTAAAGCAGAAATGCAGGCGATTAAGGAGACAGGCGAAAGTCCTTGGGTTTTCCCGTCTTCTGTTGTAGTTGATCGCTATATTCTAGTCCAAGAAGGCGGGTTTCCAGAAGATTGGGAGGTAGGAGAAGATACAGAATTATTTACCAAACTTGCTCAAAAGTATGGCTTGCTAGCGGCGACAGAACCTTTGGGAAATTATCGAATTAGAGGGAACTCTCTCACAGATAAGCACTGGCTCAAAAAGCGCATAGCTTCTGATTGTGTCAAGGAAAACCAACTTCGGCGCTTGCGGGGAGAAAAAGAGTTATCACTGCAGGAGTACGAACAGTTATGTTTTAAGAATTTGCCGCTTTTGCAAAGGCTTAACAAATTTCGAGAAGTTTTGGCACTGCACTACATGAGAAAGCTGGGACAAAGTTGGTTAAATCGGGAGGTTTTGCCGACTATTGTTTACGGAGTGGCTACCACAGTGCTCAATCCTCAAGCTACTGTGCACAAGTGGAAATGGATGAAGACTCACGAAAATTTGAGTCATCAAACCGCAGAAGGTATCAATCATTCGCCACAATTAAACCCCCAGCGCTCGTCTGAAATTGGGGGGCTGTCCTAAAGGATGTTATAGTTGTATAGCCTTTCTCATTAACATGAGGTGCACGCTTGATAAGCGGGCATAGGCCTCCGTGGGCATAGGGCATACCTAACTTTATTGATAACTGCTATATGCGGGTTTAGTCAAGAAATTAGGTGCTGCCAATAAAGCCGAATGGACGCCGATCGCTCAGGCGCAGGTTAATACCTGATATTGGCGTTTTGAGCCGTATTTGACTGTTAATATTCTGTCGGGTCAATTACCCGCACTACCGGCTACAGTGGCTTGCGGTCGTGCGGTGGGGGACAATATAAAAATTTTTGAAAGTCGTGGATGTCAGCCTTGATTTATTCGGCCGCCAGCTTCAACTCTATACAGGGCGAAAATAGCAGCGATCGCCAGCCGTGCTATTTGACCCCACAACAGTTAGAATAAATAATGTATAAGTAAAAAGGAAAGTTTTGGGAATTCAAAAATGGGTAGCAAACCCCTTTTTGATGCATAAAATAAAAGGAAAAATTTATAAAACATTCTGCCTTCTACCTTCAGAGGACGATCGCCTTTTTATTTGGAATTAGATTGAATTTATGGACTGGCAAGAAGTTTCTGGCAACTGGGTATTAATTCCTTCAAGACCGATCGCGATCGTACATTTTCTCGGCGGTGCATTTGTGGCGACAGCACCGCAACTCACCTATCGCTGGCTGTTAGAAGCTTTGGGGACTCAAGGATATGTTGTAATAGCAACGCCGTTTGTCAATACTTTAGATCATATTGCGATCGCCCGCGATGTCCTCAACAAATTTGAAAATGCCCTCGATCGCCTGCGCGCCACTAAATTGCTCAAATCTTCCTATCTCCCCATCTACGGTATGGGACACAGCATGGGATGCAAACTGCACTTGCTGATCGGTTCTGTGTTTGACATAGAAAGGGCAGGCAATATTCTGATTTCTTTCAACAATTATGCGGCATCCGAAGCAATCCCGATCGTCGAGCAAATTTCCCCCGTCTTTAAAGTCGAGTTTACCCCGTCCCCCCAAGACACCAATCGCCTCGTCCAAGATAGGTATCAAATCCGGCGCAATCTTTTAGTCAAATTTAACGGTGACAACATCGACCAAACCCTGCTGTTGACCAAACTGCTAAAAGCACGATTTCCCGACATGATTACAGTTCAGACTCTGACTGGCAACCATCAAACGCCCTTGGGGCAAGATGTTAGCTGGCCTGTGGGTCAAATTTTTACACCCTTCGATGCGATCGGGCAATGGGTCAAACAAGAAGTGTATCGAGAATTAAATGAATTAAAACGGACAATTCTGCTGTGGCTTAATCCTCTGTCCCGCGTTTAAAACCCGATGAACCCATTAATCAAAAATTTCCTCTACCACTTCCAAAATATCATCTTCATTATTCGGCATTGAGACAGCAGTATAATTTTTGACGATCGACAAACAGTTCCGTCCATCAGCCGTTCTCTCGTAACTAATACTGTCTGCGATGTCTTTAATCAATTTTAGGCCTCGCCCGCCCGGAGAGTGAATATCGACTTTTTCCGAAATATCTTTGATTTTTTTCTCTAAATCAAACGGATCGCCCGAGTCCCAAATTTTAATCTCTAAAGATTCAGCGAACACAGCCACCTGAATGTCAACAGGCAAATCCGCTGGTTTGCCCTTGTGGGCGTGACGCACCGCATTCGTAAAGCCCTCAGCCAAAGCTAACTGACACCGTATCCACACACTTGTAGGAATTCGCGAGTCGTACAATTGTGCAAACCACGACAAAACCCAGCTTAATCCATTCAGACCTGTATTGACTTGAAGATCCGCTTTTTTTAGCATCGGCAACTTTTCGGAACCCTTTAATTCAATCACGCTCACCACAGAAGTTCTTCATCGGCCGGTGGGCAAAATACAACCAGAAAAAATACGATGAGACAAAATACAACGGCGGCAAAATTGAATGGTAGTTTGACGATACTAGCTTTGGTGGGCCGTCGAGCGATGTCTAATCCACTAATCGGTTAGTCACTATACCATAAATAGGACTTTCCTGTCAACCAGCGCCTGTGGCAAATAAAAGTCTATAAAAATTTATATTCTGAGTATAAACTGAGTGAAGTTCGATCGCGCCAAATTTCCATCAAATTTTAACGTAAATTGAACTCAACGACCCGCCCTCAAAAGCAATTACCTCGAAAGCGATGTCAATCAACTATACTCAATCTCAGACAAGGGCGCTGACAGGATATATTTTAAATGACCCCCAGACCTTGAAAAACTTGTAGTACCTAAGTGCCCATGTTTCAAATTCTGGTTATTGACGATGATACGGCTGTTCAAGAACTGCTGAGAAGAACCCTGAAAAAACAGGGTTACGAAGTAACAGTAGCAAGCAATGGCGAAGACGGTGTAGCCCAGGCGCAAAAATTGCGTCCGGCCCTGATAATTTGCGATTGGATCATGCCGCGCTTGACCGGCATCGATGTCTGCCGTCGAGTTAAGGCAGATCCGGATCTGTCAACTACACAATTCTTTTTGTTGACTTCTTTGGGTTCGATCGCCGATCGAGTCAAAGGGCTCGACGCTGGTGCCGACGATTTTATCTCCAAGCCGATCGAACTCAACGAATTACAGGCGAGAGTACGCGCCGGATTGCGGCTGCACCAACTCAGCCGAGATTTGAAAATTGCCAAGCAAAGTCTGGAAGCAGAGTTAGCCGAGGCCGCCGAGTACGTGCAATCGCTGCTGCCAGATCCGATGACGGAACCTTTCAGCATTGAGGCGAAATTCATTCCCTCCCGGCAGTTGGGGGGAGATTGCTTCGACTACAACTGGCTAGATGCTGATTATTTGGCGATTTACTTACTCGACGTAGCCGGTCACGGTTTGCGGGCGGCGCTGCCTTCGGTGGCCGTGCTGAATTTGCTGCGATCGCGCACGCTCCCCAACATAGACTACTACAAACCCAGCGACGTTTTGCGCGCCCTCAACACCACCTTCCAGATGAGCTACCAAAATGACAAGTATTTCACCATCTGGTATGGGGTTTACAACCGTATTTCTCGCCAGCTAGTTTATGCTAGCGCCGGCCATCCACCGGCCGTGTTGATTTCCCAGTCGCCTGCGAGCACGGCTAAAATCCAGCGATTAAAAACCCCCGGAATGCCGGTCGGGATGTTCCCCGACGCCCCCTATGTCGATAATTGCTGCGATGTCGAGGATTTGAGCACTCTCTACATCTTTAGCGACGGGGTATACGAGATCCACCAACCTGACGGCAATATCTGGGGGCTTGACCCTTTCATCGACCTGTTAGCAGCTTACAACGGTGCAAGTGCCGACCAGTTAGAGCTGGTTTTGAACTACATTCAAAAGTTGAACGCTAAAGCAGTTTTTGATGATGATTGGTCTTTACTCAAGGTAAACTTTGGCTAGCTGACTTCTTGCACTGCATCTGTGACCAAATAGCAAGAAGGCAGCAGCCCAAAGATTTAGTTAGTTGAGAGAATTTTGCTATTAAAAGCATCGCGGGTCTGAAATATCTCGAAAACTCGATCCATGCTGGTGAGTTCAAATAAGATGCGGATTTGCTCGTTGATAGAACAGACAACTAATTGACTCCCAGCGGCCCGGACTGTTTTGAGCGCCAAAACTAAAGCGCCTAAACCAGAACTATCCATAAATGTCACATCAGTGAAGTCTATCAATACCACATCGGCTCCCGCTTCCACTAGGTCGCTAATCTCTTGGCGGAATTGACTTGCCTTGGTGCCGTCTAAAATGCCAGAGGGCTGAATAATTTTAACTACAGGACTCATATTTTGCGGTGGGAATGTCAGAATTTCTAGCCAGACTAGGCTAGTATAGCTGCGAGATGGACTCCGAGCCAAATAACAGAGGGGGAAAGCGCCAGAGTCTGAGAGCGAGAGAATAGTTTTGAGTGCAAAAGAGGGTGATCTTCGCGGATCGTAACGCCGATCGCAGTCGCAGCGCTTCGCCGGGAGTGAATTTTGAGATAGGGAGAATCTTTGTTCTGCCGAATGCCTTCTGGTATTAATCAAACTGGGCTAACTTTGGCGCGGTAGAGCAGTTTGTCGCCTTGTCTGTAGCCTGTGTAGCGGACTTTGACGGGTTCTCCGGGCTCGGCTGTTCCTTCCATGAGCTGGTGCTGTTGGGGGTTGTAGGGAATTTGGGCTCCGACTGGGGCGATCGACTCCACTCCCCAATGCTCTAATAACTGCTCGACTGGCCGCAGCAAGGGCAGTAGTTTCTGAGCCCGCAAGTTGTGATTTTCCTGAGCTTTGCTAGCAGCAGTCGGCCACTGCAACATCCAAGATTCTAAAATTTGCACGCTAGATAGCTGGAATTCCTGCATCAAAGATTCTCGCTGCTGTTCGATCAAAGCTTGCAGGCGCTGATATTCTTGTTCTACGGCTGTCGGTGGTGCCTTTTCTAACTCTACATAGTCTGGCGTCAAGGTTGCCAGTAGTTCGGGTAAGGAAATTTGCAAAGCTTGACTAATTTTGAGCAAGATGTCGGCTCGGGTTTTCAAAGCTAAGCCGCGACGCAGGCGGATGACCTGAATTTCGGGAACTCCTGCTTTTTGGCTGAGTTCTCGATCGCTCGAAAGCCCGGCCTGTTCAATCAGGCGTTGCAGTTGAAGAGCATAATCGGGAATATTAGCTGCCACGAAAAAGTCATCCAAATTGATAAATGGACATATTCTCGATCGTAAACTGTTACGAGCCTTAAGGAAATACATCTTTGGGGCGGGCTCCCGTGTCCACCCCACAAATGTTTTTGTGGCTATCTGACGCCTACTTTTTCCGGGGTTGTGGCTGTTGCAGTTGTCGCAGAACCTTGCAAATGCGCTTCTAGGAACCACAAACGCTTGTCAATTGTCCGCGAAATTTCGGTGTAGAGATCCGCTGTATCGGCGTCGCCGAGTTCCGCTGCTTTGTCGATGGCGACTCGCAGGTGTTTGGCGTAGGGCGCGTAGCGATCGGCTAAAGCCGTCACATATTCTTTGCCGTCTAAAATGTCGAAAGGAAATTCTGGCAAAATCGAATCGGCGGCGGCTGTGCGGGCTGTTCCTACAGCCAAACCGCCCAAAGCTGTGACCCGTTCGGCAACCAAATCGATGTATTCTTCGAGTTCTGTTGCCATTTCGTCAAACAGCAAGTGCAACTGGTAGAAATCCATGCCTTTAACGTTCCAGTGAGCTTGCTTGACTTGAGTTTTTAAGTCCAGAGTCGTGGCTAGCGTGGCGTTGAGCAGCCCGACTACTTGAGAGCGGGTGGCGGCTGACATATCGATGCGGGTCGGGTAAAGATGTTGTTTGTGGTTGTTGGTAGTCATAGGTTTTTAGCTTGTTATTAGTGATTGTCGATCGAATATCTTTGCCTGTGGTGAATTTCTATTGAGAGGCTCAGGCTAAGTGCATCTGCAACACGGCACGGGGAGCTCGGCGTACATTACAGCGGATAGTTTCTAAACCGAGACGCTGGCAAGCTTCGTAGCGGTGGCAGCCGGAAAATCCGTAATACTGACCATCTACTTCTAGCACATCGATGGGTTCGTTTAAGCCTACCTCGCGGATGGATTCCATGAGGGCGGCTACTTTGGTTTGGTCGTTAACTCGCGGCAGGGGGCGGCGAATTTGGTTGAGGGGAATTTCTTCTATCCTCATGGCGGCTCTCTTTTTTGCTTGTAGTTAAATCATACTCGTTATGACTTCGTTTTAGCAACAAACCTGAGGACTTACGCAAAAACCTGGTTTCTGCTCGGAATATGCGGGTTAGAAAATCCTAACTACTGCTCTGTGGCCCGGAAATCCCATACAAATAGCTATGAATTGGTAACACACAGCAAAGACAGGATTTTTCATGCCTTTCGATAGATCGATCGACCTCAACCTTCTAGGTACAGTGGGAGAAAATATAAATTGTGGCTTGAAATTATGGCATCCTCCCAACCCCTCAAAGGCATTGAATTGATCGACTGCGCCAAAGCTAACGCCCAACAAGGAATCGCCACAGCCGCGAAGCTTTGCGGCTACGGAGGCGACCTCAACACCTTCGAGCGGGAACTGAAAAAGGCTTGCCAAGACATCGGCGTCGAAGTCAAGGAGTTAAGCGACTTGATTACGGCTCAGCAGATGATGAAACAAGGAATGGGTATTGAAGTCGCTCCAGATACTCCCTCAGAACTCTAGGCTCAATCTCCACCGCACCAGTTTTAGATCTAAGATTGCCCTGACACCAGTATTTTGAGTCTGCTAGCTGAGGCAGGCTAGAATGTTTTGCATGGGAGCTTCCGACTTTAGCCATGAGTCGCGTTTTTTCCCGCGAAGAGGGTGCTTTCTGGAGGGTGCTGAGATTGTTAGGAGGACTGTCGTGTCAGATCAGCAAGACCGAATTATGCGTTTGTTTATAGAGGAGGCTAAGGAGCACCTCGATACTCTAGAAAATGGTTTAGTGGATTTAAAGTCCACGATGAAAGACCCCGAAAGCGTCCAAGAGATGTTTCGAGCCGCCCATTCCGTGAAAGGGGGGGCGGCTATGCTCGGCTTAGATAGTATTAAAACAACCGCTCACCGCTTGGAAGATTGTTTTAAGGTGCTCAAGGACGGGCCCGTCAAGCAGGTTGACCAAACGGCAGAATCCCTATTTTTAAAGGGAGTTGATACACTTAAGGACTTGCTGGGGCGACTGGAGGGGCCTTTCGGCTTGAGGAATGAGGAGGGAGAAAAACTCGTGCAGCAGGTGATGCCTGTTTTTGCTCAACTCGAAACTCACCTCAATAAATTGGCGTCGGGTAAAGTGCAGGCTGCTGGGTCTGGTACGCCCGCTCCAACAGCGGGCGGGGTACCGGCCAATTTTGCTGTTGAAGTGATGACTTTACTCAAAGAAATGTTGCAGGTGTTCAAGCAGAAAGAATCGGCTGCTAGTCGCTCTGAGTTGACGGCTGTGTGCGTTCGCCTCTATAAGTTGGGAGGTAAAATTGAGACTTGGCAAAATTTAGTAAAAACAGCTAGAGCAGCGATCGTTAATCCCAAAAACTCTTATAAAGTCTTAGCTCCCCTGATTATCAAAGAACTCAAGGAAGCTGGCGATTTAGTACAAGTGGGGAAAGTCAAGACGATCGTTCCGAGTAAAAATTTGCTACTTTTGGCAGCAAGCCCAAAACCAGCAGAGGCAAGCGCCCCAGCCGCCCCAGCCGCCCCCGCCGCAGCGTCGAAGCAAGTAGCACTTCCCGCCGAACCGAAGGCGGTAGTCAAGCTTTTGCTCAAAACTTTCAACAAAAAGCAACTCTCGGAAATCGCCAAGTTACTGGTTAACGCCATCAAATCCTCGAACTAGGAGGTGTTGCAGTAGAAGATAGAGTCAAAGCAATATTGGTGAGGCAGATAATTTTCTGGTGGGTGCTGGCAGCCTGGGTTGAACAGCAACTCGAAAAAATTCACTCATTCGAGATTTTTGCCCTCTACCTTCTACTGTTGGGCAACCCTGCGTTAGAATTAGTGGATATGTAGGCGTGCAATGTTGTACCAGAATTAAAAATCGAGCAGGCTTTATAAGGCGGTAGCTGTGAAACCAATTCGTTCATTAGAAGATGCTTTAAACCGCTGTCAGGCGATGGGAATGCGCTTGAGCCGCCAGCGTCGATTTATTCTAGAACTTTTGTGGGAGGCAAAAGAACACCTCTCGGCTCGCGAAATTTACGATCGCCTCAACAAACAAGCGCATTCGATCGGGCATACTTCTGTGTATCAAAATCTAGAAGCTTTGTCGAGAGAAGGGATTATTGAGTGCATAGAACGCTCGGAAGGACGCTTGTACGGCAACGTCAGCGACTCTCACTCTCACGTCAATTGTCTTGATACGTCTCAGATTCTAGACGTTCATGTGGAACTGCCGATCGACTTGATCGAGCAAATCCAACAGCAAACGGGTGTCAGAATTGTAGACTACCGGATAGATTTCTACGGATATCGCTCGGCCGAGTCCGCTACGCAAGCATCGAGTGTCAGCGATACGCCAAAGGCTTCGTAAACGATAAAGCCGCCGCTGTTGGAAGCAAAACAGAGCTTTGTGAGCGGCCGGTCGGTCGTATAAAATGATTTAAGTATTTAGCTGCGCTCGATCGGTTGTTTTGCGTCGCCCGCCGGAATTCGGCACAGTATAAAAAACAGTATAAAAAAAGGAAAACAGAAAAATGAAACTCGATCGGCAAGTTTGGCGATCGGGAATAAAATTTACGACTAAACCCAAAAAATCAATCCTACCCCCTACAAATAAAAGTGTAGACCAAATCCGGCTTTATACCCCCTTTATTTTTTAATCGGCTTGGAGCGGAGCAAAGTTTGTGTAGTTGCGGTTTCAACCGCTGAGTCCGATAGTGGAATTTCTGACCCGGATTTAATATGAGAGCTTAGTTGAATCCCTCCCACAATTCACGTGCAGAGTCAATTCTAAAATCTAAAATCTAAAATCTAAAAATCTAAAATTTATGGACTGAGGGGGCTTTCTACTGTTTTTTCTGCTAAACGGCCCCGGGATCTGTCAATAACTGTTTGATAACTGGTATGATTTACGTGCTTCGAGAGCCTAAAATACTCGGAAGCAACCAGTGGGGCCAGACACGAACCTCACTATAAAACGCCGTAGAGGGAAAGATTGCCAGTACCTTGAAGGAAGTTCTCGATCTCCTTAACAGGAGTCAGAAGCCCACATCACAATCTATAGATTTGATGTGGGAGTGTCACGTGAAGAGTGCGCATTACAGGACAGGCTGAAGTAATGGCGAGACGACAATCTGACCAATTCCACACACCACCGCAATACAACCCATCCCCTAAACCGACGGCACAGTTCAGTGCAGAGGCGACAGGCGATGCGAGTTCCTTCGTAACGGCCCAGCCGACCGAGGGAAAAAGAACTTTTTGGCAGTGGCAGCTTATCTGGCTGAGTCTCCTGGTGGGATTTGGAGTAACCGGTGCCGCTGCATTTCTCTGGTTGCTGACGATGCCGCCACCGCCCAATTGCCAGCAACTGTCGCCGTTGGCGGCCGACGGAGAGCGACTTTACTGCGCTCAACAAGCTGCTAAGTCGGGCAAGCTAGAACAGCTAGAATCGGCAATGGCACTGGTTCAGGCTTGGCCGAAAGAACATCCGCTATACTCGCAGGGTCAGCATTTGATAGGGGAATGGTCGAAAGCCATTCTGGGATTTGCCAGGGCAAAAATTGAGAGGGGCGATTTGAAAGGCGCCCTAGAGATTGTGGCGAAAATTCCGAAAACCAGTCCGTCTTACCCCGAGGTAGAAGAGGCTGTTACGGCTTGGGAAAAAAATTGGCAGGAGGGCCAAAAACTCTACGATACAGCCCTAGCAGCTTTGAAAAGTGAGGATTTAAGGAAGGCTTGGGATTATGCTCAAGCTTTGTTCAAGCTGGAAAATATTTTCTGGAGTCAGAAGCGTTACAACGAGCTGATCCAGCAGATTTCTTTGGAAAGAAACGGCTGGCAGCGCTTGCAAGAGGCTAGAGATTTGGCGAAGGACGAGACTCCGCAAAAGTTCGCTGAGGCGATAGTCCTGGCTCGCAAAATAGACTCGCAGCTTTTTGCCCGCGCTAAAGCTGAAAAGGAAATTGAGGGATGGAGTCGGACTTTGCTGGCAATGGCTACTAAGCGGTTGGGGGCGAAAGACCTGCCGGGGGCGATCGAGGCTGCTTCAGTTGTGCCACAGGATTCGCTACTATTTGCGGAAGCTCAAGATTTGATGCAGTTGGGTAGGGCTCAGGCAGTGACGTGGAACCAGTCGATATCAACTCCGCTGCCACAACACATTTTTAGCTTGCTTGAAGGGCAGGGGGCTGCTAGCCAAATAGCTCCGGGTCGCCCTCTGTACAAGCAAGCTCAAGTTCAAATTGAAAATTTGCAGGTGCAGTTTCAAGATTTGCTGCGACTGCAAGTGGCGAGTACGATCGCTAGTTTCGGTCAGATAGGGACGTTTGGACTCGCGATCGAGCAAGCGCAAACCATTGGACTTAAGCAACCGCGGCGGATTCACGCTCAAACTTTGGTGGCTGCTTGGCGCCGGGACATTCAGCGGATCGAAGACCAATCTTTTCTGACTCTGGCGAAGCAGTTGGCAGAAGCGCAAACGGTTGAAGGACTAAAGGGCGGTATGGCTCAGTTAGTCCTGGTTGCTCAAAACCGTCCCCGCAGGATAGAAGCGCAAACTCTCTTGGCTCAGTGGACGAAACGCATAGAAGTTATTCAAGATCAGCCTTTTTTGGATGAAGCGATCGCCCTGGCGAAGCAAGGAAAACTTAGTGCTGCTATTGAAAAAGCTTCGCAAATTAAGAGCGGTAGGACTTTGTACGCGAAAGCTCAGGATAATGTCTATCAGTGGGTGAGCGAACTGCAAGTTGCTCAAGATAGGCCGATTCTCGATCGAGCTTCGGCATTGGCATCTCAAGGTAGTCTAGGAGCGGCGATCGATACCGCTTCCCAAATCGGTTACGGTAGGGCGCTGTATTCAGAGGCGGCAGGTGCGATCGGGCGCTGGAGTGCTGAACTTAGAGCCAACAGTGCGCCGCCGCCGGAACCCGCTCGCGAGTACGCGCCAGCTCCTCAACAGGAGGAGTACGCGCCAGCTCCTCGACAGGAGGAGTACGCGCCAGCTCCTCAACAGGAGGAGTACGCGCCAGCTCCTCGACAGGAGGAGTACGCGCCAGAACCAGAGCCTTACTATCCGCCTGCGAGAGAAGAGGCCCCGGCTCCCGAGCCTTACAATCCGCCTGCTCCGGAGCCGGAACCTTACTATCCGCCCGCGAGGGAGCCAGAACCTTACAATCCGCCTGCTCCGGAGCCGGAACCTTACTATCCACCCGCGAGAGAAGAGGCCCCGGCTCCGGCTCCGGAACCTGCTGCTCCTCCTCCGGCTCCGGCTCCAGAACCCGCGCCGCCCTCGATTCCGGAATCGGCTGGGCCTCCTGATGCTAATTTGATCCCCGAGTAATTGGGTTTTCGCGCGATCGAGCTTTAAAATCTCCAATCTAAAATCAAGTGAGTAATTTCCAACTGCTGACGATCGATGGCGACCCCATTTTCCGGCTGGGGCTGCGAGTCGCTTGCGAGCAGTATCCAGACTTGCAAGTTGTCGCAGAGGTTTCAATGGGAAACGAGGCTTTGCGGGTTCTAGAAGCTCGCTCCCTCGGCTCTGAAACAGCCAAGAAGCCTGGAGATTTGGTAATTTTGGCTGTTGAGACCCTAAATTTGCGATCGGGTCAAACAGAGACGCTGGCATTTTGTCGCGAACTCAAAAGTTTGTACCCCAACCTGCCCCTGTTGCTGCTAGGCGGGCCGCTGACACCGGAGCTGTTGCCGGAGGTACAGGCTACGGGCGCGAATGGCTATTGTCCTAAAGGTAGAGATATTTCCTTGACAATGGAAGCTATTCGCGCGGTGGCATCTGGTCGCACTTATTGGGCGACGGATACGGCAGCTAACTCCGGAATAGAAATAAATCCAGCGGGGGTTCAAACAGTAGAAAACTCCGCAGCAATTGCAGATAAAAATGCAGGTAATTCAACAGTTGATACGCCAGTACACAAAAAAATGCTGGCTTATTTTTGTCTTTCTGGACTACGGGAAATAGATGCAACTTTGGCGGCTGTCCAAGCTGATTTGCAAGAGATCAGAGCTGCAGAGCCGACAGATTTGCCCTCTATTTTAGATGGGGTTGTACTCAGCGGGCGCCGCAGAGAATTGCTGGCAGCTCGCTGGATTGTAAGTCAGTTATTATTTGAAGGAAAAGGCGAGAAGGAAGAAGGAAGAAAGCAGAAGGAAGAAAACAGAGGGGAGAAAGAAGAAATTAGAGGCGAGAATTTGTTAAATAATTCTCAATCGCAATTAGCGAATTCCCAAGTTTCGGCTGAATCTTTGGTGGTTGCAACTAATTGGCAAGGTAGCTTGTTTGACTCTGTGGCAGCTAAATTGCAGTTTGATTTGGTGAATTTGACTGGCTTGCCTTTAGAAATCGACATTTTGCGATCGCCCAAAAAGCTTGAATTGATGAGTTCCATCCTGCGGAAGTTAAAGGATTTGCTGGAGGAATTACGCTTTTCGCAAGTGCAGCAAACTCAATTGTCGCAAAAAATGCCTGCTATTTTACGGGATTTGTGGCAGGCGACAATCATAGATTTTTTTGGCAGATACTATACACTGCAAACCGAAGAAAATCTGGTTTTTGATGGCACTCAAACCAGCTTGAAACTGGGAGAAAGTCAAGGGGAAATCGCTGCTTATCTCTTGGCAGGCAGCGGGGTAGAAGTTGTGCCGATGCTGCTGGCAGATGCTGATGTAGTTGCAGCAGAAATCCTTGATAAAATACCGATGACAATTGATTTTTTTGCACATTTGCTATTTGAAATTCCTCTAACAGTTGACAATATTTCTTGTGTTGCTGGCAGCCCGGAAGCCATGCAGCGAGCTGAAGCTTTGTTAGAAAATTTGGCAATTCAAGTTGCTAGCGGAGTGGTACAGCCTCTACTAAATAATTTGGCAAATATTGAAGAAATCAAGCAAATTTTTTACGATGGTAAGTTGATTTCGACGCGAGAAATTGAGAAATTTCGGAATGATTTGTCGTGGAGATATAGCTGGGATAGATATTTTGTGGAACCGAAAGCTATTTTTGAAAGCAGGTTTTGGCTGTTTGTTTTGGGTGATTCTGGAATTAAGAAAATTTCTATTTATTCTCCGAGAAATCAGGAGTTAGCACAGCTTTCTGGGTGGCAGTTAGCGTTGACTTTGCTGCTGGAAACCAGGGATGCGATCGCACCTAGAGTTCGCGCAGTTATTTCGCTGTTGGGTGCTGGCGTTGTTTACGTTTTGACTCAGGTTATAGGGCGGGGAATTGGTTTGATAGGGCGGGGAATTATCCAGGGGATTGGTAATTCTTTGCAAGATAGCAAGTTTGGGAAAAATGGCTGATGGCTGGGCAACGAGTAGTAGAAAAGATTGCATAAATCTTTGATGCAAGAGGGAAAGCGTAGATTAACGGGGATTAACGCAGAGGCTTTTCAAAATATTTTGCGAAGTTCTGCAAGAGTTCTGGTGTAGGGGATTTAAGAGATTTGATATAATTGGTGATTGGTGATTAGTGGTATTATAGATAAAACTTAATTCTATAAGGTTGAAATTTTATGAGTATTATGATAGCGGTAGATGCCGAGCGCATAAACAGTTTAGATTTGTCTCCGGTGCGGACTGTGATTGAAAAGTGGCTGGCCGAAGGAGCGATCGCCCAAAACGAACAACAGCTACAATTTGAAATTGAGTATCCGCGCGAAGAGTTAGATCCGCGAGAAATTTCGGAAATTCCCGAAGTGCGGCTGTGGTTTATTCGCTTGGATGCTTGTTACCCTTGGCTGCCATTTTTGCTCGATTGGAAAGCGGGAGAATTGGCGCGCTATGCCGCGATGTTGGTGCCGCACCAGTTTCACCGAACCCAAGGTATTCAGTACAATCCTGAAGCTTTGGAAATGTTTTTGATGAACAAAATTTTTGTGTTGACTGATTGGTTGAATCAGCAGGGAATCCCCAGTAAATCGAAGTTGATGGCGATGTCGCAGATGTTTGGTTATGATTTGGAGGATGCTTTTTTTGATGTGATTGTGCCGCACAAATAAGCGATCGCGCCTCTAATTAAAATCGTCCTAATTAGGTAGGCTACTCTATGCCTTAATAGTTACCAACACAGCTATAAACCCCGTTTCTTCCCTTGTGTGGCGGGCTTTCCAGTCCGCCTCAGCAGCTATAAGTTCTATCCACAACAGGTTAATTAAGCTTAACAGCAACCGTACTCAGACTTTAAGACAATCCTTAAACCAGCGCGCCTCAAAAAATTGTTGCTGGACTTCAGAATTTTCTCAGAATTGATAGTTAGTTTAAATAGACAACGATCGCCCCATTCAATCGATCGAGGAAATTTACCATGAAAACAGATTACCTCATCGTCGGCAGTGGTTTATCAGCACTGGTTTTCGGAGCTTTGATGGCAAACTCCGGCAAAACCGTACACATCCTCGAAGCTCACGAGCATCCCGGAGGCTTTGGTCACACCTTTACGATGGCCAAAAAATACACCTTTAATGCCCAATTCCACTACGTTTGGGACTGCGGCGAAGGACATACCGTCAATCGAGTTCTCAAAAAACTCGGCCTCGATCGAGATGTCACCTTTGAACGGTACGATCCGAATGGCTACGACCACATGAGAATGCCGGGGTATGCGCTGGATATTCCCTCGGAACCAGAGGAACTGATCCGCAGATTGTCCGCGCTGTTTCCCGAAGCGGGCGAGAGAATTCGCCAATTCGTCAACGAAGTCGAGAAAACCGGCGAGGGACTCAGAAAACTCGCTCCTCCCGTCAAACCAATTGAATTGCTCAAAAACTTCGGTGACGTATTCTGTGCCGTCCAACACCTCAACAGTACACTTCAGGACGTTTTCGACAAATTCCAACTCCCGCAAGCCGCCCAAACCCTATTAGCCCTGCAATGGCCGGATTTTTTGCTGCCTCCAAATCAGCTTTCTTTCTATGCTTGGATTGCCTTGTTTAGAGGCTATCAAGAAGGCGCATTTTACCCGACGCAGCATTTTGAAGATGTCATCAATTCTTTAGTTAATGTCATTGAATCCAACGGGGGGAAAGTTCGACTAAACCATGAAGTCACGAATTTTAGGGTCACAAACAGAACAGTAACCGGAGTTGAAGCGATGGATTTGACCACCCATCAAACCCATGAATTCACGGGCGACACGGTGATTTGCAACCTTGACCCGAAAAGAGCGGCCAAGATGATTGGAGAGGAACTGTTCTCTAAAAAAGTGCGGCGGAAACTCAACTATGAGTATTCTGCATCTAACTACATGGTGTACTGCGTTGTCAAAGATATCGATCTCCGAGAGTATGGATTTGGCAAGTGGAATACGTTTCATTCGGAACACTTGGATCTAAATGAAGCTTTTGCTCAAATGTACGATCGCAATGATTTTTCTCGTCCGAGCTTTGCAATTACAACGCCAACTTTACTGACGGAAGCGCCGGGGGATTGTCCAGAAGATTGTCAAATTGTCGAATTTCTGACTGTTGCTAATTACAGCTATTTTAAACAACTTTGGGATAGCGATCGCAAAGCTTACAGACAGAAGAAGCAAGAGATTCTGGACTCGATTTTAGATGTTGTTGAAAAACACTATGTTCCGAATTTCCGCAAACACATGGTCTTTCATATTACCGGAAGTCCGACGACTAACGAGCGCTTCTGTTGGTGTCCTAACGGTAATTCCTACGGTTCCAGCCTGACGCCGCGCAACATGGGAGTCGATCGACTAAATCATGAAACATCCCTCAACAATTTCTATTTCTGCAACGCCTCCTCGGGCTATCCAGGCTTTGCGCCGACATTTTGGACGGGGGCGCTGCTTTACCAACGTTTATCCGGCGATGCGATTTTAGGCTAAGGAAAATTGGCAATTGGTTATTTTCCTGTTTCTCTCGTTCCTTGGCAAAGCCAAGGAATGAATTTCACTCTTGCTCTGCCTCATCTTAAAAATCTCTCATTTCTGCTCTTATTATCTCGTTCCTTGGCTCTGCCAAGGAATGAATTTCTGGACGCTCTGCCTCCTCTTAAAAATGACGAGGCACAGCAACAGTGAAATGCGTTTCCAGGTTCTACCTGCAAACTAAAATTTATTCCTTCTTCCTTCTTCCTTCTTCCTTCTTCCTTCTTCCTTCTTCCTTCTTCCTTCTTCCTGACATCCGTTACATCCGTCGAGCGAATCCGTTGCCGAACTTCCTTCTATCAATCTAGGAGTGAACTATGAGAATTGCAATTGTTGGGGGCGGAGCCAGTGGTATGGCAGCAGCCTACTGGCTCGATAAACAGGGTCATCACGTCACTGTGTTGGAAAAGCAGCCGATTTTAGGCGGACATATTCGGACGCTGAACAAAAATGTTGTACCCAATCAATCGGAGTGCAGTGAAATATTAGAAAATGGGGTGCTGGAATTTCCTACTGTATTTTACAATTTCGTGGCTTTTATGCAGGAGCTAGACGTGGAATTAGAACCCGTGCAGATTGGTTCCGCGCTGTTTCTTCAAGATGGCACTCACTTTTTGTCTGCGGTATCTATCCGAAAGAATTTTACCGGGATTCAACGCCTGAGCGAGTATTTGCGACTTGAGAGTCTCTACGCTCGGTCGGCGGGATTTATTTTAAAAATGCGGTTTGCTAAACAGCATGATTTCTACGATGTGCCGCTTTCTGAGTCTTTGAAAAGCTCGTGCGTCCGCAATTATTGGCTGAAGTTGCTGACGATGTACAGCTACTCGATACCCTTTGAATTGCTCGACAATTTTCCGGCAGAATTAGCGATGCCTGTTTTGCGCGAATATGCCTCAGTCAACTGGGTGAGGATTAAAGGCGGTGTGTATTCTTACATTGAAAAGATTTTGGAGCGATTTAAGGGCGATATACTGCTAAATGTGGAGATTGCCAATATTTTTAGAAGTGCGGATGCTGTAAAAATCGTGCTTTCTGATGGGGAAATCCAGGAATTTGATAAGGTGGTTTTTGCGATGCCACCAGATCAAGTTATGAGGCTATTGTCTGATCCGACGGAGGCGGAAACGAAGCGATTTTCGGCGTGGAAAGCCAATTATGCAACCACTGTACTGCATTCGGATACATCAATGTACGATCGCTACGGTATCCGCAAGTTATCAGAATTTGATTTTTTCGAGACGGACAAGGGATGGGGATATAATGCGAGCTTGAATCAGCTTTGCGACATCTCATCCCCACGAGAGTACAGTTTAGCTTTTCAACTCGAAAAGTCGATCGCCCAAAACCACATTATTCACATTCAGAAACATCACACGCCGCTGTACACTGTCGAGTCTTTTCGATATCGAGATGAAGTTATCGAGACTAATGGCGAAAACAACACTTATCATGCGGGAGCTTATTTGGGGGATGGTTTGCACGAAGGAGCCATTACCTCTGCTTTGCGAGTCGCAAAATTAATCGGGTGAACTCAATTGTGATGCTACAAACTCTCGCAAATATCAGTAAATTTCTTGTCGGTGCAGCACTCTCACAAAAGTAATGATGTCTGCATCAAAAGTTAAACCAATGCGAGAGTCGCCCACTCGGATGCGAGATTAATTTTTAGCGTTGCCTAAGCTGCGACACCACGTGCTGCAGTTAAGTAAACATCATTGCTCAAAGATGGGGGCATTGTTGAGCCGGCTAACTGAGTACCCTCAAAGTTGGTTCCCGTGAATGTTGCCCCGCTCAAGTCGGCTTCGCTCAAGTCTGCATAGCACAGCCTAGCCCAATCGAGGTTTGCCTGCACCAAAGAAACTCCCACCAGATTTGCCCGGGTTAAATCTGCTCCCATCAACTTGACGCCCCGCAACTGAGCCCCGCTGAGATTGGCAGCTAATAAGTTCGAGCCTTCCAGGTTTACCCCGTTTAGTTTGGCTTCGCTCAGGTTGACACCATTGAGATCCGTCCTGCTCATGTCGATGCCATTGATGTAAGCTTTCCTAAGATAGATGCCTGTTAGTTGAGCGCCAAAAAGCTTTGCACCGCTGAGTTTTGCCCCTCCGCAGTTTGCCCAGTTGAGGTTGGCTCCCGTGAGGTTGGCGCCCCGCAGGTTTATGAATTGCAGGTCGGCTGTACACAAATTGGCGTTCCAGAGGATGGCGCTCCGCAGGTTGCTACCGATGAGTTGGGCGCCACTCAACTTTGCCCTGGGCAGTTTTGCTTTGACGAGGAAAGCTCCGCTGAGATTGGCTTTTGTAAGCTCTGCGTCGGCTAGCCTGGCTTGACCCATTTTGGCAAAACTCAGATTTGCCCTGTAAAGGTTTGCGCCGTTGAGTTCTGCTTTGGTCAGATGGGCCCGACTCAGGTTAGCTCCAGACAGGTTAGCCCTCGAAAGGTTTACGCCAACCAACATAGCTCCGCTGAGGTTTGCTCCGCTGAGGTTTGCGTCAGCAAAGTCTCTGTTTCCATTTTCGTACTCTTTGAGCAGCTCGGTTACTTCCATACGGGTCACATTCCTAATAGCGGAAATTTATCTAGAAATAAACACTCTTTATAAGTATTTTATCTCAAAAGGAGCGGACGCGATCGCACTTTCAAGAAAGCTGAACAATTCACTTTATATTTATACATATACTTTGTGCTTTTCCAGAGTCCCGACCGTCTTGAGGTCCTAGCCTGAAACCCTTGATTTACTTAACCTCTAGAGTCCTTCGGCAAGGGTTGCGATCGTACTGAGATCCGTGAAACCGTTATTCTCAGTATGTAAGCCATCAAACACTGTCCGAAGTGTTGATCAATAGTAAAATCAATATTCTTGTTGTCCACTGTGGCTAACAGCTTTTTTAAACCGAGACTGCAAAGTTGTTTGTTGTTTTTGCGCCCGGTGTCGCGAAGGCTGGCATGGTCATCGCTCCATATTTTATCTACTGTCATTTTTTATTAAAATTAGAGGTGGAACAACAGCTCAATCAGCGAGAATTTTTCTCTGTTGTCTCGCAGCAGTTAGACGATCGTGCTTTTCAATATTTCCTTGAATCATCGGGGTTAAAAGTAATTTCAGACATTCTACTTCTGAGGAATTTATCGATATGCCTAACGGTAGAGGGTATTCGTTCAAAACCTAGCAGATAATATAGTGCAGATTGTACAAAACTAACAGCGAGTAATATCTGTATAGGATCACCCCCTCTACTGGCAGTTAGGCAAATGTGTCAATCTATGTTATGCTGAGTCTAAATTGAGGAATGATCATGTCAAAAGAAAGAAAAAGCAATAAAGAAGTCAAAAAGCCAAAGAAACAACCTGATGGTGTTGCTAAGCCGAAAGATGACAAAAAAAATTATGGTAGCACCGAGGGCCGCAAGTAGAGATAGCTGCCACTCTCGGAATTGCGACTAATTTTGTTTAATTGTCATTAGTATCGATTTTTAACAGATTTACATATCCTGTTTTGGGATTATCCGAAAACAGGTTTATTATATATAGGGAATATGCAGTGCTAAACCCAAAGTATAATGAAATCTGTTTTTAGCGATGAATATGAAACATTCCGTTGCTGGATGATTGCGGCTCGTAAAGAAGCGCAACTAACTCAGGAGTCTGTTGCTAAATCTCTTAAAAAGCCCCAGTCTTTCGTAGCCAAATATGAAAACGGTGAACGACGGTTAGATGTAATTGAGTTTCTGTTAGTTGCTCATGTAATTGGTGTAGATCCTTGCGATATTATTAGGAAAATTTCACAAAAAATATCTGAAGCCTCTTGTGAGAGCGAGATATGAATACCCAAGATGTAATCAGACTTGCCTCCCAATATCTAGATCGCTTATAGGGTAACACTTTCGACGTTTTAGATGTATCTAAACCTGTTACCGTAGATGCAGCGGTGAACCTGTCTAAAGTTATCTCAAAGCTTTCCCCCTTAGTCGGAAATTTAATCGAATTTAACACCGTTGAATTCTTGAATCAACAAAATGAGTTCACTGAATTTGGAAAGTGGCATAGGCAAGATCCTGGCTTTCCAGATACTATTTTCCTCGGCATAGTTCAACCAACGCCAGGATTAGAACTTAAAGCGTGGTTCCCACTAGCAACAGAGATAACAGCACGTTTCAAAGATAGTCAAAATCACTTTAGGTTCGATCAGACCTACGTTGCTATCCTGGCATGGCTACCCGATAAAATCATCTATGGCAAGCCTCGCATTCTTGATGTGTGCGTTGTCTCTGGTTTATAGGTAGCTGTAGCGAGAGATACCCACTATCACAATCCGCCTGATTATCTTGTTTTAGAGCCGGAAGATACAACTCAAAGAACAGCAAATTTGCAACAAACAAACACCAGTGGATATAAATTCCAAGGCTCTGCTGAGGAGTTTTTAGAAGCTAAGAAAATAGTTGATTCATGGGGTACTCAAGGAAAAGTCTACAAACCCACTAGAGAGTATCAGCGCCTTCTGCGGGAGCTACGCATACGCTATGAATATAGACTAGATACAAATTTTGCAAAGATGGACAGAATTGTACATCCAGGCATTGAGGAATTTAAGCGACGTGTCTACAATACTGAAGTTTCCGGTATGACCGTTGGTCGGTGGAATAAGCTTTTATCAAGTCGCCTAGAAGACAGCATCAAGAAATCCCTACAAGATTATCTACAGATTAGAGAAGATAGTATTGATGAAATTATTGATTAAATCTCTGTACACCATAGTAGAAATAGTCGGGGTCTATCTCGCAAGAAAAGGCTTTTCTTTTGAGTGTACGTGCTGACAAAGCTGCACTGAAGAGTCCACCAAAAGGTTCCCATATAACATCGTTTTCATCGCTGGATGCCTCAACAATAAGGTTCATCAGATCCAGAGGTTTTTGGTTGAGATGTAATGCTTTTCCAGAGATAGTCTTAACTCTCTCATCGCCCCGTAAAGCTTGACGCTCCCAAACGTTTGTAAAACCGTGAGGGCATCTAAATTTAGATCGCATTTTGCTCCATTCTTGTCCCGTTAAAGACTGATTACCATCCAGAGAAAAGTAGGGTTTTCCTTGAGGATTACCATACTCATTTGCATAGTTGACTAACTTTTCAAACATCTCGGTCGGAGGAAAATACCACAAATGCCCTTGATCGAAGTATTTCCTGGTTGCTGCATCCACTACCCCGCAAGCATCGTTTGCCCGTCGTAACGGCAATCCTGAGCGTTTCCATTCTCGTAATAACCATGCTTTTAAGGTAAGTTCATTAACTGTTACTTCTCTAACGTATTGAACGCAGACTTCTGTAACGACGGGAAACCTGCGAATTTTCTGTGTGTTAACATTCCCTGCGATATGACCTTTTCCCTTGTTCCAAATATTGGAATTGACATAGCGCCAACCATATTTTTCTAGAAGTGGATGCACAATAGCCCAACCAATCTCTGAATTCCAAAACCAGAGTGTTGTACAGGGTATGGCTGCTTTTGACCATGCTTCGATATGAGGTTGATACCAATTAGGTAAATCAATGTGATCGGACGTGTCTCCTTCAAACCCAAGAATACCGTAAGCTCCATCTGAAACGATGACAGTAGGTCGCTCCCAATTGTCGTAGTGCTGGAGACTATCGCCGAGATATAAAGTAACGTATTCGTCACTCCATGCAGAAAAATTAAAATTGGTATTGAGATTAGCTACTTTGCCACGACCAAAAGTGCTGCTCGCTTTGCGTTTTAAGATGCTCGGAGAATTCGCTTCTGCGTTAGGACTCATTTGTTGACTTACGTGACTCTAAAAATTAAGTACAAACATTTTATCCTGTTTTGGGATATTGAGGGTAAGTGATACCAAAGTTAACCTACCTACTTCCGCTTTGTTGACAAAAAAAATAGTTCGATCGCCCAATCCCATCAAATCCCATCAAATCTATCACAGCGATATCTCAGTAACTGCAATATTACCCTCAAAACACACGTCAACATCAGTCCCCGCCGCCCGATCGCGCGATCCATACTCTCCCGCATAATAAAAGTATTCTCCCTCCATCCGGTAAACCACTGGCAGTGGCTGCGTCGAAGGCTGGCAAAACACAATTTCCGGTTCCGCACTTCCCGGCGCTAAATGCGGCAAATTCACATTCCAGAAACACCCCGACTTTAGTTCCCGGTTCAGCAAATGAGCCAACACCCGCGATGTCCAGCGAGTAGCGACATCCCAGTCAATTTCGAGGGGCCTTTTAATCCGGTGGGAAATTGCGATTCCCGGAATACCGTGCATCGCTGCTTCGCGCACAGCCGCAACCGTACCCGAAATATACACGTCAACCCCCAAATTGCCACCCGCGTTAATACCCGAAAGCACCAAATCCGGCTTCGCACAAACGTGATGAATAGCAATACGCACGCAATCGGCCGGTGTTCCCCCTACAGCATATTCAAATTCCGATCGCCGATCGACATGAATCGGACTGTGAGCCGTCACTTGATGCCCGCAGCCCGACAATTGCCCCTGCGGAGCCACCATAATTGTTTTGCCTTCTACAGCCTGCAAAAGTGCCTGAATCCCTGGAGCATCGATGCCGTCGTCGTTGGTTAAAATTATCGTCATTATGTGTCGGTTTTATAGAACCGATTTGAGAGCGCAGAGGCTGGCAACCTTCTGATAGTTCTAGCCCAAATTGGTTGTTGATTGGTGGCGATCGTCAGTATGAGCATTGCCACACATTTATATCATGGCATTAATTGAACAGTTGCCCCAGAAATGTGGCGCGCCACATTTTAGCCCAGTCGCACCTTGATATGACAGCTAAAGCGACTTGTTACGCTTGTCCCAGTGCAGCATTCATGACATCAGTGTCGATGCAAAGATCTAATCACATAATTTTTTCCTCGGCTCTCCGCGATGCTTGGTGTTAAAAGTAGCAGATGATACTAAGTATCTGAGACTGAACGTTGAAACCCTCGATCGTGCTAAATTATTAGCTTGCGTTATCACCAGAAGTACGAGAGAGCCGATAATAAGTTAATGTCGATTCCAATTGGGCTTTGACGCAGGGGATGGGAGAATAGATATCAAATCTTTATCAAAGATAGTATCTAAGTTACAGTCCTCATTTCCCATTCATAAATCAAATACTTATCTACACTGTTACCATTATTACATTTTCACTCAGGAGAGCTACATGAACGAACCCACTACAAGCAATACCAAAGCAGGCTGTCCCCCAGTTCCCGAATCGCTTGTCAAAGCTAAACGGAATGAACTCACCGACATCAAACTAAATATTACCAAGATGGGTGAGAAAGACTTACCAGATGACTTGCGGGGTCATGTCTTTATCATTGCACCAGTCGGAACCATTGAATCAGGAGGTCTTCCCTTTACAAATGGAGACTCATTCTTAAGCGGCGACGGTATGATTTACCGACTGGACTTCCAGCAAAAGGGTGAAGTTTTATTAACTACACGGATTATCAGACCACCAGATTACTATGCGGATGAAGCAAGCCAACCTGGTGAAAAATATGCCAAGTATCAATTCCGCAATCATGGCATCATCAGGTTTTCTTGGTGTCTTGGTTCTCGCAACGATTTAAGTATTGCTTTCCTGCCAATGAAATTTGCTGGGGACTCCCAAGAACGCCTGCTAGTTGCCTATGATGCGGGTCGTCATTACGAAATTGATACAGAAACTCTTGAAGTGGCAACTCCTGTAGGCTGGAACAAAGAGTGGCGAGGAGAAATTGAGCTGAATTTTCCCTTGCAGTGCTTGAATTTTCCCTTTTCACCCGTGCTTAGCACTGCTCACCCCGTATTTGACGTTCGCAAAAGCGAAATGTTCACGGTCAATTATGGGATGTCATTAAAAACTTTTCTCGGCATCGTAACTAATACGGCAAATAAACTAGCGAAACAAGTAAAGAAAGTTTTTCCACCAGCTAAAACTTATGTGGAAAAATTCAAGCTTCCAGAAGATTTTATTTATCTAATTCGCTGGGATGGTAAAGGAGAACTAGAGCGATGGCAGCTAGTCTTGCCTGATGGTTCGCCCGTAAAAATTAAGCAAAGCATTCACCAAATTGGATTTTCTAAAGATTACGTGATAATTGTGGATACCTCTTTCAGGACAGGGATAGAGCAGATAATTAACAACCCTTTTCCGAAAAACAAAAGGTTAGAAGAATGCTTGCGAAAAAAACTGGATGTCATGGAGTTAGCAACAACTCCTGTATATCTCGTACCTCGCGATCGCTTAACCAAAGGCCAAAAATCTGGAGTTAGCGATCGCAAGGAGGACGTACCGACGGTGACTGTCCAAAAAGTAGAAATTCCTCTAGAGATTACCCACTTTCTCGTAGATTACGACAATCCCGAACAACTAATTACCCTTCATGCAGCACATACTTGTGCCTGGGATGTGTCTGAATGGATACGTGCCTATGATGATTCTCCTTATTTCGACGACGATCCTAAGTTACCTCGCCCACACGGGATGGAACAAAGCGAGATGGACATCAGTCGCGTCGGACGCTACGTCATTAACGGAGAAACTGGAGAAATCGTTGAACAGAAGGTTATTCCAGAGAAATTTATCCCTGAAGCAGAAGAGTGCAAGTGTACTTGGGGAGTAGCACTTTATGCTTATCTTGACCGACTTCCTTCGCCTCTTTATCCCACCATGCCACCAGGTAAGCTTGATAATATCTACTGGATCTCTTTGGGACTCTGGAAGGATCTAGTCAGTAAGTTTATGGTTGATTTTTTCAAAGACTATCCGTCCAGAGAAGTGCCACTAGAGGAATTGCTCAGAATTGCCCAAGAAGAAGGCAGACCAAGTAGCTTGTTTCGTATGGATACTTCTTCAACTGAATCGATGAAGATTGCCGATTCCTATGAATTTCCTCCTGGTTGTATCGGTCTTTCGCCCCAGTTTATACCGCGCGGTGATGGTAACAGTTCAACGGATGGTTACATTACCTGCACTGTTTGGTTGAACAATACCTACGAGATCTGGATTTTCGAGGCTTGGAATCTCAACCAGGGGCCGCAGTGGAAACTGAGCGATTCCTCTCTGAACTTTGGGTTAACTTTGCACACGACGTGGTTGCCAAGTATTGGACGCCGCCAAGCTAGCTACAACGTGCCTGTGAGGGAGGATTATCAGGAATTAGTGGCTCAGAAGCGATCGCAGGAGATTCTGGATCTGTTTGATGAAAAGGTGTACCCTCACTTTGAGAAAGAATTAAAATCGATCTGAGAGCAACGGTAATATATTTAACAAGGTTAGAGGTCAAAGCTACTTTAAACTAGGTCATCCTGACCTCTAGTCTTTTTATATTTAAACAAAAAAAGTAAAAATATGATTATTCTACCCGGCTACACAATTGCAGAGACACTTTATGAAGGAGACAGAACAGTTGTTTACCGAGGAATCAGAGAGCGCGATCGCCAGCCCGTTATTCTCAAGATAATTAAAAATGAATATCCGCACATTGAAGAGATTACTCGCCTAAGACAAGAATACACCATTCCCCAAAAATTAGACGTTCCAGGAATTGTTAAGCCCTACAACCTGGTTACATACCACAATAGCTTTGCTTTAATCTTAGAAGACTTTGGCGGTCAATCTGTTAGCGAACTTTTGAAAATAAAAAAGCTCGAATTACAAGAGTTTTTAACCATGGCGATTTATTTAGTAGAAACGCTCAGTCAAGTCCATAAAGTAGGGATTATACATAAAGATATTAAGCCTAGCAATATCATCATCAACCCCGATACGACGGAAGTCAAAATAACTGACTTTAGCATCGCGATCGCCTTACCCAAAGAACAGCAAACTATTGTCAATCCCAACTTGCTAGAAGGGACTCTTGCTTATATGTCACCCGAACAAACGGGGAGGATGAATCGAGCCATTGACTACCGCACCGACTTCTATTCTTTAGGAGTGACTTTCTATGAAATGCTGACCAACCAGTTGCCATTTAATACCACCGATCCGATGGAGTTGGTTTACTGTCATATTGCCAAACAACCCGTCCCACCTAAAGAGGTAGCAGAAATTCCTCAAGCGGTTTCAGATATTGTGATGAAACTGTTAGCAAAAAATGCGGAAGACCGATATCAAAGTGCGGCGGGATTAAAATTTGACCTGGAAACTTGTTTGCAGCAATTGCAGACAACTGGAAAGATTGAAAATTTTCCCATCGGTCAACGCGATCGCGGCAACCAATTACTCATTCCCCAGAAGCTTTATGGTAGAGAAACCGAAGTCCAAATTCTTCTAGATGCCTTTGGACGAGTCAGCCGTGGTGCCACTGAGATGATGTTGGTTTCCGGTTATTCCGGGATTGGTAAAACTTCAATCGTCAATGAAGTTCATAAACCAATTGTAGCAGCGAGGGGGTATTTTATTGCGGGTAAATTTGACCAATTTAAGCGCAATATTCCCTATGCAGCTTTAATCCAAGCATTTCAAGAATTAGTCCGTCAGCTATTAACCGAAAGTTCTGAACAGATTGCTATTTGGAAAGAAAACTTATTAAAAGCGCTAGATAATAACGGTCAAGTTATTATTGATGTTATCCCCGAAGTCGAACTAATTATCGGTAAACAGCCGGAAGTTACTCAACTGGGATCTTCGGAATCACAAAACAGATTTAATCTGGTATTTCAACAATTTATTCGCGTTTTTTGTCAACCAGAACACCCGCTAGTCATATTTCTAGACGATTTACAGTGGGCAGATTCGGCATCTCTAAAGTTAATCCAACTCTTAGTCACTGACCCAGATAGCAAATATTTATTAACGATTGGAGCTTATCGAGATAACGAAGTCAGTCCCGTTCATCCTTTAATTCAGACCATAGAAAAAATTCAAGAAAATGAAACGGTGGTGAATAATATCACCATTCAGGCGCTGGCTTTTGATAGCGTCAATCAATTAATCGCCGACACTCTCGATGCCAGCGTAAACTCAGACAAAATTAAAGTTTTTTCTGAATTACTTTTTAATAAAACCCAAGGAAATCCGTTTTTCTTAACGCAGCTACTCAAAACCCTGTACTCGGAAAATCTGCTGGTTTATCAGGTAGACACAGACCGCTGGGAGTGGGATATTCAACAAATTCAAGCAATTGGTATTGCTGATTTCAATATTGTTGAACTGGTTGCCAGAAATATTCGCAAACTCCCAGAAACAACCCAGAAAGCATTAAAACTAGCGGCTTGTATCGGCAACCAATTTAACTTAGAAGTTTTATCAATTGTCAATGAAGAATCAAACTTAGCGACGGCTGCTCATTTGTGGGAAGCAATGCAAGCAGGTTTGATTCTGCCGCTGTCTGAAAATTACAAAATTCCTCTAGTGTTTGCCCAGGAAGAGTTGGCATCTATACACGATATCAAAGTTGACTACAAATTTTTGCACGACCGCGTGCAACAAGCAGCCTATTCTTTGATTCCCGACTCAGACAAAAAAGCCACTCACCTGAAAATTGGTCAACTGCTGCTGAATAATACAACAGAGCAAGAGCGAAAAGATAATATTTTTGCTTTTGTTAACCAACTGAATTTTGGCACAGATTTGCTAACTAATCAGTCAGAAAAAGATGAGTTGGCCCAATTAAACCTGATTGCTGGACAGAAAGCAAAGGCAGCGACTGCGTATGAAGCCGCTGTTAATTATTTGAATGTAGGTCTAGAACTCCTGAGTCAAGATAGCTGGGAAAGTCAATACGATCTGACATTTACCTTCTATCTGGAAGCAGCGGAAGCCGAATATCTTAATGCTAATTTAGAACGAGCGGAAATTTTGTGCGATCGCACTCTCCAACAAGCCAAAACAATCCTCGAACAAGTCAACTTATATGTGCTGAAAATTAGGCTTAACCTCGCTAAAAACCAGATTCAATCTGCGTTAGATAATGGGCTGCAAGTTCTAGAAATGCTGGGAGTGACCCTATCCCAATCACCCCCCCAAGTGTTAAATATCGAGGAGTTAGCGAACTTGCCAGAAATGAGCGATCGCTACAAGCTGGCAGCTATGCAGATTTTGCTTCTCATATTCTCACCTGCTTGTTTTGGAGATGCCAAGCTATCTCTACCAATTCTGTATACTATGATCGAGCTTTCCAGTCAGTACGGAAATTCTAGCCCATCTATTTATGCCTACTGTAACTATGGTGGAATCGTAACTTGGCAAATTCCAGACATAGATTTTGCCTATCAACTCGGTCAACTAGCTTTGAATGTATTAGATAAGCTGAATGCCAAAGAGTATCGTTGTAAAGCAGTGCTTACATTTTGCATTACTATCCAACATTGGAAGCAACATACTAGGAATACTATAGAACCCTTGCGTCAGGCAATTCAAGACGGTTTAGAAGTTGGCGATATAGAATTTGCTTGTCATACGGCTGACTTTTACTGTGCTCACTTGTTTTTTGTTGGCGAACATCTTGAATTTGTGGCTGAGAGGTTGGAGCAATATATTGATTTTGTCAACAAATTTAAGCACGTGTACCAGTTGAATTTGTTGAAAATATTTGGTCAAGCTGTATCGAATATTAGAGGAGATTCTGAAAATAAATGCAAATTAATTGGTAAAAATTTTAATGAAGTAGAACAAATTCCGCAATTTATTGAAGAACAAAATGTAATTTGTTTGTTCTACTTGTATTTTTTTAAGTCCCGTTTGTTTTATTTATTCAAAGATTACTATGGGTGTTTAGAAAATGCTGAATTAGCTGCCCAATATTCGCATTTTGTTCGCAATATAGTTCTTTTTGTTGAATATATTTTTTACTATTCACTTGCTTTAATTGCTCAGTATGCAAATAGTAGTTTTTCTGGTGAAAACGAAAATAGGAAACAACAATATCTGACACAAGTAGAAGAAAATCAGCAAAAGATGAAATATTGGGCGCAACATTGCCCAATGAATTACCAGCATAAGTATGACTTAGTAGAAGCAGAAAAAGCCCGCGTATTGGGTGAATCTTTCTCAGCAATGGAATATTACGACCGGGCGATTGATGGAGCCAAGGAAAATGGATATGTGCAGGATGAAGCCCTCGCCAATGAACTAACAGCAGAATTTTATTTAACTTTAGGTCGTCAGAAAGTAGCGCGTACCTACATGATAGACGCTTACTATGCTTATATTCGCTGGGGCGCGCAGGCAAAAGTTAAAGATTTAGAAGAGCGCCATGCTAAATTACTCGCACCTATCGTCGGTAGGAAAAACAGCCTTGCGAGTGGAGGAGACGAAACGATTGTTCAGAGCAGAACTACTATCACTTCTACCAGTTCAGGTGCTGGACAAGCTCTGGATTTATCAACAATTATCAAAGCCTCCCAAGCGCTCTCAGGGAAAGTTAATCTGGATGAATTGCTCTCGAATTTGATGCAAGTCTTGCTGGAAAATGCTGGAGCGGAAAAATTTTATTTCCTCATACCTGACCCAGCAGGTAAGTGGAAAATTGAAGCTCAATGTACGGGTGAACGATGTCAATTAATCTCCAAGTCAGCGACTGAAAGTCAAGAGATTCCTATCTCGCTGGTTAATTATGTAGAACGCACGCAAGAAACTCTTGCGATCGATGATGCAACCACTGAAACCAGGTTTGCATCTGACCCGTATATTATTCAGCAGCGACCTAAATCTATCTTGTGTAGCCCCCTGATCAATCAAGGTAAATTGGTAGGCATCTTATACCTAGAAAATAATTTAACAGCGGGGGCTTTTACGCGCGATCGCCTAGAAGTCCTCAACATCATTTCCGCCCAAGCTGCGATCTCCATCGAAAATGCCCGCCTCTATCAAACTTTAGAAGAAAAGGTGCAACAACGCACCGCCCAACTCGCCCAAGCAAACCAGGAAATTAGCTCCCTTAACAACAAACTTAAAGCCGAAAACATCCGCCTCAGTGCTGAGTTAGAAGTCACTAAACGACTGCAACAAATGATCTTGCCCAAACAATCAGAACTCGCTCAAATTAAAGGATTAGAAATAGCTGGATATATGCAACCTGCCGATGAAGTTGGCGGCGACTACTACGACGTGCTAACCCAAAATGATAAGGTAAAAATTAGCATCGGCGATGTTACGGGACATGGTTTAGAAAGTGGCGTATTAATGATTATGGCGCAAACCGCCGTCCGCACTCTCCAACAAATGAACGAAACCGATCCGGTGAAGTTTCTTGATGTGTTAAACCGCACCCTTTATGCCAATATCGAGCGCATCGACTCCTCTAAAAACATGACCTTGGCTTTGTTAGATTATCAAGATAGTAACTTCAGCCTCAGCGGTCAACATGAAGAAGTTATCGTAGTCCGTACTGATGGTAACATCGAACTGATCGATACACTGGAACTCGGTTTTCCCCTGGGACTAGAGGAAGATATTGCTGATTTTGTTTCCCAAGTTCAAGTGCATCTTAATCCAGGGGATGTAGTAGTGCTTTACACAGATGGAATTACCGAAGCTGTAAATATAAATAAAGTGTATTACGGCATAGAAAGATTGTGCCAAGTGACCAAAGAAAATCGCCACAAAACCGCTGAAGAAATTCGACAAGCAGTAATTGATCATCTGCTGCAACATATTGACAAACATAAAGTTTTTGACGACATTACGTTGGTAGTCATAAAACAGAAATAACGCTAGTTGGTAATTGGGGATTGGGAATTGGGAATTGGTCATATCAAGTCCGGTTGCACCGGACTTGTATAGTGGGGGTGTAGTCGATCGAGACGAAGAGGCTCGCTCCATTGCCTTCCTTGGACGCGACTTCTCCAAAGTCCTAAATTGGGCGATCGCCCAATTTACCGTAAACATTCACCTAACATCCAAAAATCCCCAAAAATATAAACCAACTTGTGGTAATGTTCTGTGTCGGTTGCTATGTGGCAATCTTCTGCAAGTTCAGTTAAACGCGCTCACAGCAATGTTTTTGCCAATTTTCCCCTTAGCTCAAACAATCCCCGCACCTGCGACCCAACAAGTCATCATCGAGCGAGAATTCCCGCTACCGGAAAACGAACTGGATTTGCCAGCGCCTCCAACAACCGCCCCGCTGAACACCGTGACGGTGCCTCAGCAAGTGCGCGTTTTACCGGGAAAACTCGACAGCATCCCTGTTTTCAACAGCAACAGCCCGGAAGTTGTGCAAACCGAAGGCATTTTGCTGTCCACATTTGGGCCCGAAGGAAAACAAGTACCTTCTGCACACTTAAACTTTCCCTTCAAAGGTCGATTTGACATCTTCGCCCACCACATCGCCAAAGCTAAAAATCGACAAGAAACTCGCACCTTATTTCAAGGAATAATTGTACACAATCCTAACTCCGAACCTGTTACTTTAAAAGTCTTGCAAGGAGCGACTTATTTAACTCGGCCGGATGCTTTGTTTGTCGATTTGCCGTCGTATTTAGAAAATCGATTCGGCACTGTGTTTGCCGGGCCTGGAAGCCGCATCACCAGCGATGTCCTGCGGGGATACAGACAAGCCATTTTGCCCGCTGCGATCGAGATTCCGGCCAATCAGAGCCGAATGCTGATGAATTTGCCGATACCTGTGGGGAATGTCACGCCTTCTTCCAATGGTCGCTCGACCTTGATGCGAATGTCGAGCAGCAATTCGGTTTATGTAGCATCATTAGCAATGTTTGCTCCTAAAACTCAAGGAGGAGTCGAGCAATATCCCACATTAGAAGAGTGGGAAAATATTTTAAATACCAAAGGTTTAGCCGGGCCCAGAGATTTAGCACCAACTCCCAGAGACGAAAATCCGGTGCCAAAAATTTACGGCCGCGTGGCGGGAGTAGCTGAAGGTTCCCAGTGGCAAGCTAAAATTACGGACAATTCGAGAACCGATTATTTAACTATTCCCAAGCGCGGCGAGTCATTTTCCTATGCTTTGAGCACCACTGATACGGGTACTTTTGGAACTGGTCAAGTTCAAAGCGCAAAAATGTTAGCTCGCTATCCCGATACTGCTTATTCTGCTCACGGAAATTACGGGATTCAATACAACTTAACTTTTCCGCTTTACAACAAATCTGGTGAATCCCAATCTGTTAGCATTAAAATGCAAACACCGATTAAAGCAAATACAGAATCGGGGGGATTGATGTTTTACGATCCTCCGGAAAATCGGATATTTTTCCGAGGTACGGTGCGGGTGATGTTTAAGGATGATACGGGCAAGACTTTGACGCGCTACATTCACATCGTGCAGCGCAGGGGACAGCAGGGGGAACCTTTGGTAAATGTTAATATGAAGCCGGGGGAACGCCGTTTGGTTCAGGTGGATTTCTTGTATCCGCCGGATGCGACGCCGCCGCAAGTTTTGACTGTGCGATCCAGTAATTAGTTGGTGGTTGAGTGTATATTTACGCTGTCCGAAAAGCGGCTGAATTTCTAAAAACAAAAAGTACGATCGCTACTCGACGGGCTCGCCCTTAACATACAATGATTCGAGAAACTTAACGGCTTCATCAAGCACAGCTTCCAGTAACTTCTTAACAATCGCGATCGCCCTTTGACGGGTTTCTGCATCAACTGCTTTGGATTGTTGCGAGTCAGTGTCTGCTAAACCGCTATTTTCAAATTGCTTTTGCTTCGATAAAGCTGTAAAGCTGTTTCTGGAATGAAACCTTCCTTCCCCGATCAAATTTAACACCGTCTATTTAGACTTTATTGAAAAAAAATATAGTTCGATCGCCCAAATCTATCACAGCGATATCTCAGTCACCGCAATATTACCATCAAAACACACCTCAACATCACTCCCCGCCGCCCGATCGCGCGACCCATATTCTCCGGCATAATAAAAGTATTCTTCCTCCATCCGGTAAACCACTGACAGTGGCTGCGTCGAAGGCTGGCAAAACACAATTTCCGGTTCCGCACTTCCCGGCGCTAAATGCGGCAAATTCACATTCCAGAAACACCCCGACTTTAGTTCCCGGTTCAGCAAATGAGCCAATACCCGCGATGTCCAGCGAGTAGCGACATCCCAGTCAATTTCGAGGGGCCTTTTAATCCGGTGGGAAATTGCGATTCCCGGAATACCGTGCATCGCTGCTTCGCGCACAGCCGCCACCGTACCCGAAATATACACGTCAACGCCTAAATTGCCACCCGCGTTAATACCCGAAAGCACCAAATCCGGTTTCGCACAAACGTGATGAATAGCAATGCGAACGCAGTCTCCCGGTGTTCCCCCTCCAGCATATTCAAATTCTGATCGCCGATCGACATGAATCGGACTGTGAGCAGTCACTTGATGCCCGCAGCCCGACAATTGCCCCTGCGGAGCCACGCCACCATAATTGTTTTGCCTTCTACAGCCTGCAAAAGTGCTTGAATGCCCGGAGCATTGATGCCGTCGTCGTTGGTTAAAATTATTGTCATTGAAAATTTGTCTGTTACTAACGTTATTGTGTCAGTGGTGGGCGAGCCGATGCAATCTCAAATGCTAGGGGACGCGGGGATTGTGTCGATTTTAGATTTTAGATTTTAAATTTTAGATTTTAGATTTTAGATTTACTTCACAGATGAATCTGGGAAATTGAACAAGAGTCTAAAATTTTTATCTTTCCACAACATTAGTCGGAGGCTTGTATCCGTTTTTGGGCTGTATCTGCATAACGTTAAGTGTAGTGGACTTACGCACTGAGACTGGGATCTACCAGGTTTTTTCAGCCATACCCAGGCCCTCCACGCCGTATTTTAGTCGTTAAAACCCAGTTTCTGCGCCCGGGAAGAGTTACTAATTCTATATTTACTGACTGTGCAACTAAATTTTACTTTGCCGTAGATCTGGCGATCGACCAACATATTTCTCATTATTTGTATAAATTATTACTGCTAAATAGTAAAATTACGTAGTAAGGGGTTGTGACAGCCGATGCTACCGAAAGTTGCAATAACGGATAGTTAGCCGTGGAATGCCTCAGCACCAATTATCCTAGCGTTTGCGATACAACCAAGTTTACGAAAGGTTCAAGAATAAACCTCGAAGAATATTGTTTTGGTAAAGGTATCAAAAATGTATAGACAAATACCTTTACATGATAGATGATGTAAACAGATACCGAAAGAAATCAATAAAGTCAATCCCCCCAACGATATAAAAAAGGTATTACTCTTATGAAAACCAACTTCGCCCAACCACTAACCGCGTGTCTAGCTACCGCTGGTTTAGTGATTGCTTCTTCATTACTAACTGCAACGCAAGCCCAAGCATTCAGTTTATCCGTGGCTCCTGAGTACGGTAGTACCAACCGCAGGGACAACGTTATCGGCACCGGCGCTACTGCAACATTGGACTTCAACTTTGTCCAAAGTGGAGCCGATTTGCTCCTGAATTTAGGCATCAAGAATACCACTGGCACTCAGCTCACAGCCGGTGGTGCAACAGACTCTTCTCTCGTTGCCGTGGCATTTGACGTATTGAGCGGCGCTACTGCATCGGTTAAATCTACCGCAGGCAGCACTTTTACAGAGTTTTGGAAAAACGTTGATATTAGCGGTTTGCAAGACGGTTTCGACTATGGCATTAGCACTCCGCGCAATAGCTTTAATGGTGGAAACGCTAGTGGAGGCTTATATAAAAATCAGTCAACTTTGGTTAGCTTTTTGCTAACTGGCAGCAGTCTGAGTGCGGCTCAGGCAGAAAGTGCTTTCTTGACGGGATTTCAAAATGGTACGCTCAAGGCAGGGGTTCGCTTCCAACAGGTAGCTGGGTCTAGTGTTGGTGAGAGTGACAAAGTTATGGCCGGAGTTTCGGCTGATGCTGAGCCAGTACCCGAACCAACCACTATCGCAGGTATGGTTATGGGGTTGGGAAGTTTAGTAGCAGCCCGCCGCAAGCAGGCAAAAAAAGCTCTTGCTTAAATTGTCTCAGGGGTGCAGGCCATCCATCGGCAGAAAAGCTCATCGCTTTTCTAGTGAATGCAGGTTAACTTCTAGTATCAACTCATAAGAGCCAGCGCAGCTATAGTGCTTCTGGCTCTTATTTATGCTATACATTTTGTCAAGGTGAAGAACAAAAAATTTGCGATGTCCGAATTGCTGCAAAAATAGACCTAACATCCAAAAATCCCCAAAAATATCAACCAACTTGTGGTAATGTTCTGTGTCGGTTGCTATGTGGCAATCTTCTGCAAGTTCAGTTAAACGCGCTCACAGCAATGTTTTTGCCAATTTTCCCCTTAGCTCAAACAATCCCCGCACCTGCGACCCAACAAGTCATCATCGAGCGAGAATTCCCGCTACCGGAAAACGAACTGGATTTGCCAGCGCCTCCAACAACCGCCCCGCTGAACACCGTGACGGTGCCTCAGCAAGTGCGCGTTTTACCGGGAAAACTCGACAGCATCCCTGTTTTCAACAGCAACAGCCCCGAAGTTGTGCAAACCGAAGGCATTTTGCTCTCCACATTTGGGCCCGAAGGAAAACAAGTACCTTCTGCACACTTAAACTTTCCCTTCAAAGGTCGATTTGACATCTTCGCCCACCACATCGCCAAAGCTAAAAATCGCCAAGAAACTCGCACCTTATTTCAAGGAATAATTGTACACAATCCTAACTCCGAACCTGTTACTTTAAAAGTCTTGCAAGGAGCGACTTATTTAACTCGGCCGGATGCTTTGTTTGTCGATTTGCCGTCGTATTTAGAAAATCGATTCGGCACTGTGTTTGCCGGGCCTGGAAGCCGCATCACCAGCGATGTCCTGCGGGGATACAGACAAGCCATTTTGCCCGCTGCGATCGAGATTCCGGCCAATCAGAGCCGAATGCTGATGAATTTGCCGATACCTGTGGGGAATGTCACGCCTTCTTCCAATGGTCGATCGACCTTGATGCGAATGTCGAGCAGCAATTCGGTTTATGTAGCATCATTAGCAATGTTTGCTCCTCAAAGCCAAGAAGGAGTCGAACAATATCCCACATTAGAAGAGTGGGAAAATATTTTAAATACCAAAGGTTTAGCCGGGCCCAGAGATTTAGCACCAACTCCCAGAGGCGAAAATCCGGTGCAAAAAATTTATGACCGCGTGGCAGGAGTAGCTGAAGGTTCCCAGTGGCAAGCTAAAATTACGGACAATTCGAGAACTGATTATTTAACTATTCCCAAGCGCGGCGAGTCATTTTCTTATGCTTTGAGCACCACTGATACGGGTACTTTTGGAACAGGTCAAGTTCAAAGCGCAAAAATGTTAGCTCGCTATCCCGATACTGCTTATTCTGCTCACTGTAATTACGGGATTCAATACAACTTAACTTTTCCGCTTTACAACAAATCTGGTGAATCCCAATCTGTTAGCATTAAAATGCAAACACCGATTAAAGCAAATACAGAATCGGGGGGATTGATGTTTTATGAGCCTCCGGAAAATCGGATATTTTTCCGAGGTACGGTGCGGGTGATGTTTAAGGATGATACGGGCAAGACTTTGACGCGCTACATTCACATCGTGCAGCGCAGGGGACAGCAGGGGGAACCTTTGGTGAATGTTAATATGAAGCCGGGGGAACGCCGTTTGGTTCAGGTGGATTTCTTGTATCCGCCGGATGCGACGCCGCCGCAAGTTTTGACTGTGCGATCCAGTAATTAGTTGGTGGTTGAGTGTTGAGTGTTGAGTGTTGAGTGTTGACTGTTGACTGTTGGCTGTTGACTCTTGACTCTTGACTGTTAACCTTTGGGTTTTGGTGTTAATGGGTTAAGATATAGCAATCCTACATGAGTCGTAAATTTTTTACCCCACCCCAACCCTCCCCTTAGTAAGGGGAGGGAGTAAGAAATTCACAAATGATTTAAAATGGCTATAGAAATTAAGTTTTGGTGAAAGTTCATTTAATAACGGATGCAGTCGATCGCTCTGTTCTTGAGTCAAAAGATTGCGAGCGTAGGCAAGTCTCAACCAATGTCT
The DNA here is from genome assembly GCF_036701505.1 of Microcoleus sp. Pol11C2. Taxonomy (NCBI): domain Bacteria; kingdom Bacillati; phylum Cyanobacteriota; class Cyanophyceae; order Oscillatoriales; family Microcoleaceae; genus Microcoleus; species Microcoleus sp. Pol11C2. The sequence goes on from NZ_JAUBQX010000023.1 coordinate 54,046, forward strand.
TGTTTCGTTTAATGAACCCAAGAGCAATTTTTACAAAACGCTGATTATCTTGATAGCTATAGCGTCCATGTCCTTCTGCAAGATTAGCACTAACACTATCAGCCGATCGCACTATTTGTTTTCCCATCGTATCCTTCGCAAAGTCGTCCCACTTTTTAACAATAAACCATATTTAATTTGAATTTTTTTCAGCTAATTGATAAACTCTTAGCTGTTGGAAGCTTTCCATATTAGCTCCTTTAACATAGTTGATGGTAAACCATTGACAGTTGACAGTCAACTGTCAACTGTCAACGAATTAAAGCGTCAAAGATTGAGGATTAGTCTCAATCAACTTCGCTAAATCTTGCAAGAAAGATGCAGCATCAGCACCGTAAATAATCCGGTGATCGCAAGTAATATTCACCTGCATTTGCCGCTTCACTCCCATCAAACCATCTTCATTAGCTACTACTTGCGGCCGCGAAGAGCCGATCGCCAAAATCGAGCCTTGATTCGGCGGCAAAATAGCGTCAAACTTGTCTACTCCAAACATTCCCAAATTGGAAAGAGTAAAAGTTCCCGTGCTGTATTCATCAGGCTTCAACTGCTTGGTGCGGGCGCGATCGACTAAATCCTTCCAAGTGCGCGAAAGCGAATAAATATCGAGGCGATCGGCATTTTGCAACACCGGGGTAATCAAACCGCCGCCATCCATCGCCACCGCTACCGCCACATTAATATCAGCGCGGTATTGAATTCCCGATTCCACATAACAAGCATTCAGCAGAGGATGTTTTTGTAAAGTTACTGCTACAGCCTTCGCCAGCATAGCCGTCATCGTGACGCCCTTGGACTTAATTTGTTTGTAGAGTTTGTCCAGATTATCAGTAGTAATTGTGTAACCGACGCGGAAAGACGGCACGCTCAAACTTCCTTCCATATTCCGCACCACCGCATTTTGCAGCGCATTCATCGGTACTTTTTGGCCCGAAAGTGCCACCGCCGGGACTGGTGCGGGTGCGGGTTTGGCTGCGGCGGGGGCGGGTGCTGCGGGTGCTGCAGGTGCGGGTGCTGCGGGGACTGTTACCGCTTGCTGAACCGGAGCGGGTTGGGCTTTGCCGGCTGCTGCTTCCACATCCTCTGCGACAATGCGACCGTTGGGCCCGCTGCCTTTGATAGAATTCAAATCTACTTTAAACTCTTTGGCTAATTTGCGAGCGCGGGGAGACACGACGCTGCGGCCGTTTTGGCGACTAACATTTTGCTGCAAACCTGCTGACGATGTAGCTGCGCTCACAGGAGCGGGGCTGGGAGCCGGGGCGGCGGCTGCGGTTGGAGCGGCGGCTCCTTGCTGCTGAGCGACGGCGATTTCGGCTTCTGTTTCTGCTACTAGGGCGATTGCCGCCCCCACCGGAGCAACTTCGCCCGCAGGTACGATAATTATTGCTAAATAGCCTTCGTAGAAAGACTCCACGTCCATGTCGGCTTTGTCGGATTCAACCACCACCACCGTTTCGCCTTTTTCTACTTTGTCTCCGGCGGATTTGACCCAGGAAACAATTTTGCCCTCTGTCATTGTCGAACTCAGGGCTGGCATGAAAACTTCGCGAATCATCTGTAAAAAGTCCTTTTGTGTTGGTAATAGGTAATCGGTATTTGGCAATTGATCATTGGCGATCGGCCACCGGCAATACTTATTATTATGCCAGTGTCTCGCATTTGGGGGGGTGACTCTTGACTCAAAATCTCTTGCCAATTACCGATCGCCAATTACCACTTACCAATTTCTAAATATCACCTCGAATTTCTTCCACTATGCCGTCGCGGAGGAGAATTTCTACTTGCATTTTTTGAATCAAGTTTTCTCCCAGCCCGACAGTGAATGTGCCGTCAATTTGACCTTGACTCACTTCTTGTTCGAGGTCTAGCACCTGCACTTGCTGAAGCTGTTGCAGGTTTTGGTTTTTCTGTTCTAGCAGTTCGCTTTTTCTTTGATTCACCTGCACTTGAATGTTTTCTATTTGCTGCTGTACTTGCGGGCCTGGGGGCTGTAGATTTTGCTGTTTGATTTCTGAAATCATCCGCTGCCCTTGCATTTCTAACTGTTGTAGCTGAGAGTCTATTTGGTTGATTTGGGCTTGGAGTTGCTGTTGAGCTTCTTCTTTCCAGCGGGGAGTAACGACGACTTTAACGTTAATCGACCGCTTCAAGAGTAATTGTGGTTCCATAAAGTTGTTGCTTGTCAATTAGGAATTAGGCATTAGTCATGAGTCATTAGTTGGTAAAAATGAACTAATGGCTGAGGACTGAGGACTCGGACTCGGGACTCGGGTGTTGGGGTAATTTTTTCTTTTCCATTCCCCAAGTCCTGCGAATATTTCAAAACATCCCGTCAATCATATCGCGGTAGTGTTGCGTCACAACCGGGCGCTTAATTTTCAGGGTCTGGGTCAACATTCCATTTTCGATCGAAAATGGCTCCTGAATCAACCGGAACGGGCCGATGCGATCGTCCGCGCGGTATCCGGGGCGATTTTGCACCTCTCGGTTCAATTCTTTGCGGAATAAATCTTGAATTGTCTTGCTATTCCAGTCAATTTCGTGTAATGGGGGATTCTGAGTTTCTGCCCATTTCTGCACGGCTTCTTGATTGGGGACAATTAAGGCGCCGACGGATCTCTGGTCTTGACCTACTAGCATAATTTGGTCGATGTAGGGGCTGCGGAGGCAGGCGTCTTCTATGGGCTGGGGTTCGATGTTTTCGCCGTTGCTGAGGACGATCGTATCTTTGGCCCGCCCGGTCAAGATTAAGTCGTTTCCCGGTGTCAGCCAGCCCAAATCGCCGGTGTCGAACCAGCCTTCGGGGTCGATCGCCTTGGCAGTCGCTTGGGGATTAAGATAGTAGCCCTGCATAATTTGCGGCCCCCGCGCCAATACCAAGCCGCGCTGGCCTGTGGGCAGTTGCTGTCTGGTTTCTGGGTCTACTATTTTAATTTCCGTATGGGCTAGAGGCTGTCCCGCGGAACCTTTAAGATTGTGCCAAGGGCGGCGGACGGTTAAAACCGGGGACGTTTCGGTTAAACCATATCCCACTAACAAACCGATATTGGCTATTTCAAAGAAATTGTCTATATGCGCGGCCAAAGAACCGCCGCCGCTAATCGCCCATTTTAAGCGTCCCCCTGTAGCTTGCCTGACTTTTTGGTAAACCAATTTTTCGGCGAGGGCGTGTACGGGCGACAACAGAATGCTTTTGGTGCGGGCGATTAGTTTTTCAGTAGCAGAAGCAGGTTTTAAATTGAGAGTTAATCCTTGAAAAATGCGGCGGGCCTCGATGTATTGCTGGCTGGCAGATAACAGGAAATCCACCAATTTTTGTTTTTTAGGTGGCTGTTCCCGAAATTGCTTTTGTACAGCCTCATAAATCGATTCCCAGATGCGCGGAACGCTGACCATGTAATGGGGTTTGTAAGTTTTAAAGTCTTGTTTGAAATAGCGAATATTGGTGTAAATTTGCGTGCATCCTTGAGAAAGCAGGAAGTATTCGACGCTGCGTTCGTAGGCGTGCCAACTGGGCAGAATGCTGAGGGCAGATTCGCCGGCTTCGGGCTGGAGAACTGTGCCCAAGGTGTTGAGTTGGTGCAGCAGGTTCCCGTGAGTCAGCATGACGCCTTTGGGTTTGCCGGTGGTGCCGCTGGTGTAGAGGAGGGTGGCGAGGTTTTGAGGCTTGTGGTTGGTGGGTTTGAGGGGACGGTTGGCCCCTGTGGTCATGACTTGGGAAAATTTGACTGTGCTTAGGGTTGGGCTGGTTTCCGGTTCTTCGTCGGAGAGGAGGACGATGAGTTGAATGGGCAAATCAGGGAGGCGGTGTTGCAGTTTTGTCAGCAAAGCCAGGTTTTCGACTACCAAGGCGGTGCTGCCGCTGTCTTGGATGATGTATAGGAGTTCTTGAGGGTCGGCGGTGGCGCCTCGAACGGCGTTGGCTGCCCCGGCCATCATGATACCTTGGTCGGCTATCAGCCAGCGGGGGCTGTTGTCGGCGAAGAGGGCGACGCGGGGAGGGACTGCTTCTTCGGGATTGGCTTCGATGCCGAGGGCTTGGAGGCCGGCGGCGAATTGCTGGATTTGTTGGTAGAGGTCGGTGTAGGTGAGTTTGATTTCTGGCTGGCTGTGGGGGTCGTGGAGGGCAACGGTTTGACCGAATTTTTGTTTGACTATCGCCCAAAATTCGGGTATCGATTGAATGGAAGTGTAATCGATCAGGCGGCTAAGGTTAGCGCGATCGCGATCGGTCATTTGAGATGATGTGTAAGATGCTGGGCCGTTCATAGGGTATTTTCCTCAGTTTATGGAGATAAAATTATTGGCTATAAGTTTAAGATCGCAGTTATTTTACAACTTTATGGCAGTATCGTGACAGTTTGCCAACCTGCCATTGTCTATTTAGAAAATTAGGGATACAAAATGAGGAAAATTATAGTTGCACAGAAACAGATGAATTTACCAAGGTTGATAGTAGTTGCTTTGAGTGCGATCGTAGCATTATCTGGGAATCTACTTTCCGCCGAAGTTGCACAGACACAAACGGGAAATAGTAGACGAACATTTGCCGATTGGTGTCGCCAAAAAGCTTCTTTGAGTCCTGAAACCAAACATACTGTTGATGTGCTGTTGCAGAAAGCTGAGACTACTGAGTGCGGTGCGGCCGATCGCAAACTTTCGACTCTCACGGGACTCAGACTCATTGACAATAAAATCAGCGACATCAAACCGCTAGAATCCTTGACTAACCTGACTCGGCTCATCCTCCTGAGCAATCAAATCAGCGACATCAAACCACTAGCATTCTTGACTAAACTGACTTGGATCTGGCTCGACAACAATCAAATCAGCGACATCAAACCGCTAGCATCCTTGACTAACCTGACTGTGATCGGGCTCGCCAACAATCAAATCAGTGACATCAAACCGCTAGCATCCTTGACTAACCTGACTGTGATCGGGCTCGCCCACAATCAAATCAACGACATCAAACCGCTAGCATCCTTGACTAACCTGACTACGATCGCCCTGGCCAACAATCAAATTACTGACATCAAACCGCTAGCATCCTTGACTAACCTGACTTTGCTCACCCTTGGCGACAATCAAATCAACGACATCAAACCGCTAGCATCCTTGACTACCCTTGACTGGCTCACCCTTAGCGACAATCAAATCATCGACATCAAACCGCTAGCATCCTTGACTAACCTGAGATTGCTCAGCCTTAGCGACAATCAAATCAGCGATATCAAACCGTTGGAATCCTTGACTAACCTGAGAGAACTCCATCTCAGTGGAAATCCGATCGCTCCCAAGACTTGTCTTCTCAAGCCAGAGTCTATCTGTGAGTGGGAACCACAAGCTAAACCATAAAACTTGAAAATGACGCCCGATCGCACTTCAATATTTCAGTCACGAGCCGTGTGTTGCTGATAAAGTTCGATCGCCAATTCTATCCTCACATCGGCTTCAGTCAGGGGGAGATTGTCGGGAAGGTCGATCGTAATTTGCATAATTTATAGTATCCTTAATTTCACCTAAAATATGTGACGCTTATCGTTGGAAAAAGATATGATTTTATCAAGATTAAGAGTAGTTATTTGGAGCGCGATCGTCCTAGCATTATCTGCAAATGAACTATCGGCGCGGGCAGCAGAGCCGCAACTGGGAAACAGCAAGCGAACATTTGCGGATTGGTGCCGCCAAAAAGCTGATTTGAGTCCTGAAACCAAACATACTGTTGACGTGTTGTTGAAGGAAGCAGGGACTAATGATTGCGATGCGGCCGATCGGAAACTTTCTAGTCTCACGAAGCTCGACCTCTTCGACAATCAGATCGGCGATATCAAACCGCTAGCATCCTTGACTAACCTGACTTGGCTCTTCCTCAACGACAATCGGATCGGCGACATCCAACCGCTAGCATCCTTGACTAACCTGACTAGGCTCTCCCTCAGCGAAAATCCAATCGGCGACATCAAACCGCTAGCATCGTTGACTAACCTGACTATCCTCGACCTCAGCGACAATCAGATAGGCGATATCAAACCGCTAGCATCGTTGACTAACCTGACTATCCTCTTCCTCAGCGACAATCAGATAGGCGATATCAAACCGTTAGCATCGTTGACTAACCTGACTTGGCTCTTCCTCAACGACAATCAGATCGGCGACATCAAACCGCTAGCATCGTTGACTAACCTACGTTCGCTCGAGCTCTTGGACAATCAGATCGGCGATATCAAACCGCTAGCATCCTTGACTAACCTGACTAGGCTCGACCTCAGCGACAATCGGATCGGGGACATCCAACCGCTAGCATCGTTGACTAACCTACGTTCGCTCCACCTCTTGGACAATCAGATCGGCGACATCAAACCGCTAGCATCCCTGACTAACCTGACTAGGCTCCACCTCAGCGGCAATGTAATCGGCGACATCAAACCGCTAGCATCCTTGACTAACCTACGTTCGCTCGACCTCAGTCGCAATGTGATCGGCGATATCAAACCGCTAGCATCCTTGACTAAACTGACTGTGCTCGGCCTCAGCGGCAATGAGATCGCTCCCAAAACTTGCCCTCTTTCGCAAGAGTCTATCTGTGAGTGGGAACCATAAATTCAACCATAAAGCTTTACAATGCCCTCCCACAGTTCAGAAATAGGATGCAATTTGCCTTCTTTAACTTGTGGCATAGAGTTGCGAAGGCTCGCTAGTATGAGTTCGGCCAGTTCGTCATCGGGATCTGCAGGCGGGGTGACGATATCGCGATCGATTAATATTTGGTAGAAATCGTCCGCTGAAATTTTAGCGAGTTGAGCGACTTTATCTAAAGTGAGGCTGTGTTGTTGATAAAGTACGAGCGCCAATTCTATCCTCACATCGGCTTCAGTCAGGGGGAGATTGTCGGGAAGGTCGATCGTAGTTTGCATGATTTATAGTACCTTTTAATTTCAATTGTCTCTGAAGTGCGATCGTTTAATTTTGCAATTCGGGTTTAATTTTGTTAACAGGACTTACCCACAGACACTATCTGTAGGGCGAAGCACACCGCACCTTATCCCCAGAAATAGTGTAAAAATTGCTCCCGTGCATAAGTCCTATTTAAGCGGCCTTGCGCGGTGCATCAACCATCGGCGCAGTACCAAACAAATGTCTGAGATAACTGCGACTGAGCTCGCGGTTCCAGCGCCGCAGACGCACCATCACTCGCGTGAATGTAAAAGTCAATTCCAACACCAAAGAAAGCTGTTTGAGACTAAGTGAAGTATTAAACACATCGTTACCGTGCGTGCGTTCAATCTGATGGTGTTTCAGCAAAGCAATCAGGTTTTTGGTAGAGCCTTTCAGTTGATTGAAGTAACTCTGGGAGAAGGCCCAGCGGCTGAAACCCCAAAACTTAGCCAAATGATTGATCTCATCCTGTAAAGGCTGCGAAATTGCCTGTTGCAACGCTCCTGTTGAGTGTACCATCAACCATAAATATACAGAAGTAGCTCCCCACTCGGTACTCAGGCGACTAATCACGTGTTTGTAGGTATCTTGCCAAGCGTCACCTGTGGATTGACAGCCATTCACAGAGTTCGGTTTAACTTGCAGTTTTTCTGCTGTAAGTTGCTGGTAAATTTTCCTAAATGTCGGGCAATGTTGGCGTTCTTCTTTTTCCCAGACACCTATCTCTAGAATGTTGCCATTGGCATCAAAAATGCCTCCCATAAACCGCGCCATTTGCGGGTAAATATGCTGTAAGTAGCACCAACTTTCTCTACCGTAGCTGCGGATGGGAGCTTCAATTTCTGCCGCACTTGCCAAAATTTGTAAAAATATTTCTGGCTTGACACCAATAATTTGGTCGCGATTGATTCCTTGCCAATCTATGGGTTCCCAAGGGCGGGGATGCGGGGTGGAAAATTGCTGGGGTAGATCGGAAAGTCGATCGCTCAAAACTTCTAATGACATATAATGGTCGATGAGGGAGTTAATCCTGGCCCGACTTTGCAAGTAGCGAGGGCTTTGATACTGATTTCCAGCCAAATCAATTGTATATACCTTACCAGTAGCTTTCATTGTTTCTGCCTGTTTGTAACTTTTACAGCTATTGTGCAAAAGGCATTGGGGAAGTCGCAATGAGTAACGTGCAAGCTGTTCAATTACTACGAGTTGGTTGGAGTTAGCCGAACTCAGGTGAAGTGGCATGAAGTAGGGTGAACTAAACAACAGATGATACGGCTAAGATGTGCCGCAGAGTAGCCTTTCTCCCATCAATCGTCTATACTTCAGTTTTGACCAATTCCATAAGTAGAAAGTTGGTGGTGCTGGCATTGCAAAAGTTTTGGATTTTTAGAACCGCGCAGCACCTCTAAGCTGTTGCACATTTAAACTGTGATACAAGGATTACCGTTGTTTTTGATTGGGCGCTCCCATTTAATTATTAATTGTCCTTCATTTAAAAGGATCTGCCATAAATAGTCTAGGTCTTAAATTTATGTAAAAAATCGATTTGTCATATATTATTTTGTCTAATGCCATACTAATTAAATTAAGTTACAGCCCTTCCGGGTGTTATGAGGTACAGTAGCAGCAATTAGTAAACCAGTTTTTAAGATGTTTCGGATTAATTAAGTCAAGAGCTACAGCAATTATGGTGTCAACCATTTTAGTGGTGGTTGGTGAAAACTGGATCAATAAAGATTTGAGCTGTGACCACCATAATTCAATTGGATTAAAATCAGGAGAGTATGGGGACAAACACAAGATGGAAGCACCGACCGCTTCAATCATAGGCTTAATTGAATCTACTTTATGCGCTGGTAAGTTATCCATCACTACTACTGCTCCCGACCACAATTGTGGCACTAAACATTGCTCGATAAACACCTCAAATGCTTGGCTATCCATCGAGTTGTCCATGGTCATTAATGCCACTACTTGCGTGAGACTAATTGCACCAATTACTGTAACTTTCTTACCTCGATACAAAGGTTTGACCGCATAGGCTCTACTTCCTCGTTGGGAACGTGCATGAGTTCTGGTTAAACCTAGCAATACTCCAGTCTCATCTAAAAAAACTAGATTGTTGGGCTCAATATCCTTGACTTTTTCCCAATACTGTAACCTTAATTTCATGACTCTTTCACTGCCTGCTTGGCTACTTTTCACTGTTTTTTTTTACGATTTAATCCCAACTTCTGTAAGGCGTTACACATGGCGGTTCTACCCACCCAATTTCCCGTCTTATGGGCAAATAACTCACACAATTCTACCAAGGTTGCATCGGGATGTGCTGCCACTATTTCTCTTAATTCGGTTGACGCATTATTCAAATGACTGTATCTCGGTTTACCCCTAGGTTTCGGCTGTAAATTTCCCTCGATTTTTTGTTGCTTGACAAGCTTTTGAACTAAGCTTTTACTTACGGCAAATATTTCTGCTGTTTTTCGGATCGACAGCTTCTGCTCTTGATGGGCTGCTACTATTTTTTTTCGCAAATCTACTGAATATGCTTTCATTGGTGTATTTTTTTTATCTATTCTTATTGTACCTCATAACACCAGGAAGTGCTGTATAGTCCGGCTGTATTCGGGGAGAAATTATAAATTAAAATTAGGCATTTCGGTTTCAATTATTTTTACCTACTCTTCTTTAGACATCTCCCAAATAGTAACATTAGGTTGTAAAAGAACATAAAAGACCTTTTTTTATACATAAACATGAGCGACATCCTGAATCATATTGAAGAAAATCATAAAAAAACACAGCGATTAATGGGTCTGGCGTATGAACAGTTACAAGCATTGATCCAAAATGCCGAACGATTTTAACTGTAGCATACATTGGGTGCCAGTTAGAATGCGTTTACCCTGAATGAAGAACCCGGATTCGATTTCTTAGGATTCAACATCCGACAATTCCCTGTTGAGCAAAAAAACTCAAGCAAAGTTAATGGCAAAATCCTCGGATTTCCAATTATTATTACCCCAGGAAGGAAAGTCACAAAAGACACTGCATAAAAGTTGCATAAGTAATAAATAAGTCGCGTGGTTTGGGAGCATCTCATATTTGTAAAAACACTTTTTATGGCTCCTGCGTTCTTCCTCTTTCCTCCTGGCTTCTGACTCCCAACTCCAATTTCTAGCTTGGCTGCAACAGTGAGAGGCTCCCAGTTCAAGAATGGGAGTACACCCCGAAATATCCATAAAAGTGGCTAAACTACTCAAGCGACAAAAAGGGAAATTTTCTCACTGCGATAACTACTTCAAAGATGGAGATTCGATAGAGGTTGACAACATCATCCCCAAATCGAAAGGTGGAAGGGAATCGTATGATAATTGACAATTACTCCATCGACATTGCCACGATCCAAAAACTGCCAATGATGGCAGTCTTGCTAACAAATCTAGCTGAAAAAGTGCTAAACCTAAGCCACCAGTGGAACCCAGGCTTTGGGCGTGGGAAAACGATATGTTGGTAACGACGTACTGATGACAACAGCCGTTTTATTGAGGAGCGGAATGATGGGAAACTATCACGTTCCGTTTTGGAGAGCCGTGGAGGAGGCGACTCCTTCACTGACTTTAATTATCCACAAAAAGGGAATGAATATGCTAGGGATGGATCGGCAAAACGGTACCTGTGGGCAAGAGGAATCTGCCTCGAAAGAGGGAAAGTGTGGGGAGAAGACCCCCTCTACTATTGACGATGCACCCTGAGATAGCAAGTGGACTTCGATGAACCATAAATTTGACTCTCCGTTCGCGACGGTCGGGGAGTCTATCAAAAATGTCGAAACAGCCTCATCAAACAAACGACACAAGGTACTTATGGCGATCGCGCCGCAAAAAAATTCTCCCCTCTCCTCCCCTTTCCCCAACTCATTCACTGCCCGCGCCTTGCGACTCACCAAGCTATCTCACGCACTATTCTCCTTCCCCTATCTCCTTTCGGGCTCATGGAAGTTTCCGTAATTTATCTTAACTATAAAACTCAAAACTCAAAACTCAAAACTATTCACCAGCCCCTATCTCCCTTCAGACAGAGGGAAGTCTTCGTGATTTCCCTTATAATAGAGATAAGGTTAACTTCTAAGTACCCTTGTTAAAAATAATTTTTGCAAACAATAGGGGAAAAACTAATGAATACTGAAGAAAACGCGACTCACATTGGTAGCGAAAATCAAGTCACCCTACCAAAATCGCGGGAAATATTGCTCGGTGAGGAAACAGAAAAAGCCCTCGGTCAGCAAAAACAAGAAGATGCTCAAACTATGCGCGCTGTCGAACAGTTGAAAGAAGAACTTCAGCAAAAAATAGATAAAGAGTGTCATCACAAGGTAGATTAAAACTAATAGTTTTTTTTCGGGTGGGGGTAAGATATGGTCTTGCCTACACCCGTCTTTTTAAGGCAAAGTTAAATAAAATTTTAAAATTATAAATTCTTTTGGGTTGAAAAAAATAGTCTTGCACGCACGGGCGACCCTCCAACAGTTTTTTACAAAAATACTTGATTGCAGCCAGCCGAAACGGTAAAAAAACAATAATTAAGTATGAAAGTCGCAGTTAGTTCAAGACTGCAAATAACTGTTCCCTATGCCATATTCCCTATTCCATTTATTATTTATTTTTTCTTCCTAGAGGTAGAGTGCAACGCAGCTCCTAGTTACCTATGATGAGTTCATTAAGTAAAAAACGTCAAATTAGATACAGATAGGGAGAAACCAATGAGCACTGAAGATAGAGCAAAGGCAACTGGCGACAACATCGCAGGCAAAGCTCAAGAAGCCCTAGGAAATGTTACTGGCGACCCGAAGGATAAAGCAGAAGGCAAAGCCAAGCAGGCAAAAGCTGAAGCTGGTCACGCCATCGAAGATGTAAAAGATGAGATCAAAAAGAAACTAGACTAAGCCTAATACTAATTGAGAGGGTCGAGCAACCTGACCCTTTCAAGTATTCAAGTTGTTTTCAGAAGGGAGTAAAAAAGGTGAGTTTATTGCAGCAGAGTCGCAAAATAATTGCGGGCTTACTCTTGGTTTTAATGCTGGCTATTACGACTGCCTGCGCGCCCAGCGTTTCAACCCAAAAACCGACTGATGTACCTGTAGCAATTGGCGGCAGTCAGGGTTATTACGCGCAGCTAGAACGTGGAAATACCGCCGCAGGTCAAGATTTTGGTCAATGGGTAACAAAAACGGCTAAGGGCCTGGTTCAGGATGCTTACGTTCGCGACAATAACAAATTGGGAGTTGTTATTACCCCGCAAGTCCGCCCGACTGAAGTGAAAGATTTGGCCAAATCTTTAGCACAAGGTTTTCACCGCAATTTCCCAAATCAGGATGTAAGTGTTTTGGTTTATGCTCCTGACAAAAAACTGATTTTGACTGCTAAGTACGACCAGCAATCAAATCAGATTGAATACAAGTCTTGACCTGGTTAGCCAGCTTAAATGATAGCCGCGTGGCGGTTTAAGATTCCGCAGTTTTTTGAAGGCGAAAGCATCTCAATTTAAGACTGAAATGTTGTGTAGATTGGAAGAGAGTTACCATGAGTAGCAGCGATAATTACAAGCGTCAAATCATGAACGATTTAGCCCAGGGCGATCGAGAAATGATGCCGGAGACAACTGGTGAAGATTACGAAAACTTTGACGATTTTGCTCAGAGAACTTCGCCTGCTCAGCGCAAACAATTATTCGGGCGTTCCCTGAATCACGACTCCCTCCCGCCGGCTCAGTTGGAACCGGAATTGCAAAAGGCGATCGCCCAAATTAAGCCAAACGAACGCGACGACGTGGCGCGCGAATTCTTCAAGCATTTGGGCAAGAGAGGATTGGACGATCGCCAATTGGAAAAGCAGCTAGGACTTTCTACCCACCACGCCAGCCGCATGAATGCTGACGATGTTACCAAGCTGGCCTCGTTTACCTATCACAATCATCCGGATATTTTCCGAGAAGTGCTGGCCGAACAGCCGAGTTTGATGAAGTTTTTGGGAAATCCAGTTGTTGCTGGTATTTTGGGAATAGTTGCTGCTAAATGGCTCAACAACCGCAAATAATCTTCGATTCAGACAAGTCTAAAAGCGGATAATACGTGCAGCAAATAAAAGGACGATCGCTGGAGCGATCGCCCTTTTATTTTTATATTTTATATCTACTCCTGTAAAATAACCGTGAGCGCCTTTGTCGTTAAGACTTGAGTCCTCAGAAGCTGATCAGGAGTAAAGTTATCACTACAAACCTTTTTATTTGGTCGTTTGAGGCTAAATTATAATATTATAATAAACTCCCGTGATTTAAATCTTAATTATTAGGTTAGTCTGTGTCCGGGTGATTAACAAACCTTGCAAATTACCGACTGCGAATTACCGATTGCCAATGACTAATTATTGGTCAAAGCTAAAAATAGCTCGATAGCAGTCAACAGCGGTATACCTGACACTCCGCAAAATTAAATGTAGGATTAAGTGTTGCCGTGAATCAGAAAAAAAGATGAACGTATCCACTATTTGGCGAAAACTCCGTAGCCAGCAAGCCTTCTGCTTGGCTGTACTCCTGGCAGGTTGCCTTGTATTTATCGGTTGTTCCCCCGCCCAGTCAGCGGCTGGCAATTCAGTCGATCCCAAGTTCAAAGAGCAAGTCTTGCAGGTTATCCGCGAAAACCCGCAAGTAATTTTAGAGTCGGTACAAGGGTACCAGCAACAGCAGCAGCAGTCTCTCAAAGCAGCGCAGCAGTCATTTTTGCAGGAGATGAAAACTAATCCCAAATCTTCGATCGGGGATTCTCCCAGCACCGGTTCAGCTTCGCAGCAGATTGTACTTTTAGAATTCTCTGACTTTGAATGTCCGTTTTGCGCGCGCGCTCACGATACTGTCAAGCAGTTTATGGCAAAACACCAGGACAAAGTTACTTTAGCTTACAAGCATTTACCCTTGACTTCAATTCACCCTCAAGCGCTGCCAGCAGCTAAAGCAGCTTGGGCTGCTCAACAGCAGGGCAAATTCTGGGAATATTACAGCGCTTTGTTTGAAGGACAGAAAGGGTTAGGCGAGCCATTGTACACATCGATCGCCCAAAAGCTCAATCTAAAATTAGATAAATTCAACACCGATCGCAACAGCCCCGCCGCCGAAGCCGCCATTGCCAAAGACGTGCAACTCGCTCAACAACTGGGCATTGAAGGGACTCCCTTCTTTATTATGAACGGCCAAACTTTCTCCGGGGCGGTCGAGCTTTCTGAGATGGAAAGCATTCTCGCATCTGTCTCGAAATAAGAAATTAGGAGAGGGCAGTGCGGTGTTCCTATAATATTATTTTGGGATAGGGAGACAGCACTGCCCAGCGGGGTGTCACGCAACAGGTCAAACCCAGTCAGAGAATCCTGTTTGACGATTAAGGCCAGATTCGCCCCGATCGTCGGAGGGGACAAGAATCTTCTCAAAGTTTTGCGACTATCAGGGGGATGCCACGGGGATCTAGACTTCGCTGTGAACCAGAGATAAAAAGGTTTTCAGGCGATTGTTGACACAAAGGGGAATTGCCGTGTCCTTTTGCTCGATCGCATACAAAAAATCGATCTGACACGATAATGGTCTTGCGATCGATCTCTCAACTCATATATCACTGATGGAGGAATAAGCTCATGACACCCGTGACATCTCCAACCGATCGAACCAGTGGATTATACGTGCGTTCCCCGGAGGGAGAACAACTCGTTTTTCCCCTGAAACATACAGAAGTCAGAGCCAAAATAGCCGGAAATTTATCGCGAGTTGAAGTCTCGCAAAAATTTGAAAATCCTTTCACCAAGCCGCTGGAAGCCGTCTATATTTTTCCGCTACCTGCAGAAGCAGCGGTAGATGAAATGGAAATTAAAATCGGCCATAACACCATTAAAGGCAGCATCAAAAAACGCGAAGAAGCACAGCGAATTTACGAAAAAGCCAAACAAGAAGGGCGGACTGCGGGTTTGCTGGAACAAGAGCGAGATAATATTTTCACCCAGTCCCTTGCCAACATCAAACCTGGTGAAGAAATCGATGTCACGATTCGCTATACCGACAGCTTGAAATTTCTAGCTGGCGATTATGAATTCGTCTTTCCGATGGTTGTCGGGCCGCGATATATTCCCGGTACGCCGCTGGATGAAACGGCAGCCAGCGGTAGTGCCCCAGCCCCCATGACAGTTAATTCCGATACCGATATTGTTCCCGATGCGTCGCGGCTGAATGCCCCGATTTTGCCGCCGGGAATGCGATCGGGACACGATATCGGCGTGACGCTGGAAATTGAGGCGGGCATACCGATTCGTAACGTCAATTCCCCATCCCACCAACTGCAAATTGAATATTTCGACTCTCCCCAAACTTCCACAGCCAACGAGCAAAAAAATGGGCTAAGGGTGCGCGTTCAGTTGGGCAATCAAGATACAATTCCCAACAAAGATTTGATTGTTCGCTATCAAATTGCGGGTGGAGAAACTCAATCTACGGTATTAACTCAAGCCGACGATCGCGGCGGGCATTTTGCAGTTTACTTGATTCCGGCGATC
The DNA here is from genome assembly GCF_036701505.1 of Microcoleus sp. Pol11C2. NCBI lineage: Bacteria > Bacillati > Cyanobacteriota > Cyanophyceae > Oscillatoriales > Microcoleaceae > Microcoleus > Microcoleus sp. Pol11C2. The sequence continues at coordinate 69,615 of NZ_JAUBQX010000023.1, forward strand.
GAGTACAAAACTGATGAAATTGTTCCGAAAGATGTCGTATTTTTAGTCGATACTTCCGGTTCGCAATCCGGTGCGCCTTTGCAGCAATGTCAGGCATTGTTGCGGCAATTTATTAACGGACTGAATCCGGCAGATACTTTCTCGATTCTGGATTTTTCCACCGCCGTGCGCCAACTGTCAGAACAACCCCTGCCGAATACAGCAGAGAATCGGCAAAAGGCGATCGAATATATCAACAAACTCCATGCTGGCGGTGCTACGGAAATGTTGGGCGGGATTCGGGCGGCGATCGATTTTCCCGCACCATCCGGGCGCTTGCGAACTGTGGTATTCCTCAGCGACGGTTACATCGGCAACGAAAACGAAGTTCTCGCCGAAGTGCAGCAACATCTCAAATCGGGGAATCGCCTGTACAGTTTCGGTGCGGGGAGTTCCGTCAATCGCTTTTTGCTCGATCGCATAGCGGAAATCGGGCGGGGAATATCGCGGATCATCCGGCATGACGAACCAGTTAACGAATTTGTCGAAAAGTTCTTCCGGCAAATCAACAATCCGGTGTTGGTAAATCTGGAAATTACTTGGCAGGGAGAGGGCGAAAATCCGATAATTTATCCGTCAGTTGCGCCGGATTTATTTGCCGAACAACCGCTGGTTCTCTTTGGAAAAAAGGGCGATCGCCAAGCTGGAACACTTCATATAAAAGGGGTTAGTGCAGGCGGACACCCGTACGTCCAAACCTACGAAATGAACTTTACCGATCCTGGAAATCCGGCAGTTGCCCAGCTTTGGGGGCGACACCGCATCAAAGATTTGATGAATCAGATGGTGCAGTACGAAACCAAGGTGGGGGTGGAAACAGTGACAGAAACGGCGCTAACCTATCAGCTTCTGTCGCAGTACACGGCTTTTGTGGCTGTCAGCGATGATGTGCGCGTCGAACCGGGTACGGAATCCATCTCGATGAATGTGCCGGTAGAAATGCCGGAAGCTGTGGAATATGAGGGCGTATTTGCCGACACGGCTTTTATGGTGCTGGAAAGTCCAGCTTCCCAACCTGTTGCAATGTTTATGCAGGCTCCCCCACCTGCAGGATCTGCAGAACGAGCACGCGGTATCGAATTTAACCGCATGGAGAAACGGAAAGTGTCCGCACCAGCCCCCTGCAGCGCCCCGATCGCACCGTCAAAGGCGCGCCGGCGCCGCACATCACCTGTAGAAGTTGTTAGCGCTGCGGGGTTGGATGAAGTGGTGCGTGATAGTTTAAACGAACACTTGGAAACTCTGACTGTGCCCCCCGGTATCAATGGCGAATTGGTGTTAGAAATTGTCTTCGGTAAGGTGCGCGCCAGCCGAATAGTTGTGGATGCTGATGCTTCGACTTTGGCGGATGTGGAGTTGCTGAAAATCATCAAAAAATGGTTGTTTAACTGGCGCATTCCTCAATCGATTACTAAAAAATGGCTGTTTAGCTGGCGCATTCCTCACTCGATTGAGAATCCAGTGCGCCTGACGTTGCGGGTGCGATCGTAAAACAGCTTGAGTTGCATCACAATCCGGGCGATACTTTTGCTCTATAGCCCACAAAAAAATGGAAGAATTTGCTCTTCCATTTTTTTATAATGACTATTCGTCCTGACGCCCAACCACTTTTTTTATTAGACTTCTCCCATAATTATCGTGGAACAGGCCCTCGTTGCCTGTTCAAAATCTGCTTTCAGAGGAGAAGTCTATTGGTAACTTGACGGACACGATCGAATCTTTGATTAAACCGCAGCCAACTCAGGAGTCGGGCGCTTGCTGTGGCGGATACCCTCGATCGCGGCTGCGTAATCATTCGCCTTAAACACAGCAGAACCAGCGACGATCGCATTTGCGCCCGCTTCCAGAACCTGCCAAGTATTGTTCCCCTTCAAACCGCCATCTACTTCAATCCAAGGATCGAGGCCCTTGTCGTCGCACATTTTGCGTAACTGGCGAATTTTCGGCAAAACAGCCGGGATAAAACTTTGACCGCCAAAGCCGGGATTGACGCTCATAATCAGCACCAAATCGCAAAGTTCCAGCACGTACTCGATCAACTCCAAAGGCGTCGAAGGATTCAGAACCACACCAGCCATTTTGCCCAATTCCCGAATTTGGCCGAGGGTGCGGTGCAAATGAGGCGAAGCATTATGCTCGGCGTGAACCGAAATAATGTCAGCACCAGCCTTAGCGAAGTCCTCGACGTACTTCTCGGGCTCCACAATCATCAAGTGGACATCGATCACCTTGGTAGTAACGGGGCGAATTGCCTCAACAATCAGTGGCCCGATAGTAATATTAGGAACAAAGCGACCGTCCATCACATCTACGTGAATCCAGTCAGCCCCAGCTCGATCGACAGCCTGAATCTCTTCTCCAAGACGGCTAAAATCGGCTGATAATATGGATGGAGCAATAACGATGGGTTTTTGGGATTGGGTCATGGCTAAGTCTGTTCTCCTGACTGCTGTGCTGTATCCAGTTTATCAAAATACGGGTCTCCGGGTCGAAAAGTTGCCAACGATCGGTCGCGAGATTGGGAGGGCAGAAAAATTTTGCCTCTGACAGACAAGTTTGGCGATCGCCCCAGCCCAGCTCTCGGAATTTTGGTTTAGGATATAAATTTTCCCTCTAACAAATAACTTGTGTGCCAAATCTGACCTTCTGCCAATTTTGAGTACCGAATTATGAAAAGAACAGATCCCTTAGAAAATCCTGAACTCGATCGTGCCAGTCTGTTTGTATTAATGATCCCAGTCATCGGCTTTTTCCCCGCCCTGTGGACTCTTTACCGCCGTCAGGGTAGTCCCGAACGCAAAGCCGTCAGCCGCTTGGCAGTTGCCCTTGCTTTTAGTTGGCTCTTAGGACATATTCTTTTAGAAGCTGGAGCGATTTCTGCGGAATCTTCGACACTTCCCATGTTATTAATGAGTAGCCTGCTAACAACCAGCTACTTCATCGTTGCTCTGGGACTGATGGTTCGCCTCTGGAAGCGTCAACCACTATGGTTGCCCGGAATTAGTCGCGTAGCCGAGCAAGTAGTAGGCAAACATTTATCATAATTTAGGGTTATTTTCAGCCCCTACCCTATTGATTGATTGCGTCTTCAGCTTGATACTACATATTGCCATTATCTTTTTTATTTTTGTTGTGTGTGAGGAAGCCAGTGCCAGCTCAAAAAATTCCTAATCAAGACCCTATCCAACAATCAACTGCTCAACCTGCAACCAAAAAAGCTTCCCAGCCCCATCGAGGCCGCTGGCTGGGTTTTGGTTTTGGTTTGGCTGGAGTAGCCATGCTCTCAGCCACAGCCGGAGCATTGCTAGCGGTGTCCCTTTCCACAACGCCGCTTCAGCAACAAAAGTTGAGCCCTGAAGAAGCAGCAGTATTTTCTCAAGGCGACATGGCAAAGCTCAACATGAAGATGCCGGAGCTGACTCGGCCAGTTAATATTTTAGTTTTAGGACTTAAAGTTCTGACCTCTGACATCGAAGGAGGTGTCAACAAAGATGTCGGACACGAGGTTTGGGAAAACTCATTTAAGGGGTTAACCGATACCATGCTTTTGGTTAGGTTTGACCCTCAAAATAAAAAGTTAAGCGTGCTTTCCATTCCGCGAGACACCCGCACCTATGTTGAAGGCAGGGGCGAGGTGAAAATCAACGAAGCTAATTACTACGGTGGCCCGGCTTCGTCAGCGAAGTCAGTCAGCGGACTCTTGGGCGGTGTGGGAATTGACCGGTATGTCACAGTTAATATTCATGGCATAAAAAGTTTGGTAGATGCCCTTGGTGGCATTACTATTAATGTCCCTAAAGACATGAAGTATACCGATGAAAGCCAGCATTTATATATAGATTTAAAGGCGGGCAAGCAGAAACTAAACGGCGAACAAATCGTGCAATATTTACTTTATCGGCACGACGATTTGGGCGATATCGGGCGGGTGCAGCGCCAACAATTGTTGATGCGGGCTTTTGTGGAGCAGGAAGTAAATGTAGGTTTGCTGTCTCGACTACCGAAGATTTTGTCGGTGATTCAATCTCACCTTGACACGAATTTGAGTATAGAAGAATTGGTGGCTTTGGCTGGTTTTGCTACTCAAACCGATCGCGCTGGCGTACAGATGTTGATGGTTCCCGGTAAATTTAGCGATTCTAAGGACTACAAGTCAAGTTTTTGGTTGCCAGACCAATATGCCATCGAAACTCTGGTGGCAGAACATTTTGACTTCGGCCAAAATACTTGGCAAATTGAGAATGCTGATTCGACTTTTCTGAAGGTGGCGATTCAAGATAGTACCGGCGATCCATCGGCTGTTGAAGCTTTTGTCAATAATTTGACTCAAGCCGGTTATCGGAATGTTCAGGTTTATAAAGCTTGGCCCGAACCGCTGGAGGTAACTACTCTAGTAGCTCAACAGGGCGATATTAAAGGTGCTCAAGCGATTCGCCAGTTTTTGGGTTTTGGAGATGTGCTGGTTGAGAGTACCGGTTCTTTGCAGTCCGACGTGACAATTAGATTGGGTAAGGATTGGTTGGAGAAAAAGGCTCAGTCCGGCGGTGCGGCTAAGTCTTTTTAAACTGGATTTTAACTGGGGTATTTGTAGGGACACAGCATTGCTGTGTCCTCTTATTTTCTGTTGGTAGAGATGGAGGCGATCGCTTTTTTGTCGATTTACTGATACTATCTTTTTTGGTGATGATGGATCGCGCTCGCAATACCGATAGTTACCTCCACAATCTGAACTGAAACAATAATCAACGAGGGAAAGCTTAAGATATTTTATAAAGGTAGGGTTGATGAACAAGGGTGCTAAAATAGACCGACAGCGGGAACATCAGGCTAATGAACGCACATTTCTTGCATGGTTACGAACTTCACTGGCTTTAATTGGTTTTGGGTTTGCGATCAGTCGCTTCAGTTTATTTCTGCGTCAATTTCAAGCTACACTGACTCAGCAAGAAGTTTCCTCCCATCCCTTCTTCAACTCGGAAACTTTAGGGCTGAGTATGGTCGTTTTTGGGATTGCGGTCATTGCCTTAGCAGCATGGCGTTATAATCGAGTATTCTGGCAAATTGAGCGAGGTGATTATCGCCCAAATCGTGTGCTAGTTGCGATTCTGACTGTAGTTGTAATGATTTTAGGAACGTTAAGCATTCCGTTGTTGCTATGGCGAGATCGCGGAAATATAGCTCCCACTTCAACTCCTAAAAACTCTCAATTCTAAGTTAACCCGATCGCTTAGAATTGAGTGAAAATAATCGCAACCATATCATTAAGCTTTTGTGCATCTAGATTGTCTATGGCGTTCGAGAGATGGGGAGAGGATGTGACGATTTTGGATATGGTCAGGGAAATATACAATTTAAATGCAGTACAAATTACAAGCGGAAGCAAGTGAAATGAAGCCATCGCGCCCACAACCAACCTAAAAAACTCCCCACCAAATAAGAGATAAAATCTGACCAAGTAAAGTGATTTCCCAAAATCAGCCTTCCGGGTAAAGTAGCTCGCATTGCTTGTAAAAACGGAGGTGTCCACAGTTGGAGAAACTCTACTCCGCAGGTAGCTAGACACACAGCTACAGCCGCCCTAATTTGCGAAAATCGCGGCAATATCAGAACAACCAGCAAAATCCAAAATACCTCATAAGCTATGCTCCCAAAAGAGTCGTTGAACCATTCAGGTGCAGGGCCGCGAGAAAATCTCACTATGTAACCTAAAGGGATAATCACGATTATACTGATGAGCAGGGCAATTCGATATTTTAAAAAACGGCGATGGGGAGAAATTGGGGCAGTCATTAAATTAGAGACAGTTTTTTTTGTTCACTTTAACACTTTGGCTTTAGTATTGAGTCTACTCCCACAATAGTGACATGAGATGAATGATTACATTGATATTTACTGCGAACGTACCATGCCTGGTTTATGGAGTGAACCACTAAATGCTCTATCTAATATTTCTTTCCTCATTGCAGCCTGGGCTATTTTTCAATTGGCTCGGCGAGAGCAAAAAGTACCCACTGGTATTTGGATATTGATTACTTTAGCCACCAGTATTGGTATTGGAAGTGCCCTATTTCATACATTTGCGACACAATGGGCAAGATTACTAGATGTGATTCCTATTATGCTCTTTCAGCTTGGGTTTTTATGGCTCTATAGCCGTCAAGTAGTTAGAATGAAATATGGATATGCAGGAGGATTGCTCGTAGGATTTTTCTTTGCCAGCAACTTCAGCAATAAGTTTACAAATGTTCTCAACGGTTCTCTCTCTTATGCTCCTGCATTTTTAGTGTTACTAGGGCTTGGAGTATATCACTATCAGCAGCAAAAGCGTGAGCCATTTGTTCTATTAGGAGCATCGGCGGTATTTCTGTTAGCCCTTTCATTCCGCACTCTAGATCAGGCAATTTGTCCTTACTTTTCAACTGGCACCCATTTTTTTTGGCATCTTTGTAATGGTATTTTACTGTACTTATCAGCAAGAGCATTAATCCTCAACAGGCCTATGATGGACTAGGGATCTATGAAGTTTAAAAATCCGAATTAGCCCAAGTCTTAGCTAAGATAACTCGTCCTGCTTCACGGCTATAAGGTTAATCGCGATCGCCCACCGGTAAGCTCAGTATAAACCCTGTTTGACCAAGTATGGCAGCATCTAGTTTGATATCGCCGCCGTGGGCCCGTGCGATTTCCCTTGCTAAACTTAGTCCCAATCCCGATCCTTCTATTTTTTGGATATGAGTGGAGTCACCGCGATGGAAGCGCTCGAAAATGCGATCGCGCTCCCTCAAAGAAATATCCTGAGAACTATTGACAATTTTCACAATTACTCTTTTACCCTGACAGTTAGCCTGTAACCTGAGCCAACCCTTCGGTAAATTATATTTAATCGCATTACCAACCAGATTTTGCAAAACCTGCACCAGCAAATCGCGATCGCCCTTGATATATAAATTAGGAGCAATTGCCATTTGCACATCTAAATGCGGTGCTAGTAGTTCCATATCTTCGGCAATTTCCGATAGCAAAGCCGACATATTCACCTTAACCAAATGTAAACCCATACGTCCGGCATCGGCGTGAGAAAGTAAGAGGAGTTTACGGGTTATTTCACTCAAACGGCGCACTTCATCCAATAAATTACTCAGCGTTTGCTGCACCTCAGAACCAGATTCAACTTGATGCAAAGCCCGTTCTAGTTGACCTTGCAAAATTGCCAGCGGAGTCTTTAATTCGTGGGCAGCATCTCCACTAAAACGAGAAGCTTGTTTAAAACTTCGTTCCAGGCGTTCTAACATCTGATTGAACACAAAAATTAATTCTACAAACTCTATATCGGTTGCTCCGTCAGGGACGCGCCGATCTAGCCCCTGCACGGTAACATTGCGAATTGCCATCGTGAGTCGCTCAATTGGATAGAGAATACTCCGCGATATGACCCAGGCTCCACCCGCTACGAGTAAAAGCACTACGGGAATAGAAATTAGAAAGATATTGCGAATCGATGCCATTTCCCGATCGATCGCTTGTAAGTTAACAGCGATGGCTGCTTGATTATAAGGAGAATTAATCGCGCCAACACGCCAAATTGCAGTCCTAGTATGCTGGGTTGCTAGCTTAGGTTTGGGCACTTGAGGAGGATGAAGTGAATCGAATGGCGGCCTATCAAATGGAGGTCTATCCTGTCGAGGTCGATCGTGTGGGGGTCGATCGTGTGGGGGTCGATCGTGTGGGGGTCGATCGTGTGGGGGTCGATCGTGTGGGGGTCTGCTTTCGGGCGCTGGAAATAAATTGAGGCGATCCGGAGGTGGTGGATATAGTGGATTTTGTCGGGGGGGAGGTTCTGATTCAACATCTATTACGTCAGGATTACCAGGATGTAGCGGCAACGATCGCCAGATAGAATTCGCATCAAGTCCATCTTGCCACTGGCTCGATTTGTAGATTAAATTACCATCTCTTTGAGCCACTAGCAAAGCCACGGTTGTTTCTCCATTCATGCCCAAAAGTAATGGCAAAGAATCAGTATAAGCATCCCATTCGGGCGATCGCGGGCGGGTAGCGTGGATTAATTGAGTTTCTATTCCAGCATCAAGACGCTTGACTTTAGCATCGTAAATCAACCACCACGAAACAACACCAAAGCCAATCAGAGCAATACTTGCAAGAACAGAAGAGGATAGAGCAATACGAAAACGGAAAGATTGGAGTTTCATGATGGTGAATCTGGTTTGCGAAACCGATAGCCAACGCCGCGCACACTCTCAACCCATCCTGTACCGCCGATAGGTTCAATTTTCTTGCGAATGCGTTGAATACATACATCTACTACATTGGTGTTTGGGTTGAAATCATAGCCCCAGATATGTTCAAGGATTTGTGTGCGCGTGAGTACCCTACCGGGCGATCGCATTAGATATTCCAACAGATTAAACTCGCGGCTTGTAAGTTCTACCGCATGGCGATCGCAAGTAACTTCTCGGAGAATGCGATCGAGCTTAACTGGGCCAACGCTCAGAATATTTTGCCCACCGCCTGAAGCCCGTCGCACCACAGCATAAATCCGAGCCACTAACTCCTCAACAAAAAACGGTTTAGCTAAATAGTCATCAGCACCGAGATGTAACCCTTCAATGCGATCGTCTAGTTCATTGCGAGCCGTTAATAAAATCACGGGTACGTTGCGTCCCGCCTTTCGCAGATGTTTGAGAATAGATAATCCATCTTTTCCCGGCAATACAATATCAAGGACGATCGCATCGTACTCATTATCCATCGCCCGATCGTAGCCATCATTGCCATTATCGCAATAATCCACAACAAAGCCTTGTTCTTTCAAGCCCATACAAACAAAATTGGCGATTTTTTCTTCATCTTCAACGTATAGAACATTCATAAATTTACCTATCCGGTTGCGATTATACGGCCATCAGGGAATTACTTAAATTACAAAACTGTAATCCATCCGCACTGTTGCAGGTAATGTTTGGGGAATTTGATGTAGTTATAAACATTTTTAGGTCGGCGATCGTAACTCTCATGAAAATTACTTCACTGCTCGCGTTACCTGCTACAGCCTTGCTGCTGGGATTTAGCAGCTTGACTTTTCCCGATCGAACTACAGCTAATTCTAATACTGTACTAGCCCAGAGCCAACCAGAACCCAGTCAAGAGCGGAGACGCCCGCCCCGTATAGATTTTTCCGCTGCAGCCAAACAATTAGGAGTCACCGAAGCGGAGTTAATCGAAGCTTTGGGCCTACCCGCCAAACCCCCGGAACCACCAAGCGAAAATAATCGCCCGTCCAGCCCACCGCCCCGTCCTCGTTTAGATATTCCCGGTGCAGCGAAAAAGTTGGGAGTCACCGAAGCAGAGTTGATTAAAATTCTGGGCATTCCACCGCGTCCACCCGGCGATCGTAATTTACCTCAAAATTCGGAAAAACGCTAATTTCTCCAGATTACAAAACTGTAATCCTAGGACAGGGATAAATGTCATATTCAACCAACTTAATGATTGTAGAGACTAACTCAAAGGCCGAGCGAAAATTCATTTCTTTAGCCTGACAACTGCTTCAAACTTAAAAAACTAATCCGGGTAATTACATCATGCCACAACTATTTCCTAATTCAATCAATGCACCGGGCAATCCTCCTCAAAATCAAGGCGCAGCGGGCAACCAACCTCCCCAAAACCAAGACGCAGCGGGCAACCAACCTCCTCAAAACCAAGGCGCACCGGGCAATCCTCCCGAAAACCAAGGCGCAGCGGGCAATCCTCCAGGGCAAAATCAGGGCGCAGCGGGCAACCAACCTCCCCAAAACCAAGGCGCACCGGGCAATCCCCCTCAAAATCAAGGCGCACTGGGCAACCAACCTCTCCAAAATCAAGCCGCACCGGGCAACCAACCTCCCCAAAATCAAGCCGCACCGGGCAATCCTCCTCCTCAAAATCAAGCCGCACCGGGCAATCCTCCTCCTCAAAATCAAGGCGCAGCGGGCAACCAACCTCCCCAAAATCAAGGCACACCGGGCAATCCTCCCGAAAACCAAGGCGCACCGGGCAATCCTCCTCCTCAAAATCAAGGCGCAGCGGGCAACCAACCTCCCCAAAATCAAGGCGCAGCGGGCAACCAACCTCCCCAAAACCAAGGCGCACTGGCAAACCAACCTCCCCAAAATCAAGGCGAAATGGGCAATATTCCTCCTCAAAACCAGGGCGAAATGGGCAATATTCCTCCTCAAAACCAGGGCGAAATGGGCAATATTCCTCCTCAAAACCAAGGCGCACCGGGCAATCCTCGTCCTCAAAATCAGGACGCACAACTTACGAATTCTGCTTTACCTCCCCAAAACCAAACTCCACCCCCTCCGCCAGCTAACAGTATTAGCACCACCGCAGGAAACGACAATATTACCGGAGATAGTTTAGATAACTTTATCCTAGGCAGTAGCGGCACAGATACCATAACTGGAGGAGCTGGCACGGATGCAATTAGCTATCTTTCCTTGGGCAGCGGCATTACCATTGAGGCTAAAGGTATTGTAGATAAAGGCGCAGCCGGTACAGATACCCTGCAAAATATAGAACAAATAATTGCTCCTTTAGGACAGATTAATACCATCGATGCTTCTACAGGTAGTGGCACAGCTTCTATTAATGTGGATTTGTCGCAGAATCGTTTGGGGGTTAACAATTTACCCGGTATCGGCACTCTGAATTTTACTGTAGAGAATTTCGTTAATGTCACAGGTACTCCGAATGTAGATGTCCTTACCGGAAACATCCAAAACAATTCTTTAGTAGGGGGAGATGGTAACGATACACTCTCAGGTTTGCGCGGCAATGATACCCTGATTGGAGTAAATCCATTGAGTGCTACACCGGGAAGCAATGATACGGATGTGCTGATTGGGGGTCGGGGTAGAGATATTTTTGTTCTCGGTGATGCGGCAATTAGCTACTATCAGGGAACAGGATTTGCACTGATTCAGGATTTCCAACAGGGAATCGATCGCATTCAGTTACGCGGGAGTCTATCTGACTACAATATTGTTGGTAACTCCATCAATTTGGCTGGTACATCTGACCAAATTGCTGTAATTCAAGGCGGCTTTACTCCTGATAGTTTCCTTTTTGTGTAATATCAATTCCGGCTGCAATCCTTATGATACCGAGGACACGGCACTGCCGTGTCCTAATTTCTTCTTCCTTCGTGATAAGAGCGCTTACGCGCCGCTTCGCTAACGCACCTCGAAGCGTTTCAATCAAACCAATTATTCCTGCCGGAAATAAGTAAAAGCCCTAATTTTCTGCACTTACCGATCGCTCTTTAATCCAATCGAGTAAAATAGGATTGACCAATTCCGGCGCTTCATCTTGCGGGCAGTGTCCCACTCCCTCCAAAGGAATAAACTTTTCAACAGCCGGAAACTTTGCCAATTCTCGCCCCAATGCCATCGGCTCCCAAGGGTCATCTGTCCCCCACAAAATCAAAGCCGGACAGCTTAAACGTGGCAACAAATCCTCCGGTAGCGGGCCTTGAGAATAACTGATAAATGCCACAAATACTTCGACTGCGCCGCTGTCTTTGGCAGGTTCCAGCAGCATATTTACCAGTTCGTCGCTGACAGCTTCAGGACGGCGATATGCTTGCAAAAGCACTTTTTTTACTGTTTTTGGCGTTGCTAATTGTTTAAAAAATAGTTGGCTTATCCACTTGACATTTAAAACTTTTTGTGCGATTGGCGCTCCAAAACTGCGATACCAAGGCAATTCGGCGCGTTTGCGATCGTGCAGCAACCGCAGGGAACAATTGAGTAAAATTACGCCAGAAGCAATATCGGGAAAATCCACAGCGGCTTGCATAATTGCCACGCAGCCGATCGAATTTCCCACCAAAAAAGCCGGCCCGCCCGCAACTTCCCGACAAAAATCAGCAATTAGCTGTCCCCAAGTTTCAAAAGTATAGTCAATCTCAAGTTTGGGCGCGGGTTTAGCAGAAGCGCCAAAACCGATGAGGTCGATCGCATAACAGCGGCAATCAGCAGCCAGCGCCGGCAAATTCTTGCGCCAGTGGCCCCAAGACGCACCAAAACCGTGGACAAACACCACCGCAGGCCCCTGGGAACCCGCAGCCTGGTAGCAAATCGGAAAGCCTTTCCACAGCCAAGTTTGAGGGACAACAGCAGTTGACGAAGTGGGAGTAGAAGATGTCATGCGATTTTAGATTTTAGATTTTAGATTTTAGATGAATGCAAGGCTGCAAAGAACTCAAGTCATTACTACAAACGGTATCGCAATTCGAGGCAACCACGGGGAGATGGCCCCCACTGCATAAATCCTCAGCCTTCCTTCCCTCTCCCCTCTTCCCTCTTCCTTCTTCCTTCTTCCTTCTTCCTTCGGACTTTGCAGTTAGAGCCGATATTATGTCACGATTAAAGATGCTGACTTCTTTGCCTTATTGAAATTTCCCTTATGCCAACCATCATTTCCACTGCTGTCGTACCGTTTCTGGGGTCGGAAATTGTACCCGACTACGACACCGCCAAAGTAGTTATCTTACCAATTCCCTACGAAGCTACCACCACTTACCGCCGGGGGTGCGAAAACGGGCCAGCGAAACTTCTAGAAGCTTCTCATCAACTCGAGTGCTATGACGAAGAACTAGATTCCGAAGTTTGCTACGATGTCGGAATTTATACACAAGAGCCGATCGCCGATACCCGCAACAGGCAACCGGTTTCATCCTCAGAAATGCTGCAAGTCACCCAAGCCGCAGTCCACCAGCTAGTTACCGAAAATAAATTTGTCATCTCCCTCGGAGGCGAACACAGCATCACTGCCGGCGTTGTCGAAGGTTATCGCCAAGCATACCCGAACGAACCTTTCACAGTCGTGCAAATCGACGCCCACGGCGACTTGCGGCACGAGTACGAAGGCTCGATTCACAACCACGCTTGCGTGATGCGACGTATTGTAGATATGGGCTTACCGACACTCCAAATCGGGATTCGCGCTATCTGCAAGGAAGAAGCCGACTTGATTAAAGCAAAACAGCTAAACGTGATTCGAGCTCGCGAAATCGCTACTCAACCGGATTGGGCCGATCGGGCAATTGCCAGCATCACAACTAAGCGAGTCTTTTTGACGATCGACTTAGACGGCATCGATCCGACTTTAATTCCAGGGGTGGGAACACCCGAACCGGGCGGGTTAAATTGGTATTCCCTTACCGCATTTTTGCGCCGCATCTTCGAGTCCTACGAAGTAATCGGGTGTGACATTATGGAATTAGCACCTATTGTAGATTCTGTAGTCTCAGAATTTACCGCTGCCAAATTAGCATACAAACTTATTGGATACCAAGCTCTGGCTCAAGGTTGGCTAAAGCCAGACGAGGAATAAATCCCCAAGTACGAATCACAATAGGCTGTTGGCAAGGCTAGAATTAAGCTAAACCTAAACAACAGCCAATTTTATTCGTGCTGACAGTTTCATCTTTCATGCTGGCAAATACTGCTCTTCACCTCCTGAAAACATGAGTTTACTAATCGATACAACCGGTACTCCCATTAACGGCTACGCTCCCGATTTTGAACTGCCGGGAGTGGACGAAGAAGTTCACCATTTAGCTCGATATTTAGAAAAATTTCGGGCGATCGCGGTGATATTTATGTGCAATCATTGCCCTTACGTGCAGTTGTATCTCAATCGTATGAAAGAACTTCAAGCAGATTTTCAAGATCGAGATGTTACTTTAATCGGGATTAATGCTAATGATGCAAACCAGTATCCCGACGACAGTTTTGAGAACATGAAAATTTTTGCAGCCAACAATCAACTCAACTTCCCGTACATCCGAGATGTTGCTCAAGATGTGGCTGAAAGTTTTGGGGCTTCTAAAACGCCGGAGGTTTTTTTGTTAGACCAAGACGGCAAACTGCGCTATAAAGGTTTAATTGACGACAACGCTGACGATCCGGCGGCGGTGCAGGTTTCTTATCTGCGGAGTGCGATCGACCAATTGCTCAACAGTCAACCCGTTGAGCCTTCAACTACAGAGGCAATAGGCTGTTCCGTCAAATGGCGAGCATAGGCAGATTTAAAATTAACGTTCCGACACTAATTATTAACTGGTTCCCTGGCTGTGCCTGGGAACCTATCTCCAGAGGCTCTGCCTCGTCAAAGACTGGATGAAAATTGGAGGTACAGCCTCCGAATCTGCTTGACTAGGCAGAGCCTGGTAAGGAGTAAAAAGATTCAAAACAATTTTCTGTGAACTTAAAAAGTAGACGTATTCCCAACTTAATTCTCGCAGTCGCCTTCATGGTAGCACTGCTGATTAGTTGGAACTTATTTAAGAACTTTTCCTCAGTCGATACGCTGCCGCGCACTTCTTTAAACGTATCCGCTGCTATCAGTCTCTCGAAAGCTTTAGGGGAAATCAAAACTGTTTATCAAAGCAGTAATCCGAATTTTACTATTACTTATAATTTTGGTGCTTCCGGTGCTCTAGAACGGCAAATTCAGCAAGGCGCCCCGGTAGATGTATTTTTGAGTGCCGCCACCAAGCCAATGGATGCTTTGCAGCAATCTAACCTGCTAATTAACGACACGCGCCGCAATTTACTGACAAATCGCCTAGTTTTGATTACTCCCAAAAACGGTGTTGCTTTGAGCGATTTCAAACAGTTGACAGATGCCAGAATCAAGAAAATTGCGATCGGCGAACCGAAAAGCGTACCTGTGGGCCAATACGCTCAGGAAATGCTAAGTAAGCTTGGATTGTGGCAGCAACTCCAGCCAAAATTAGTGCTAGGAAATAACGTCCGCCAAGTGCTGACATTCGTCGAAAGCGCTAACGTTGATGCTGGCATAGTTTATGCGACTGACGCCAAAGCCTCCGACAAAGTAACTGTGCTGCTAACGGCTGCCGAAAATTTGCATTCGCCCATTGTTTATCCGCTGGCAGTTATTAGAAACAGCCGCAATCCGGCTGCTGCGAAAGCGTTTGTTGACTTTTTGGCGGGCGATCGGGCTAAAATAGTATTTCAGAAATACGGATTTGGCATAGTTCGATAACTAATTAATTATGGATTTTTTACCGCTGATGAAAGCGGATAAGCGCTGATTAACGCGGATTTATTTATTATAGATGGAATTTGATATTTCTCCGCTATGGATATCTCTAAAAGCCTCCGCTATTGCGACATTTATCACGTTTTTCCTGGGAATAGCGGCCGCCCGGTGGATGCTTTCAACTCGCATCAGAGGTAAAGCTTTAATTGAAGGGATTTTCATTTGTCCCTTAGTTTTGCCGCCGACAGTCGTCGGATTTTTGCTGCTGCTGCTGTTTGGGAGAAATGGGGCGATCGGTCAATTCTTGCTACAATTCGACTTAACTATAATTTTCACTTGGCAAGCCGCCGCCATTACTGCCACAGTTGTATCATTTCCCCTCATGTACAAAACTGCTTTGGGAGCTTTTGAGCAAATTGATGCCAATCTTCTCAATGCAGCCCGCACTTTGGGAGCCTCGGAGTGGCAAGTCTTTTGGCGCATTATGTTGCCGCTAGCATGGCCGGGAATTGTAGCAGGAACTATTCTCGCATTTGCTCGCGCTTTGGGTGAATTCGGCGCGACGCTGATGTTAGCGGGGAACATTCCCGGACAAACTCAAACTATCCCGATGGCAATTTATTTTGCTGTGGAAGCAGGGGATATGAGGCAAGCTGCTATTTGGGTTTTGATTATTCTGAGTATTTCTTTGAGCGTGCTAACTGCTGTTAATTTTTGGAGTGATTTACAAAAGAGAGCGCCCAAACCGAATTCTAGCCAAAGACTGCAATCAAATCTTCCTAAAGTCGCGTCTATTTTTACCACAAATTCCCAAAAACAACACCAGAAAATCGGACTTTGTTTAAGCATTTTTAAACCTCTCTCCAGCTTTGCCTTGGATGTCGGCTTCGATATCGGCCCGGAAGTGCTGGGAATTTTGGGCGCGTCGGGTTCCGGCAAAAGCATGACTCTGCGCTGCATCGCTGGTTTGGAAACTCCAAGGAGCGGTCAAATTTCAGTCAATGGCAGGGTTTTATTTGACTCAGCACAGGGTATTAATGTAGCTTCTAAAGACCGCCGCATCGGTTTTTTGTTTCAAAACTATGCTTTATTTCCTCACCTGAGTGTTGCTCAAAATATTGCGTTTGGCTTGCAGCATTTATCTGAAAGCGATCAAAAAATTCGGGTAAAAGAACAATTAATTTCGGTGCAAATGTCGGGACTGGAAAACCGTTACCCGCACGAACTTTCGGGGGGCCAACAGCAGCGGGTGGCTTTGGCTAGGGCGATCGCCCCTTCTCCAGAATTGCTGCTGTTAGACGAACCGTTTTCTGCTTTGGATACTCACTTACGCAGTCAACTTGAACGGGAGTTAATGCAGACTCTGGCTAATTATCGGGGAATTACTTTGTTTGTCAGCCACAATTTAGAGGAAGTTTACCGGGTGTGCAAAAATCTGTTGGTATTGGCTGAGGGAAGGCCGATCGCCTTTGATACCAAAGAGAACATTTTCGATCGCCCAGGCAATTTCACTGTCGCCCAGTTGACTGGCTGTAAGAACTTCTCAGCAGCTAAACCGATCGCAGAAACTCTTGTGGAGGCGATCGACTGGGGCTGTACTCTGAGTGTAGTCGAACCCATTCCCAAATCTCTAGTTTCTGTGGGAATTCGGGCTCATCAACTGATTTTTGTTAGCGGGTGCGATCGTGAAAATACTTTTGCTTGTTGGATCGCCTCGACTGTGGAAACTCCGCACCGGGTGACATTATATCTCAAATTGCACTCGCCTCCCAATGATTCCCAAGATTATCACTTGCAAGCCGAAGTTTTCAAGGAAAAGTGGAGGGCTATTAAGGACAATCCTTTTCCCTGGTATGTTCATTTCGAGCCAATTAGGTTAATATTAATGGAAGCCTGAGTTAACTAGCAATATACCGTTAACACTCAACACTCAACAGTTAACTGTCAACACTCAACAGCTAAATACATCTTAACCCAACCTCTAATCATGACTGAAAAATTTAAAAAAACCGACGCTGAATGGCAACAACAACTCACGCCAGAACAATTTAAAGTCACCCGCAAAAAAGGAACCGAAAGAGCTTTTAGCGGCGAATATCACGACAACAAAAAACCAGGAACTTATAAGTGTATTTGCTGCGGCACAGAGCTATTTAAATCAGAAACAAAGTACGATTCCGGTACCGGTTGGCCGAGTTTCTACGCTCCCGTTAGCGAAGAAAATGTCAAGTGCGAGTCGGATAACACCTTGTTCATGCGCCGAACAGAGGTACTGTGCGCTGTTTGCGACGCTCATCTCGGTCACGTATTTAACGACGGGCCGAAACCTACCGGTCAGCGTTACTGCATGAATTCTGCTGCTCTTAATTTCGTCCCCAAGGATTAAATTTAGTCAACCGTTCTCAGTCAACTGTTCTGGAACAGACTTTTGGGTCTGTTCTGGGTAATTGATGTTCAAAATGCACCCGTACTGGTATCTTATGGTGGAGGCAAAAAGAGTAAAAAAATAGTGGCGGCATGGGGATGGTTTATCAGCGAGTTTTGCTGAAGCTCAGCGGTGAAGCGCTTATGGGTAGCTTGGGCTACGGCATCGATCCGGTAGTCGTTCAGTCGATCGCCCAGGAAGTTGCCAAAGTCGTGTCGCAAGGCATTCAAATCGCGATTGTTGTCGGTGGCGGCAACATTTTTCGCGGGGTGAAAGCGGCTTCGGCAGGGATGGATCGGGCAACGGCTGATTATGTGGGCATGATTGCGACGGTGATGAATGCTATCACTTTGCAGGATGCCCTGGAACAAGCAGGAGTGCCAACGAGGGTGCAATCGGCGATCGCCATGCAAGAAGTAGCTGAACCCTACATCCGGCGGCGGGCAATTCGCCACCTCGAAAAAAAACGAGTAGTGATTTTTGGTGCCGGTTCTGGCAACCCTTTTTTTACTACTGATACTACAGCCGCTTTGCGGGCGGCTGAAATTGATGCAGAGGTGATTTTTAAAGCTACTAAGGTAGATGGGGTGTACGATTCCGACCCCCACCTCAACCCCAACGCGCGCAGGTATCAAACCCTCACCTATGCCCACGTCTTGAATCAAGATTTGCGGGTGATGGACAGTACGGCGATCGCCCTTTGCAAAGAAAATAATATTCCTATTATGGTATTTGACCTCTCGGTGTCGGGCAACATCTACCGAGCTGTAATGGGAGAATCTATTGGAACTCTTGTCGGAGGTTTTTGTGAAGTTAGCTGACGCAGAAGATCATATGCAAAAGGCAGTTGAGGCTACTCAACGGTCTTTTAATACTATTCGGACGGGACGGGCCAACGCCTCTCTCCTCGATCGAGTCATGGTAGACTACTACGGCTCTCCAACTCCGATCAAATCCCTTGCCAACATCGGCACCCCGGATGCGACTACGATTACTATTCAACCGTTCGATCGCACAGCGCTCAACTCGATCGAAAAAGCAATTTCCCTGTCCGATGTAGGACTCGTTCCCAACAACGACGGTTCAGTTATTCGCTTGAACATTCCGCCGCTGACGAGCGACAGACGCCAAGAATTTGTCAAAATGGCCGGGAAGTTTGCTGAAGAAGGTAAAGTTGCAATTCGCAATATCCGCCGCGATGCCGTTGACTCAATTCGCAAGCAGGAAAAAAGCAGCGATATCTCTAAAGATGAATCCCGGGACTTACAAGATAAAATTCAAAAGCTGACGGACAAGTACATTGGCAAAATAGAAGAAGTTCTGGCAGCGAAAGAGAAAGATATCACGACTGTTTAGGGAATCGGTAATTTGGCAGGGGGAATAGGAATAGTTTTGAGATTGCCGAGATACGGCCGCGAACAACGAGCAAACGCTTAATGATTTGTGAGTTGTAAGTTAAAAACTCAAGATTTAACACTCATTAACTTACCAATTCCTCCTGTCCCATGACCAATCACCCATTACCAGTTGTCCGGTGAAGGAATTCGTCCTGCCATTGTTAGCGGATTTAAGGCTGCTGAGGAGATTGATCTAGCTCTTGGAGGTGCCGACAACGCTAAGGAGCCGTACACTCAATCGATCGCCCAAGAATGCAACACTGATATGGTTTGGGCTAGTCGCTTGGCCCGAGCCTTCTATCAGTTTACAGGAGCGGTTTATCAAGCGGGCCTCCACTTTCCGAGGACTACTCAGTTGATCAGCAAAATTTTGTGTAGCGAACTGCGTTATGCCGATATCGCTAACCGTGCTTTTCATTCTTCTGAGGCCGTTTTATAATGAAGGAAGAGGGAATAATAAATACTCTTAAATCCTCATTGCTTATTCTTGATTTCAAATTCTTAATCCTTAATTTAAAAATAGGAATTACGCACTAAGCTAATCCGCCTTTAAATTGCATGGCTCAATAAATTTTCACTCTTGTGGAGTGGGCCGGAAAGCCCGCCCTCAACACAAAACTTAAATGCACAACAGCTTATTCCTCAGAAAGCCTGTTGATTCCTAGATTTTTACTTGCCCAACCCGCTTTTTTCCAATAAACTGGGTTTAAAAGCGTACCTGCTATTTTAAATAAAGTCTATGCGAGGAGTTTTTAGTACAAGCCCCGCGCTACTTATACAATCAATCTCAAATACTCCTGGAGGCAACAAGTGGTTTGACACGTTACTAAGAGCGCGGTAAGGCGCTTCAGGGGCAGCTTAAATAATTACATTCTACCTACATCCTGTAAAATATAAAATCTCAAATCTAATGATAATTTACTTTTATAAAGTAGAGGAGCCTTACGGCTGCTTTTCTAATTTTTCACTACACGAGATTTCTCTCCACGGTCAATATTGGTTGACTGTGGAACATTACTATCAAGCCCAAAAATTTGTCAGCACGGATAAAAGATTAGTGGCGGCGATTCAAGCCGTAGCAACTCCTCAAGAAGCCGCTAAACTAGGTCGAGATCCCAACCACCGGATTCGCGATGATTGGGAAGCGGTGAAAATTCCCATTATGCGCGAAGCAGTTTTAACTAAGTTTCTCGCTCATACAGACATTCAAGCGATTCTACTCGCCACAGGGGATCGAGTGATTGTCGAGGATTCGCCAACGGATTACTACTGGGGCTGTGGCTGGGACCGAACCGGTGAAAATCATTTGGGTAAAATTCTGATGAGCGTGCGCCAAGAAATTGGTCAGCGCTTTGCGCACTGATAGAAACTCAAATTCTTTCGTTAATTATCATTATATGAAGTTATACAACAAATGTCAAGTTATCCTAACAATGAAGAATTCTCATAGTGAGAGTTGAAGATTGCGAGAAATTTATAAGAGCATTAAAATAATAATAATTATTTGCTTGAGTCGCTCTGCCTGTTGAAGGCAAGGATTAAACTGGCGCGATCGCAGATTTTACTTGCCCCAGCCCACCCGAGGCGATACGCCGTCGTCTCTCACCCATGCGCCACCGATTAATTGTACAGATCGGTTGAGTCAAAAACTCAGGGTGAGCCATTTGAGTTTGAACGCTCCAACAGCACATCAAAACTTCTTATTATCATTGTATAAGTACAAAAGGAGATTTATGCAACTCACAGAAAATACGGAAGAATTACATTATAAACTAGACAGAGAAGTTTTGATACGGCGGATAACTGAACGCATCCGCCAATCTCTAGAATTAGAAGATATTTTAACAAGTACGGTAGCAGAAGTGCGGTCTTTTTTGAAAACAGATCGCATTATGATTTACAGGTTTAGTGCCGACGGAAGTGGAGAAGTTGTTGCCGAGTCAATTAATAACAACTGTCTCCCTTCCTTGAAAGGACTCCACTTTCCAGCAGACGACATTCCCGCGAGCGCCCGAGAGATGTATGTCGCTTTGCGCCAGCGGACAATAATAGATGTTAACTCAGGGACGATCGTCCTGAGTCCCCTCGATGCAGCAGACACCGGTCAACCTTTAGTAAAGGAGGAGATGCACTACCGAGCGCTCGATCCTTGCCACACCGCTTACCTGATGGCAATGGGAGTGCAATTTTCCTTAGTCGTGCCGATTTTGCACCGTAGGATCGCGTCGCCAAACAGCAAAACAGATATCTGCGAGGCGGCCACGTGTCTGACTCGATACGAGCCAGGAAATAATCAAAAAATTCACATCGAACTGTGGGGACTTTTAGTGTCTCACCACTCTGCGCCCCTCAATATCTCACCAGCAGATTTAGAAGTAGTTCAGCTCGTATCAGATCAATTGTCTAGCGCTATAGCCCACGCGCTCCTCCTCCAGCAAACCCGCTCTCAAGCCGCCCGCGAAGCTACCGTGAGCCGCATAGCAGCCCTGTTGTACGGTCACGTCAACATTCAACTGCAACAGGGTTTAGAAGCCACCGTCACCGCTTTGGGCGGCAGCGGTGGCAGACTCTATCTCAACCAGTCGAAAATCAACGGTGAAAAGTTATCCGTTCCCAAGATTGAAGGAGAATTGGCAATTGCCCCGACCCACCGCGAGGCTACCTTTGAACTGTTCACCACAGGAGAACAACCGACACTTCCCAATTGGGAAAAAGTTAAGGCTATCGAAGCTCATCCCCTCTGGCATGAATGGCTAACCAAAGGATTGAAAAATAGTGAAGAAATTTCCAGAATTTCAACTTTTACTAACTGTCAATTCCCAGTTTTGATAATTACTGACTTATACAAAGAACCTCTATTTAGAGTTTTAGTTCCCGCTTTCCAATCTACTAAAATTAGGGGTTTGCTGGTAATTCCCCTCCACTATAAACAACAAGTAGTCGGCTGTTTGACCATTTTTCGCAATGCAATAGATACCGAAACAATGTGGGCGGGGCGCTTTGACACCAGCGCTGCACAAACCCTTCCCAGACAATCCTTTGAACTCTGGCGAGAAATAAAAAAAGGTCAGTCGCCCGAGTGGAAGTACGAGGAAATTGAGCAAGCTTTAGCTATAGGCAGCCAATTTTGTTCGGCAATTGGGCAGTACGTTCTTTATAAAGAAGTGCAGACTCTGAATGCCAACTTGGAGCGCCAAGTTCAAGAACGCACCGCCCAATTGCAACAATCCTTGGACTTTGCCAAAGTATTGACGCGAGTTAGAGACCAGATTCGCAGCACCTTAGATTTAAAAATCATACTGCAAACTATTGTGCGAGAAGTCAGAGTTTTGTTGGATACCGATCGCACGGTAATCTACCAATTTGCAGCCGACAAACAGGGCGAGGTAGTTGTCGAAGCTGTTTGCGGCCAGTGGCGGTCAATTTTAGGTATCACATCTCCACAACAATGCTTTCCCGAATTCTCAGACTGCTTTTATCGAGCCGGAGGGGTGCGAGCAATTAATGATATTTATACTGAGGATTTAACACCCTGTCACCGCGAATTTTTGGAAGAGTTGCAGGTGAGAGGAAGTTTAATTGTGCCGATGAGAGGCAAAGATTCCCAATTGTGGGGGTTGTTGATTGCCCATGAGTGTTCGGGGCCGAGAGTTTGGCAAACAGCAGAACAGGAATTGGTGCAACATTTAGCGGCTCAAGCTGCGATCGCCATTCACCAAGCAGAACTTTATCAAGAAAGTCTCAACGCAGCAACTGCCGAGCGATTAAAAGCCGAACAGCTAGCTAAAACAGTCACAGAACTGCACAATACCCAAGCCCAACTGATTCAAACCGAAAAAATGTCCAGTCTCGGACAACTCCTGGCCGGAGTCGCCCACGAAATCAATAACCCCGTTAACTTTATCTACGGCAATCTGTCCCACGCCAGCGAATACACCAAAGATTTGCTCTGCTTGGTGGAACTCTACCGCCAGCACTACCCCAATCCCAACCCAGAAATTAGCGAGTGCTCCGAAGCAATCGACATCGAGTTTCTTGCCGAAGATTTGCCAAAGATTTTGGGTTCCATGACAGTTGGAGTTGAGCGCATCCGCCAGTTAGTTGTATCTTTGCGTAATTTTTCCAGAACCGATCAAGCCGAGAAAAAAGCCGTTGACATTCACGAGGGCATCAACAGTACCCTGTTGATTTTGCAGCACCGGATCAAAGCCAACTCCGAGCGCAACACCGTAGAAATTATTAAAGAATACGGCAATTTGCCCTTAGTAGAATGCTATGCCAGCTCGCTCAATCAGGTATTTATGAATCTGATCGGTAATGCCCTTGACGCCCTAGAAATGGGAAAAAAAGAGCGAGTTATAAATCTTCCCTTGAAAGCGGCAAGTGCAGCGGCGACACATTTAAGCTCCCAAATACGGCCTATCGAGTCAGGAGATATAAATGCCACCACCGAGCGTTTGATTCCTGATTTCCCATCCCCTTGCATTCGGATTCGCACTGAATTAATCGATGAAAAAACGGTAGGAATTTGCATTGCCGACAATGGTCACGGCATCCCCCAAGAGTTAATCTCTCACATATTTAATCCGTTTTTTACTACTAAACCCGTCGGTCGGGGCACGGGTTTAGGACTGTCTATCAGTTACCAAATTGTAGTTGAGAAACACCAAGGCGTACTTAAGTGTGTTTCTGTACCCGGTCATGGTACAGAGTTCTGGATCGAGATTCCCCTGAATTAGGTAACCGTCAAGGCAAGATCAACTTCACCAGCACAGAACCGATCGAACCGAGAAGACTCATAAAGTCGCCCCGGCTGGAAGTGCGGGGTTCCGTAGGCTTTTGACGTGCAACAATGGCTTCGCCTAACTGCTTTGACAACTCCTGACCTTGCGGATTTCCTTGAGCTGCAAAGAGTTGGTTTGCTATTGCAGCGTCTTGAGCCGCGCCGGCGAAGTCTCCCAAGTCAGCGCGAGACATACTGCGCGCAAAATAAACGGCTGCTAAATCCGATTTCAGATTCAGGGCTTGATTGTAATAATCAATGGCGTTTCTGTAGTTTCCTGCTTGAGCTTCCAGCACTCCCAAGCGGTAGAAGTCTTCAGCGGTGCCGATATTGGTTGGCATTCCTCTAACTCCGAGCAGTTGCGCGTTAGTTAAGTTGGCGTTGAGCAAATTGGCGTCGCTGAGATAGGCACTTCTCAAGTCAGCACCGCTGAGGTTGGCACCGCTGAGGTTCGCCCCTGTCAGGTTGACGCCAAACAGGCTAGTGCCGCTGAGGTTGGCACCGCTGAGGTCAGCCCCCGTCAGGTTGGCTCGACTGAGGTTAGCCAACCTCAAGTCCGCACCTTTGAGATTGGCTCCGGTTAGGTTTGCTAAAACCAAGCCCGCACTGCTGAGGTCGCAGTTGGGACACTGTCGGGTGGCTAGTAATTGTTGCGTGTGTTGGATGTTCTCGGCTGCAGCAGGAGCGATCGGGGCGATCGCGCTTAGCAGCGTTGCAGCAGCGAAGATTCTGAGTTTCATTTTAACCGTCCAAAATCCAAAATATTAAATCTAAAATAGCTTTTATCGAAGCAATTGAAAATCACCATAACACAAGTTCACCCAACAAATCTTTTGACTTGCCGTATGTAGGAGTTCTGTCCGCCATCAGCACCCTACATTGAAGTTCTCGGCCTTACCTGAATGTCAAATAAAGATTTCGCTGCCAATAAATTAGGGTAATGAATTACTCATTACCCTTTAGCCGCTGTTCTCGGCAACCATAAAAATTAACAAATAAATTAGTCGTGAATCGTGCCGTCGGGCATCGTTGTACCCTTAAGATATACTCCGCTCAAGTTAACTTTTGTAAGGTTTGCTCCCAACAGGTTTGCTCCGCTTAAGTCTGACGCACTTAAAATCGCTTCAGTCAAGTCTGCCCTAATTAGACTCGCCCCCATTAAGTCGGCTCCGCTAAGGTCTACTTTGCTCAAGTTTGCGCCAATTAAATCGCATTCTGTGAGTACCGCCCTACGCAAGTTTACTCCGTAAAGATTTACTCCGTGCAAGTCTGCATGACTGAGTGTTGCCCTAGATATGTTGGCTCCAATTAAAGTTGCTTGGATCAGGGAAGCTCCGCTCAAGTCTGCTTTACTGAGATTCGCTCCCATCAACTCAGCTCGATGCAGGTTAGCTTCAACTAAAAGTGCTTCTGTGAGGTCGGCTCCACCTAAGTCTGCTTTGCTCAAATTAATCTTGCACAAATTGGCTTTGCCAAAATTGACTCTGTTAAGTTTGGCTTTGCTGAGATTGGCTCCTATCAGGTCGGCTTCATACAGATTGGCTCCTATCAATTCTGCTTCGTAGAGGTAGACCTCGTGCAGGTAGACCCCGCTAAAATTTCTTTCTCCTATTGCATATAGCTTGAGCAGTTCGTCAACGTTCATTGTGGCTTCTCTACACCTTTTAAATGAAGAATACTGTCAGCAAGCTGGTTACACCGGATGTTCTGCAATTTTAGATTCTGAAAGATTCACACCCAGGGTGAGACTTCCCTCAATCTGCAAGATTTGAGGTGGAAAGTGCTCAACTACCCATAACTTTTTGTGGGTAGTTGAGCTTACTGAGTATTCGTGTGACTAAGATCACAAAAAAATGCTAGTAGGATCACATAGAAACTCGGCTTTCGATCACAGCAGGCGGGCAAAAATAGCCGATACTTATACTGTAATGCTGAGAAATTGACAATGCCACCCTCGTCGTGTTTTACTCAATTGGCGATAAAGCCAGTAGTTTCACGGATACTTGCCCGCTTGCTGTGAAAGTAGGTTGCAATGTCACTCGGCGCTACCCACTCCGGGTGATGAGAGTGTTGATATATCAAGATTTCTCGCACAGCGAAAGCCAGAAATGTACTTCTGGGAGTAGGGGAATGTCTGTATAAAAATGCGATCGCTGGTGTAGAGACATTCGCCTGTTTGCTAGAACCTAATGACTAAAAATCGCCCATACGTTCGCAAAAATTACCAATAGATACCAGGAAAACCATGATAGATGTTTAACAATAAAAGAATAAATGGTATTCCTTAAGAGTCACCTATTGCCGCTAATCTTAGAGTCGATCGGTTAACGGCTATCAGTATTAGCAATGACGCTTGTCCATCAAATACAAAACTGACCCCGAAACCGGGTTTTTTACCAAAAAAAATCGTTGCCACCTTGCTCCAGGGTAAAATAATGCGGTTTCTGAGCGTCTGAGTGCCTCCCGGAAGGAAAAAGTTTAATGAGAACGATCGCTTTTGTATGGCTTCAGGGCCAACAAAAGGTCAGCATTTAGGATAGGAGCAGCTTTGGCTCCATTGTCCAACAAAGGTATTGTAGAACGCGAATCTTGAGGTAATTGATATGGCTGGAGTATGTAAGCTTAGCATCACAGAGACAATTGAAGAACTAAAAAACCTGTTAACTGAACAAAAAACAGCCAGCGGATTTCAAAAAATTCAAGCACTTTACCTGTTCAAAATTTGTCATGTTAAGACAGTTAAAGAATTGGCAATGACGATCGGGGTCAATCGAATTACAGTGCAGCGGTGGCTGAGAAAGTACCGATCTGACGGACTCGAAGGACTCCTCGAAACAAAGCACAGCGGCGGCCGTAAGCCGGCCATTCCTCCTCTGGCCCGCGCTAGTTTGGCAATGCGCCTCAGCGACCCCCAGGAAGGTTTTAAAAGCTATGGAGAGATTCAAGAGTGGTTGCAGCAGGAATACAGCATCCAAGCTTCCTATAAAGCCGTTTATGCAACAGTCAGATACCACCTAAAAGCCAAGCTGACGAAAGTCTAGACAGTTCATACTAAGTCGGATTAAGCACCGATTATCTAATTGTTTCCCGTCAGCTTTTGAAGATTTTGAGGAGTTGCGTAATCACGACAAACCTGACTAATTCTTTTTTCACACAACTCGCTCTCCTAAACTGCTGAGCATATAAATTATATGTTGTGGCAATGAGGGTGAGGGGGAGAAGATTGGATGGTTTTCCCGTGTTTTTGAAAGATGCTCAAAAAATTCGCCATAAATCATAGCTTGCAAGTTTTGTCTAATTTGCAGGTTTTGTTATATGGATGTAAAAATTGGCAGAGGCTAAGGCAAAAACCGATCCAAAGCGGCTTTCAACTCTTCGATTTCCGTATCGATATTACCTTCTTTAGCGGCTCGGGCAATGCACTCTGTTAAGTGTTCGTCAAGAATGATTCTCGCCACGCGATCGAGCGCGCCTCGAACCGCAGCAATTTGCACGAGAACTTCGGGACAGGGACGGTTTTCTTGCACCATTGTTTTAATGCCGCGGACGTGTCCCTCAATCCGAGACAAGCGATTTACCAGCCGCCGCATCGATTCTTCATCGTGATGGTGAGGGTGGACTGATTTATCGTCGTGATGGTGGTGGGAATTTGAGGGCAAGGATTTGTCAGTAGAAGTATCAGATACAATCATGGGGGTTACGAAGGAAATTTAAAAGTTAGAATTCAGAATAGGTTGAGTTGGTGCGGGTTCGTGACTCATGTATTGTAACTGTCTAAATATATTTAGGATCTTCATAGTGGCAGATTATTGAGTCCGCACGATCGCACACGTTTACCAGACTAACCCAGACTAACAAAGATTGACGCTATGCGACTATTTAAGTTTTTTCGCCCCGCACCTCGAATCAGTGCTCGTTGGTTCGCCCTAATTTTAGGAATGACGATCGCCCTGAGTGCTTTAACAATCAATGCTGCACCCGCTGCCGCCGCTGATGGCACAAATCCGCCCAACTTACAGTTCCAGAATTTCCCAGCCACTCCCCCGAATCCGCAACTGTTAGCACTACGGGGCGGGGAACTGCCGGGGGATACCGGCAGTTTTGTGACGGCGGCAGTTGATCGAGTCGGGCCGGCAGTTGTCCGCATTGATACCGAGCGCACTGTCAGTCGCAACCTCGACCCCTTAATGGAAGACCCATTCTTCCGTAGATTTTTGGGAGAAGATTTACGCAGCATGACCCCCAGACAAGAACGCTTACGCGGTCAAGGTTCTGGCTTCATCATTGACAAAAGCGGGATTGTTTTAACCAACGCTCACGTAGTTGACAAAGCCGATCGAGTGACTGTCACCCTAAACGACGGCAGGACATTTCCAGGAGAAGTCCAAGGTACTGACGAAGTAACAGATTTGGCTGTTGTCAAAATTAATACCAAGCAATTAAACCTGCCGACGGCCACCTTGGGAGATTCTGACGCGGTGAAAGTGGGAGATTGGGCGATCGCCGTGGGCAACCCCCTGGGATTTGACAACACCGTCACCTTGGGCATTATCAGCACCCTCAAACGCTCCAGTGCAGCCGTCGGCATTCCCGACAAGCGGCTCGATTTCATTCAAACCGACGCCGCCATCAATCCCGGCAATTCCGGTGGCCCGCTGTTAAACAGCAGAGGAGAAGTGATTGGCATCAACACGGCGATTCGAGCCGACGCAATGGGTATTGGCTTTGCGATTCCGATCGACAAAGCCAAGGCCATCTACGCGCAGTTAGCCAAGGGAGAACAAGTCAGCCATCCGTTTTTGGGGATTCAGATGATTGCTTTGACTCCTGAAATGGCCAGAGAGAATAATTCTGACCCCAATGCTCCTTTAATTGTGCCGGAAGTGAAAGGGGTGTTAGTGATGCGAGTTGTGCCAAATACGCCTGCTGAGGCAGCAGGGGTTCGCAAGGGGGATGTCATCGTTGAAATTGACGGTGAGGGAGTGACTGAGCCCGAACAGTTGCAAAATTTGGTGGAAAACAGCAAAATCGGTCAAATTCTGGAACTGAAGGTGCGCCGCGGTGCCCAGATTAAAGAAGTTGCCGTTCAAACTGCTCAACTGAGGGATTTTTAACTAGAAGGGGAAGGGGGGAAATCGTTAAAACCCCCACCTCGACTCGCTCGCGTGCTGGGCATAAAAATTGTTCACCACTGAAATAGGATTGCTATCATAGATGATTTAAATTCACTCAACTATGACCGAATATTGCGTCTACTTTTAACTCAAATGCTCGTGGAAAAGGATCTCGCCCTTTAGCCTCGATCGCACTATAACCGCTTCATCTCAAATCCGCGCTTCATGGGAATTACAAATTTGAGTCAAGTGGCAACTGTATGTATTTTCGATATAGCAATCCTAAATCATTATCATGAGTACGGTACAATTATATGCAATACTTGATTATGACAAAAAAAATGAATAA